>UQIS01000039.1 GCA_900541245.1 uncultured Collinsella sp.
CGGGCGATGCCGTTGCCTGTCGGCTAGTGGCGGGATTGGTGGCGGAGTTTGTCGATGGTGGAGTCGGTGCTTCGGCTGCGGGCGTCGGCGGCGGTTTGGCGCTTGCGGCGGTAATCGATCATGCCTTGGATGATGGGCTTGCCAAAGCTCACGACATCATCGTTGTAGATGGCGGTTCGGGCTGCGAGGAGGCAGTCGGTAAAGTCCATATGGGTCTTGCCAAAGAGTTTGACGGCAAGGGCGACAACGGTGGGCTCGTCGACCATGACGTCATCGAGCAGCCTTTTCATGGCCGCAGTAATCTCAACGCGGGGAACCTTATAGACGTCGCGCAGCGTGACCACGACGCGCGTGATGATTTCGGGGTAGACGCGAGCGGTGCGCGTGGCGATGACCTTGGCGGCGCGCGGTGACAGAACCTCGTCGTCGTCAAGCAGGTAGCGCAGGATGACGGTCTCGTCGATGATGGTGCTACTCATGGATATCTACTTCCTCGGGACCCAAAATCGAATCGTCGCTTTCTGTGGCAAGGTACTCAATCCAGGCATTGCGCTCTTCGGAGCGGCGATTGGGGTCCCCATATGCTTTGAGCGATCCATAGGCGGCCGTGCCGTCCTTGGAACGCACGGCGACCGGCTGAAAGGGGAGCTTGCGCATCAAAATGCTCTGCGCGACAAATAGACGGACAGCCTCGGCGAGCGATGTGCCCATGGCGTCGTAGAGATGCTCGGCATGCTGCTTGTCTTCCTCGCGAATGCGCACCTGCAGGATGGCTCTTTTTTGAGTCGATGACATCACTGGCCCCCTTAATGAGCGTGCAATATAGTCGGTCAAATGCGGCATGTGCCGATACTTGAGCATCTTATAACGATTACTTTATTTCACTCAAGTTGATAACCATAAACACGAATACAAGCGTAGTACATCCAAAACGAGAGCGCGTAAAAATCTCTGAGGCGTACGCATGTAATACACTCACCTTTATAGCTATCCGAGAATAGTTCCAACCTGCCAAAACCCCTGCAATACACCCGTATTGCAGGGCCTATGCTCAAGTTTGCCACCTGCAACTGCGTATATTTAACCTGTATACCGTTGGAGGAATTCTATCGAAGTGCCTGTTTCGCCGCATGCACTCGATACGCCGATGCCGGGCCACGGGCGGTCCGGGGCAACGTCGACAGGGTCTCTCTGGCATGGGATTCAGGAGGGAGTGAACAACATGGGCAATAAACGAGTCGTAGCCGATTCCTCACGCTGCATTGGGTGCCAAACCTGTATGGCGGCGTGCATCGAGGCACACGATATTCCCGGCAACATCGCCGCGCCGCGCTTGCGCGTGACGCGTACGTACGAGATCTCCGCACCGGTGGCTTGCCATCACTGCGAGGATGCCCCGTGCGCCAAGGCCTGCCCCACGGGCGCCTTGTTCTTTGATCCAAAGAACCATCGCATCGGTGTTAACGAGGACAACTGCATCGGCTGCAAGAGCTGCGTCATGGCCTGCCCCTTTGGCGCCGTGAGCGTGGCGACCACGCAGGTCCCCGTCTTGATGGGCGACGTGCGCGTGGGTTCGCAGACTAAGAGCTTCGTGCTCAAGTGCGACCTGTGCGTGGACCGTCCCGGCGGTCCGGCGTGTGCCGAGGCGTGTCCGACCAAGGGCCTCACCCTGGTGGACGAGGAGCGTCTGGCAGAACTGACTGCCGAGCGTGCCCGCGCCACCATCGAAAACGAGGCGTAAGCGTCGGGCGACAGGCCCAATGATTGTCAAATAAGTACCGAGTATTCGGTAGCAGAGAAAGGAAGGAGGGTGTCATGGAGAAGCATAAAGTGATCTGCCCGTATTGCGGCGCCGGTTGCCAGTTTAACCTCTTGGTCCAAAACGGCCAGGTCGTGGGTACCGAACCGCTCAACGGCATCACCAACCAGAGCGAGCTGTGCCTTAAGGGCATGAGCGGCTACGACTTCATCAACGACACCAAGATCTTGACTCCTCGCGTACTGCACCCGATGATCCGCCGCACTAAGGGCGCGGATCTTGAGCGCGTAAGCTGGGACGAGGCGCTGGATTTCACCGCATCTAAGATGCAGGCCATAATTGACGAATATGGTCCTAACGCTGTCATGACCACCGGCTCTTCGCGAGGCGGCGGCAATGAGGCGAACTACGTCATGCAGAAGTTTACGCGTGCGTGCATCGGCACCCACAGCGTAGACAACTGCGCCCGTACTTGACACGGCCCTACTGTCCTCGGTCTGATGGACACGGTTGGTTCAGGTTGCATGTCATGCTCCATCCCCGGTATGGAGGATGCGGGCTGCATTTTCCTCTTCGGCTATAACCCTGCCGATTCGCACCCCATCGTCGCAAGGCGTATCGTGCGAGCCAAAGAAAAGGGTTGCAAGATCATCGTCGCCGACCCGCGCCATATCGAAACCGCGCGTATCGCCGATCTCTACCTTCCGATCAAGAACGGTTGCAACGTTGCGTTCCTCAACGCCTTTGCCAACTGCTTGGTCAACGATGGCCTCTACGACAAGGAATTCGTCGCCGAGCACACGAACGGCTTTGACGAGTGGTGGGAGACCATCAAGAACTACACTCCCGAATCCGTACAGGACATCACGGGTGTCGAGCCCGCGTTGATCCACCAAGCTGCCGAGATGTACGCCACGGCGAAGCCCTCTGCCATCATTGGCTGGGGCATGGGCGTATGCCAGCAGAAGCAGAACCTGAAGACGGTGCACACCATCGCCTCCATCGCCTGCGTTGCCGGCCAGATCGGCAAACCCAATTCCGGCCTCGCGCCCGTGCGTGGCCAGAATAACGTCCAGGGCTCCTGCGATATGGGTATGCTGCCCAACCTGTACCCTGGCTACCAGAAGGTCACCGACCCGGCAGTGCGTGCCAAGTTTGCCAAGGCTTGGGGCGTGCCCGAGGAAAAGCTCCCGCTCGAGGAGGGCTACAAGCTCACCGACCTGGGCCACCTGGTCGACGAGGGCAAGGTGCACTGCTTCTACAACTACGGCGAGGACCCGGTGCAGACCGAGCCCGATTCGGCCGGTATGCGCAAGACGCTCTCCGAGCTGGACCTGTTCATTTGCCAGGACATCTTTATGACGCAGACGACCATGCTCGCCGACGTCATCCTGCCCGCTACCTCTTGGGGCGAGCACGAGGGTGTCTTTACTGCATCCGACCGTAGCTTCCAGCACTTTGACGCGGCCGTTCCGCCCAAGGGCGAGTGCCGCCACGACTGGGAGATCTTCGCGGACCTGTCTACGCGCATGGGCTATCCCATGCACTACGACAACACCGAGCAGATCTGGAACGAGTGCATTAGCCTGTGCCCCAACTTTGTGGGCGCGACCTACGAGAAGATGGCTCCCGAGGGCGGTTACGCCCAGTGGCCGGTCAAGAGCACCGATGTGAACGACCACGGTACGCCCGACATGTTCGCTGGTGGCAAGTTCACCACCAAGGACGGCCGCGCCAACCTGATGGCGCACGACTGGGAGGCGCCCTCCGAGCTTCCCGACGATGAGTACCCGCTCATCCTGTGCACCGTCCGCGAGGTCGGCCACTACAGCTGCCGCTCGATGACCGGCAACTGCAAGACGCTGGCGCTGCTCGCCGACGAGCCCGGCTTTGTTCGCATGAATCCCGCGGACGCCCAGGCGCGCGGCATCAAGAACGGCGACATCGTCTCGATTCACAGCCGCCGCGGCCAGGTATACAGCCGAGCCGACGTGAGCGACCGTATCAACAAGGGCACGGTCTATATGACCTACCAGTGGTGGATCGGCAAGTGCAACGAGCTGACCATGCACAAGGTCGACCCGGTCTCGCACACGCCCGAGGACAAGTTCTCCGCCTGCCAGGTCGACGCTATCGCCGACCAGGTCTGGGCCGAGGGCGAGGTCGAGCGTCAGTACACCGAGCTCAAGCAGGCTCTGGTCGACGCCGCCGCTCCCCAGGACGTTGAGCCCGGCGCCGCCAAGTTCGACGACGAGACACACGTGAATCAAATCGTGTAGTCCCGTTCTCGTTGGCTTTTTGGGCCGGGCGTCCCGTACGTTCGGGAGCCCGGCCCGTTATTTTGAAAGGAAGTGGGGATGAACCGCTTCATCGACATCAACCCGGAGAGGTGCATCGGCTGCGGAACATGCCAGTCCGCCTGTGCCGACGCCCACCGGATGCAGGGTCTTCAGGATACGCCGCGCCTGGCGCTCGTGAAGACCGGCGGTATTTCGGCCGCCCTTGCCTGCCACCATTGCGAGGGTGCCCCCTGCGCCGAGGTTTGCCCGGTGAATGCCATCGAGCACGATGGCGATCGCATCCACGTCAAGGAGCAGGAGTGCATCGGGTGCAGGCTGTGCGCCATCGCGTGCCCCTTCGGAGCCATCCATCCCGATGGCACGTCTATCGCCGGTGTCGCAGGCATGTGCGATCCGACGCCTTCGTATCCTAAGTCCCCGAGCAGCCTTCTTACGTGGGCTCCCGGCCAGTACACCTGCGCTGTCAAGTGCGATCTGTGCGCCTTCGATCCGGACGGCCCGCATTGTGTGGCGGCGTGCCCCACCAAGGCGCTGACCGTCATGGGCGGTGCGGCCGATCGCGAGCTCGACGAGGCCAAGCGCCTGCGCTCGATCGAAAACGGTCCGGTCGTCGACGTTACCGCTGTGGCCCAGGGCTTGTCCGAGAAAGCAGAAGGGAGCGTAAAGAATGGATAGCATGACGCTGTTTATCGCATCGCTTGCCGTCTCGTGCATCGGTGCGCTCGCCTCGGTTCTGCTGATCAAGGCCGATAACGCCGATAAGACCGCCGGCTGCCTTATCGGCGCCGTCGCCGCGGTGCTTTCGTTTGTGGCCGGTATCCAGGCCGTGCTGGGCGATGTCACGTCGGTCGACACCATCGTGTTCTTCCCGTTTGCCCATTTCCAGCTGCTGCTCAATCAGCTGTCCGGCCTGTTCGTGGCGCTCATCTCGGTGCTCGCGTTTGCCGGTTCGATCTACGGTCTCAACTACTTTGATGAGTACCCGGGCAAAAAGGGCCGCGCCGGCTTCTTCTTTAACACCTTCGTGGCGTCCATGATGCTCGTCATCACCGCCGACAACGTGTTTTGGTTCCTGGTCGCCTTTGAGCTCATGTCGCTGACCTCGTACTTCCTGGTCGTGATCGAGGAGAACGAGAACTCCATCCATGGCGGTTGGCTCTACTTTGTGATCGCGCACGTGGGCTTTGTGCTCATCATGGCGAGCTTCCTCACCATGACCAACTTCGCCGGTGGCTCGTTTGCCTTTGCGGATTTCCGCGCCACGCAGTTTAGTCCTGCGGTCGCATCCGTGTGCTTCGTGCTCGCCTTCTTTGGCTTTGGCGCCAAGGCCGGTATCATCCCGCTGCACGGCTGGCTGCCCAAGGCACATCCCGAGGCGCCGTCCAACGTGTCGGCCCTCATGTCCGGCGGCATGATCAAGATCGGTATCTTCGGCATCCTCAAGGTTGGTCTCGACCTGCTCTCCGCCTCGGGCGTTCAGGTTTGGTGGGGCCTTATGGTCATGGTCTTCGGTGCGATCTCGTCGGTCCTCGGCGTGGCCTTCGCCCTGCAGGAGCATGACATCAAGCGCCTGCTGGCCTATCACTCCGTCGAGAACATCGGCATCATTCTGCTCGGCGTCGGTGCCTCCATGGCCGCCATGGCGCTCAACTCGGTCGGAATCGCCGTCCTGGCTCTGATGGCCGCCCTCTACCACACGTTTAACCACGCGATGTTTAAGGGCGAGCTGTTCTTGGGCGCCGGTGCGCTGCTGTACTCCACGGGTACGCGCAATATGGAGAAGATGGGCGGCCTGTTCCGTCGTATGCCGGCAACGGCCATCTGCTTCCTCGTTGGCGCGCTTGCCATCTCGGCCATCCCGCCCTTCAACGGCTTTGTGTCCGAGTGGTTTACCTATCAGTCTCTGTTTAATGCCGCCATGCAGGGTGACAAGGCCGTCATGATCGTGGCCGTGTTCGCTGCCGTCGCGCTTGCCATTACCGGCGCGCTGGCTGTCACGTGCTTCGTCAAGGCCTATGGCGTCTCCTTTGCCTCCGCGCCCCGCTCCGAGGCCGCGGCCAATGCCAAGGAGGTTCCCGCCCCCATGGTGTTTGCGCAGGGCCTGCTCGCTGCCATCTGCGTCGTGTTGGGCATTGGCGCTCCCGTGATCGCTCCCGTGCTGGTCGATGTCGCCGCGTCCGTGCTGCATCCGTACGGTGGCGTGTTTGCCGCCGAGGGTATGGAGCTCATGAACCAGTACTCCGGCGCTGCCACCTCCACGCCCGCGATCGCCATTGCGCTCGTGGTGCTCGTCGGCCTTGCCTGCGGTTATCGCAAGCTCAAGACCGTCGGCAAGGTGCAGAAGTCCCAGCCGTGGGCATGCGGCTATGCTCCCAACGAGCATATGCCCGTCGTGGCCACGACTTTTGCCTCCGAGGTGTCCTGGTTTATGCAGCCGCTCTACACGCTGCGCGACCGCTGCACGGCCGTCTGCTGGTCCATCGCGCACTTCTTCCAGAAGCTCACCGGTGTGGCCGAGGCTGTGGAGCCCGTACCCGACAAGGTTCTCGTCGATGCCCCGCATAAGGGTGTCGAGAAGCTCGCCGACCTCGCGACTAAGCTCGAGGGCGGCAACTACAGCATCTATATCTGCTACATCGTCGCGGCACTCGTGGTGTTCCTCGTGCTCGCCGTGCAAATGGGTTAAGGAGGGGAGAGCATGAACAACATCGTACTTGCCGTTCTGCAGGGCGTGGTCGTTATGGCCGTCGCGCCGTTCTTCTCCGGTCTCGGCCGCGTGATCCGCGCCAAGATGCACAACCGTCGCGGCCCCAGCATCATGCAGGACTACCGCGACCTGGCCAAGCTCTTTGCGCGCCCCGAGTCCCAGAGCGAGGACGCGAGCTTTGCGCTGCGCATTATGCCGCCGCTGTTCTTCGCCGTCGCCTTTATGCTTGCGATGGGCCTGCCGCTCTTTACGGCACAAAGCCCCATCCCGGTCTTTGGTGACGCCATCACCATCATGTACAGCCTGGCGCTCGCCCGCTTCTTCTTCGCCCTCTGCGGTGTGGATTCGTCCAACGCCTACGCCGGTATCGGCGGCGTCCGCGAGCTGCTCATGAGCGTGCTCATCGAGCCGTCCATGCTGCTGGCGCTGTTTGCCGCCGCCCTGGTGTGCGGCTCCACCGACATCGCCACCATGGGTCAGCACATCATGACGGGCGCCATCGACGCGCCGGTCGCCGTGATCCTCGCCGGCATCGCCTTTGCGATCGCCTGCTACATGGAGCTCGGCAAGCTGCCGTTTGACCAGGCCGAGGCCGAGCAGGAGCTTCAGGAAGGCCCGCTCGCCGAGCTTTCCGGCCCGTCGCTCGCCATGGCCAAGCTTGCCATGTCCATGAAACAGGTCCTGGTCGTCGCCTGGTTCTGCGCGATCTTCGTCCCCTGGGGCGAGCCCGCGACCGTGGGCGCCGCCGCCGTTCTGGGCGCGGTCATCTTCCTGGTGAAGTGCCTGATCGACTTTGTCGTATGCGGCATGATCGAGAACTCCTGCTCGCGCTCGCGTTTTAAGGTGCTCGGCAATCAGACCTGGGCTGTCGTGGGCATCGCCGTTCTGGCGTTTGTCTTCGTGGTCGTCGGCGTGTAGGAGAAGGGAGAAACAATGTCATTTGCAGTCAGTCTGTCCCTTCTCGGCTTGGTCGCTATCGCGGCCCCGATGGTGGCCTCGGTGCTCGTCGCCCTGTTCCCCCGTCCGTACGCCAAGTGGTTCAGCGTTTTGGGTGCCGCCGTCTCGACGGTCTGCACCATCGCCCTCGCCGCGTATTTCGCCGGCGCCGGCATGCCCGACACGCAGGTCCCCCTGATCTCGTTTGGGCAGACCCTCGTCATGGGATTCACCTTCGATCGCATGAGCACGTTGCTCGCGCCCGCCTTTGTGGGCATCGGCCTGCTTGTCGTGATCTATTCGATTCCCTATATGAGCGAGAATAACCGTGAGCATCCCGATGCGCCGCGTCGTCGCTTCTACGCGTACCTCGCGACCTTCATCGGTGCCATGGCCGGCCTCGTGTACAGCTCGACCCTTTTGGGCCAGCTCGTGTTCTTTGAGATCACGGGTGCGTGCTCTTGGGGCCTCATTAGCTACTACATGTCGCCTACGGCCAAGAAGGCCGGCATGAAGGCTCTGATTATCACGCATATCGGTGCACTCGGCCTGTATCTGGGTGCCGCCATCGTGTTTGCCCACACCGGCACCTTCGCCATCACCGCGATTGCCGGCCTCGACGCCAAGCTCAAGGCTATCGTCCTTTTGCTCGTGTTGTTTGCGGCCTGGGCCAAGTCCGCACAGGTCCCCATGTACATGTGGCTGCCTTCGGCCATGGAGGCCCCGACGCCTGTCTCGGCCTACCTGCATGGCGCCTCGATGGTCAAGGTCGGCGTGTGCGTGTTCGCACGCGCGCTCGTCTCTGCCGGAGAGGTCCCCGAGATTGTGGGCTGGGTCGCCATTGTCGACGCTATGGTCACTATGCTCTTTGGTTTCCTTATGTACCTGCCGCAAAAGGACATGAAGCGTCTGCTGGCCTTCTCCACGATCGCCCAGCTCTCCTACGTGTTCTTTGGTCTGGGCCTTTCGGTCTTTGGTAGCCAGCTCGCCTTCGATGGCGCCGTGTGCCACATCTTTAACCATGCCTTCGCCAAGACGCTGTTCTTCCTGATCGCCGGTTCGTTCTCCTTTACGCTCGGCACGCGTATGCTGCCCAAGCTTCGCGGCATCGTAAAGAAGTACCCGATCTCGGGCGTGGGCTTCGGTGTCGCGGCGCTCGCCATTGCCGGCGTGCCGCCCATGAACACGTTCTTCTCGAAGTTCCAGATTATCGCCGGCGGCTTTTCCGTGGGTGCCGGCAACGTCGCGATCCTGGTGCTCGTGTGCATCATGGTCGCCGAGACCGTCGCCACCTTCGCCTGGTTCCTCAAGTGGATGGGCTATTGCCTGCCCGGCGAGCCGAGCGAAGAGGTCGCAGCGGGAGCCCCGCTTCCCCGCGCGATGGCGTTCGTGTTCATCGTGCTCATCATCATGGTCATCGTCAGCGGCCCGCTTTCGGCCAGCTGGATCGGTTAGGAGGTAGAACGACATGGGTTATTCGATCGTCAACATCCTTGGCGGCCTTCTGATCGTCACGTCCACCATGGTGGTCGTCTCCAAGAACATCAAGCACGCCATCCGCTGGTATGCGGTGCAGTCGCTGGTGCTCGTGGGACTGCTCGCTACGCTCGGTGCCACTACCGGTGCGCAGGAGCTGCTTATGTGGGCCGGATCCGCCTTTATCACCAAGGTCGTCCTGGTTCCTTATATCCTCAACCGCGCATATAAGAAGATGGGCGAGCCGAGCGATGCATCGCTCAAGGCCGGCCTTAAGCCCGCGTGGGCCATTTGCATCATCGCCGTCGAGGTCGCGATCTGCTTTGCCGTCGTGACGCAGATCAGCCTGCCCACGGCCGAGGTCGCAACGCCTGCGCTCGCCATTAGCTTCGCTCACTTCTTTGTGGGCCTTACCTGCATCATCTCGCAGCGCAACATCATGAAGCAGATTTTTGGATACTGCCTTATGGAAAACGGCAGCCACGTGACGCTCGCGCTTTTGGCCCCCACCGCTCCCGAGATCATCGAGATCGGTATCGCCACCGACGCCATCTTTGCCGTCATCATCATGTCCATCGTCGTGCGTCGCATTTGGGACGACTCCCACTCGCTCGATGCGCGCGACCTGTCCGAGCTGAGGGGGTAGTCCATGGAAACGTTGATTCTCGCCCTGCTCGCGACTCCTTTGGTGTTCTCGCTGGTCATGGCGTTTTTGCCCAAGAACACGTCCTATAACGTGTTTGCCGGTCTCAACCTGGTCTCCGTCGCAGCCGTCCTGGTGCTGTCGATTATGACGGCCGGTGACGTCCTTATGAGCGGCGAAACCGCGAGCGCTCTTGGCCTGTGGTTCCACCTCGATTCGCTGGGTGCCATCTTTGTGCTGCTCATCGGCTTTATCGGTTTTCTTACCGGGCTGTTCTCGCTTTCCTATGTAAAGGCCGATATCGAGGAGGGCTCCATGCCCGCCGAGCGCGCCAAGCAGTATTTTGCGCTGTTTAGCCTGTTTGTGTTCACCATGCTGCTCGCGTGCCTGTCCAACAACATGATCCTCACGTGGGCTGCCGTGGAGGCAACCACGCTTTCCACCGTGTTCCTCGTGGGTATCTACAAGAACAAGACGGCCCTCGAGGCTTCTTGGAAGTATGCGATGGTCTGCACCGCCGGCGTGGCCTTTGGCCTGTTCGGTACGCTGCTGATCTACGCCAACGCCGCCGACGTGATTCCCAACGCCCACGAGGCCGCATTCCTGTCGTGCGTGCTGCCGTATGCCGACCAGTTCGACCCGACGCTCATGCGCCTCGCCTTTGCATTTGTCGTGATCGGCTTTGGCACCAAGGCCGGCCTGTTCCCCATGCACACTTGGCTGCCCGATGCCCACTCCCAGGCCCCGAGCCCTGTCTCGGCCCTGCTCTCGGGCGTGCTGCTTAAGTGCGCCATGCTTGTGATCATGCGCTTCTACGGCTTTACTATCCAGGCCGTGGGCGCCGAGTATCCGCAGCTTTTGCTGTTGATCGTCGGCACGCTGTCCATTTTGGTGGCGGCACTTTCTATGTTCCGCCAGGACGACCTCAAGCGCCGCTTTGCGTACTCGTCTGTGGAGAACGTGGGCGTTATCGCCCTGTGCCTGGGTATCGGTGGCCCGCTGGGTATCGCCGCGGCCCTGCTGCACTGCGTGTTCCACGGCTTTACCAAGACGCTTGCCTTCTGCGTGTCCGGCAACATCCAGCACGCCTTTGGCACGCGTAGCCTGGCCAAGATCCAGGGCGTCGTCGAGGTTGCTCCCGCAACCGCCGCGCTCGCCGTCCTGGCGCTGCTCGGTCTTGGTGCCTTCCCGCCCTTTGGCATGTTTATCTCCGAGTTCCTGACTTTTGTCGCCGGTGTTACCGCCGGTCCCATGTGGCTGGTCGTCGTGGTCGCCCTCGGCCTTACCGTGGCCATCTCTGCGCTCACCCGCATCGCACTCAAGTCGGTATTCGGCCATGCGCCCCAGGGTATGGGCAAGCATGAGGCCCCGGCGCTCATGCTTATCCCCGAAATCATCCTGGCTGTCATGATCTTGTGGTTTGGCATCGCCATCCCGTTGCCTCTCGTGCACGGTGTGGAGACCGCGACTGGCATCGTGCTCGAGCAGAGCACCGAGGAACTTCACGCGACGCCGATGTACCGCGCTGTGTTCGGTACCGAGACCGCTCAGAGCGAGGTGGAGTAACGAATGATTGAAACTGAGAACAAGGTGTATGCCCGTCGCTGCGAGAGCCATGTCGAGGCCCTGCGCCGCGCCGTTCCGGGCTGCATCGAGAAGGTTGAGTGGCAGTGCGAGGACCAGCTGACGATTACCGTCAAGCAGGACAAGCTGCCCGAGGCCGTCCACTACCTGTACTACGAGCGCTACGGCTGGATTCCCGTGATCATCGGCAACGATGAGCGCAGCCTGTGCGGCCGTTACGCCGTGTACTACGTCATCTCCATGGAGGGGGAGGACCCCGGCTGGGTGACCGTGCGCACCGAGGTCGATCCCGCTAAGATGACGTTCCCGTCCGTGACGCCGTTCGTCCCCGCCTGTGTGTGGGGCGAGCGCGAGCTGCGCGATATGTTCGGCCTGATTCCCGAGGGCCTGCCCGATCGTCGTCGCCTGGTGCTGCCCGACGATTGGCCCAGCGGCCTGTATCCGCTGCGCAAGGACTCCATGGACTACCGCTTCCGTCCCGCTCCCGCGAGCGACATGGAAAACTACGAGTTCTTGGCCGACACCAAGGGCAAGGAGACCACGCTCGTCCCCATGGGCCCGCTGCACATTACCTCCGACGAGCCTGGCCACTTTCGCTTGTTCGTTGAGGGCGAGACGATTGTCGACGCCGACTACCGTCTGTTCTACGTGCACCGCGGCATGGAGAAGGTCGCCGAGACGCGCCTGAACTATGACGCTGTGACGTTCCTCGCCGACCGCATCTGCGGCATCTGCGGCTGCGCCCACTCGGTGGCCTATGCCGAGGCCGTCGAGCGCGCCCAGGGCATTCATGTCCCGCCGCGCGCCCAGTACATCCGTGCCATTATGCTTGAGGTCGAGCGCCTGCACTCGCATCTGCTCAACATTGGTCTAGCGTCGCACTACACGGGCTTCGACTCCGGCTTCCAGCAGTTCTTCCGCGTCCGCGAGAAGTCCATGGACCTGGCCGAGAAGCTCTCCGGTCACCGCAAGACCTACGGCCTCAACGTGATCGGTGGCGTGCGTCGCGACATTTTGGCCGAGCAGAAGCTCTCCACGCTCACGACCATCCACCAGCTGCGCTCCGAGGTTCAAGAACTCGTCGACATGCTGCTCTCCACGCCCAACTTTATCGAGCGTACGAGCGGTATCGGCATTCTGGACCGCAAGATCGCTCGCGACTTCTCGCCGGTCGGCCCGCTCATGCGTGGCTCGGGCTATGCTCGTGACGTGCGCTTTGACCATCCCTTCGACGGCTACGCCGATCCGGACGTCCAAAAGATGCACGCCGCTACGGCTGACACCTGCGATGCCTTCGGCCGTACCGCCGTTCGCATCCAGGAGGTCTACGATTCGATCGACATGATCGAGACCATGCTCGAGAACTGCCCGTCGGGCCCCATCCTCACCACGGATTGGGAGTACACCCCGCACAAGTACGCCATCGGCGCCACCGAGGCGCCGCGCGGCGAGGACGTGCACTGGGCCATGCTCGGCAATAACCAGAAGTGCTACCGCTGGCGCGCCAAGGCCGCTACGTACAGCAACTGGCCGGTCCTGCGCTACATGTTCCGCGGCAACACCGTGGGCGATGCGGCGCTGATCGTTGGCTCGCTCGACCCGTGCTACTCCTGCACCGACCGCGTGACGGTGACCGATGTCGCCGCCAAGCGCGACCACGTGCTCGACAAGGAGCAGTTCGAGAACGTCTGGCGCGACAAGTCGCCGCTCGCGGGCGAGGGCACCATGGCCGCTCCGCTCGATGAGGAGGCGCTCTAATATGCTGAAGCTTTGGAAGGTCAACGCCAAGGCGGGCGACGCGACGGTCAAGTACCCGTTTGCGCCGTTCCCCACCAACAAGGACATGCGCGGCAAGCCCGAGCACAATGCCGAGCTCTGCATCGCCTGCGGTGCCTGCGGCGTGGCGTGCCCGGCCGATGCCATTCGCATGGACACCGACCTTGCGGCCGATACCATCACCTGGTCGATTGACTACGGCCGCTGCATCTTTTGCGGCCGCTGCGAGGAAGCCTGTCCCATGGAGGCCATCAAGCTCACCGAGGAGTTTGAGCTGGCCGTCATGAGCAAGGACGACCTCACCAGCAAGAGCGTCTACACGCTCGAGCACTGCTCGCGCTGCGGCAAGCCGTTTGCCCCGCACAAGGAGATCGACTACGCCAAGCGCCTGCTGCAAAAGACCGGCGGCATGGAGGCCATCCAGGCCGCCCGTACCGTCGGTATGTGCCAGGAGTGCAAGCGCGAGCTCGACGCCCTGCGCGCCGCCTCGGCCGTAAAGACCGGCAACGCGCACGGCATGGCTGCCAACGAGACGCTTGCGTCCGGTGAGCCCCAGGGCCCCGGCATGGAGTATCTGGGCGGCCACGGCGTGAACCCGGAGTATATCGACCGCGAGCTCAACCCCGATGCGCCCGAGATTCCCGCCGGTCCGGCGCCGGTCGAGGGCATCATCATGGATTTTGAAACGAAGGAGGAGTAACCATGGCCGAACCCACGCTTTTGCCCGAGCGGCTCCAGTACCGCCCGACCAAGATCGAGCTCGACGAGAGCATCGAGAAGGCCAAGGCGACCCTTCTTAAGAAGATCAAGCGCTCGGTGTACGTCTACCGTGTTGACTGCGGCGGCTGCAACGGCTGCGAGATCGAGATCTTCGGTTCCATCACGCCCGTCTTCGACGTCGAGCGCTTTGGCATCAAGGTCGTGCCCTCGCCCCGTCACGCCGATGTGCTGCTGTACACCGGTGCCGTGACGCGTGCCATGCGCATGCCGGCCCTGCGCGCCTTTGAGGCCGCACCCGATCCCAAGATCGTGGTGTCCTATGGCGCGTGCGGCTGCACCGGTGGCATCTTCTACGACAACTACTGCGTCTGGGGCGGCACGGACAAGATTCTGCCGGTCGATGTCTATATCCCCGGCTGCCCGCCCAGCCCCGCGCAGACCATCTACGGCTTTGCCATGGCACTCGGTCTGCTAGACCAAAAGCTCCATGCCGAGACCACGGTGGAGGCCGCCGGCGAGCAGGCCGATATCCTGCACCCCGGTGTGCCGTACAAGCTGCGCGTTGCCATCGAGCGCGAGGCTCGCGCCATGAGCGGCTACCGTTACGGCCGCGACCTGGCCAACGAGTTTATGGATACGCTCGAGGGCGCGCCCAAGGGCGATATCCGCGGTGCCATGGCGCTGCTCATCGACAAGCAGGACGATCCTCGTCGCGTTGAGGTCTACTCGGCGCTGCAGGATCTGGTGCTGGCCGGAGGTCGCTAGATGGAGCTCACGGACCGCTCTGGTTACTTTGCGGGCCCCGGCATGCTCGGCGGCTCCTTTGGCGATGCCTCGCGCGCAAGCGACGAGGCCGCCGAGGGCGTTGCCGACCCCTGCCTGGGCCACGCTCCCGACCAGGTGGTCTTCTATGAGCTCACGCGTAAGTTTGTGGAGACCGAGGAAGACGTTCCCCAGGAGGCCTGCGACGTGCTGTACTACACGCTCGCCGTGGGCCACCACACCGGCGTGCTCGACTGCTTTGAGCCGCGCCTGTCGGTGCCGGTGGATGTCTTCTATTCGCTCGTCGACGCGTTGCCGGAGGGGGAGGCCAAGACCAAGTTCGAGGCCATCCGCTCCTTTGGCGAGTGCCAGCTCGATAAGGCGGCGGTGCCGTCGCTGCTCGAGGCCTGCGATGCGCTGCTCGACGAGCGCGGTTTTCGCGGGTCGGCCAAGGCCGGCATCTCGGTGTTCGACGACGACTTTGGCCTGCATGCCCAGCAGGTCGCGTTCTTAATGAAGTTCCGCGATCTGGTTGAGCGCGTGCGCGATGTGTCGGGCGTGTATCTGACGGGAAGGTTGCAGTAATGGGTCGCGTTGTGGATGGACGTGTGAACGGCGCCCCGTTTGCGGGTATCGTGCTCACGGCGGGAAGCGTGCTGCGTGCCGACGATGCCGCCGGCCCCGTGCTCTCCAAAAAGATGGAAGACGCGCCCATCGCCGGTTGGTACACCATCGACGGAGGCCAAACGCCCGAGGACGACATCATCGAGGTCAAGCGCGAGCGTCCGCCTCGCCTGGTCTTGGTCGATGCCGCCGACATGGCGCTGCCCGTCGGGTCCATCCGCTTGCTCGACAAGCGCGATGTGGCCCGCAAGTCGATGTTCACCACGCATTCGCTTCCTTTGTCGATTCTGATCGAGGAGATTGAGCAATCGTGTGATGATATCGTCTTCGTTGGGATTCAGCCGGGCGACACGGAGTTCTACAACCCCATGTCCCCGGAAGTCTTTGACGCCGTCGACGCCGTGTACGACGCCGTGGCCGCCAACGACTTTTCCCACTTTGTCCGCTTGGGGCAAGAGCTGTAGCAGCGTTTGCCTCTGCTGAATAGGAAAGAAGTGATTGACATGGCAGATTCCAAGGTGGAGTACCCCGCTCCCGATTGCCTGGCGCCCGCCGCGATCGAGGCCAAGACCGAGGCCGCCGGCGTGACCAAGGCCAACCTGCCGGTCGCAAAGGCCTTTCTCTTGGCGATGTTCGCCGGCGCGTTCATCGCCTTCGGCGGCCTGTTCTTTACCGTGTTCTTGAGCGATAGCACGCTGGGCTGGGGCGCCCAGCGCGTCGTGGGCGGCCTGTGCTTTTGCCTGGGCCTGGTGCTCGTGCTGGTGTGCGGCGCCGAGCTGTTCACCGGCAACTCGCTTATGGTCTGCGCGCTCAAGAGCAAAAAGATCACCCTGGCTCAGATGCTCAAGGCATGGCTCGTCGTGTGGCTTGGTAACTTTGCTGGTGCCCTGTTCATCGTCTTTTTGGTGTACATGGCTGGTATTTACAAGCTCAACGGCGAGGCGGTTGCCAATTCCATGGTGAGCGTCGCCGCCGGCAAGGTGACGGTCGACTGGGTGACGATCTTCTTCCGCGGCATCCTGTGCAACATCTTTGTGTGCCTGGCCGTGTGGATCGGTACCGCTGGCAAGACCGTGGTCGATAAGGTTGTTGGCATTCTGCTGCCCATCGCCGCCTTTGTGGCATGCGGTTTTGAGCACTGCGTCGCCAACATGTACTTTTTGCCCATGGGTGCCGTGATGCACGCGTGCGGCTATGGCGCCGACGTCGCCGGTGCCGATGCGCTCAACGCCGCGGGCATTGCGTTTAACCTGTCCGCCGCCACGCTGGGCAACATCGTGGGCGGCGCGGTTCTGGTCGCGCTCGGCTACTGGTTTATCTACGCCAAGAAGTCCGAGGCGTAAGGTACCGTCTGTTTGACGTTGGGCCTCCCGCGGGGCGTTGCCGTGCGGGAGGCTTTTTGGGTCCGGGGCTCGTTGGCGGGCTTTTGGCCTGTTGTGTTTGGCTGACGAAAGGGGTAATCGAGATGGCATCTGCTGTGAAGCGTGACGGTCGCGCCGTGGTGACCACATGCGGGGGATGCTATGCCGATTGCGCCTTTGCGGCCCATGTTGAGGATGGACGTGTGGTGGCTGAGCTGCCGGTTGCGGGGCATCCGTGCGCGGCGCGAGCCCTGTGTGCCCGCGGACGGCATCGCCTGGCAATGCCGTTTGACGAGCGCGACCGCATCGTGCAACCCATGCGCCGCCGCCAGGATGGCTCGGGGTTCGATGCGATTTCCTGGGATGAGGCGTTTGCCCAGATTGCCGAGCGCCTTTTGGGGATTGTTGACGAGCGCGGGCCCCGTGCGCTGGGCATGACACTCGGCGTGCCCTCGTTCGACCGCTACTGGGCCTATCGCCTTATGTATGCGTTGGGTTCGCCCAACGTGTACGGTGCCGACGGCGCCTGCGAGGTGAGCCGCCTGACCGGCTGGGAGCACAGCCTGGGCTACAGCCCGGCGTCCGACCTGGCCCACACCGATTGCATCATGTACCTGGGGCGCTCCATTGTCGATTCGTCGACGATGGGGGCCGTTGACGCGCTCAACGATGCACGCCGGCGCGGGGCGAAGATTATCGTGGTCGACCCCCGGCGCAGCGGTTCGGCTGCGCTTGCCGACCGCTGGCTGCGTGTGCGCCCGGGTTGCGACCTGGCCTTGCTGTTGGGCATTGTCCACGTGTTGATTGCCGAGGATCTGTACGACCACGAGTTTGTTGCCCGCTATACCACGGGTTTTGACGAGCTGGCACAGGCGGCGAGCGCCTGGACGCCCGAATGGGCCGAGTCGATGTGCGACGTGCCGGCTACAGAGATTGTCGCCACGGCGCGCGATCTCGCTGCCGCCGCGCCTGCCGCTGTGGTGGATGCGGGTTTTCATGGCGGCATCGGTATTGCGTATGCCAACAGCACCCAGACCGCGCGCGCGATTTGTCTGGTCGATGTGCTGCTGGGCTGTATTGGACATGCGGGCGGCGCGCTCAATCCACCCACACCGCTTGCGCTGGGCGACCTTGATCCCGCACACTTTGCGACGCCGCCGATGCCACGTGAGCCCAAGTTGGGGTCCGAGCGCTATCCACTGGTCGATCCGGTGCGCGGCCTGTGCACGACCATCGGTCAGTCGATTCTTGCCGGGGACCTGCGCGGGCTGATCGTTTACGCCAGCAATCCCGGCGCGGGCTATGGCAATGCGCAGGCTTGGTTGGGTATTTTGCAGCAGCTCGACTTGCTCGTGACCGTTGATATTCGCTGGTCCGAGACAGCGCGCGCTTCTGACTTCGTGCTGCCCGACGTGACGTATCTGGAGGCCGACCGCGGCGTGGGAACGGTGATAGGCACCAACGATGCGCGCGTGTTCTACCGTAATGCCGTGCTGCCCGTGCAGCATGACGACACGCGTCCCGGTCGGGAGATCTTTGCTGGTCTGGCACAGGCGTGTGGTGTGGGCGAGTACTTCCAGTTTACGTCTGACGATCTGGCGGCTGCCCAGGTGGCACCGTTTGGGATCGATCTGGACGAGCTCAAGGAACGCGGCTGGGCCGACACGGGTGTTGCGTTGCCGTCGCGTACGGGCGAGCCGGCGATTCCCCTGGATGGCGGCAGGATTGCGCTGGCAAGCGACGTGTGGGAGCGAGCCGGTCTGGGTCGTGTACCCAACTGGATCGCTCCCATGGTGGAGCCCGACTCGGGGATGTTTCGCCTCATTAGCGGCAACCGTCCCTTTGAGTCGCATACCTCGCGCAGGCTTGCGGCGGCCGGTGCCGCCGAGATGGGGTCGGACTTGGACGCTGTGCAGATGAACGCCGATGTCGCCGCTCGCATGGGTATCGCCGATGGCGAGGTCGTCGAGCTTGTGAGCGACATGGGCCGCGACCGCGTGCGCGTGGAGACGACGCCGTATCTGCATCCGGCGTGCATCTTCACCTCGGCCGCTCCCGGCGGGCGTTCGTTTGGCGCCGATGCCGGTGGCGTTCAAGCCTTGGGCGTCGGCCCGCTCGACCACACGCCGCTGCGCTGGGATCCCATTACGGGAGCCGCGCTCACCCAGGAAAATGCCGTTCGCGTGGAAAAGATTGCTGCGCGCGGGGATAATGACGAGTAATTGACTCAGCCGATGCGTTCGACTGATTTACGTTTGTTTTGAAAGGCCGTACATGAGCGATAGCCAGAACATTTCCGATGAGGTGCGCGCCCGTCTGCGCGCCATTCCCTCCGTCAACGAGCTGCTCGCCGAGTGGCCAGTGGTGAAGGCGGCGGGGGAGACGTGTGATGCGGTAGTCCATGCCGCCGTCACGGCCGTGCTCGACGAGGAGCGCGCCGCCATTCGCGCCGGCGCCGCCCCACGCTCAAAACGCGAGCTGGCGTCGGCTATCGAATTCCGTGCGCATCGTTCTGCGCTGCCGAGTCTACGTCCAGCCGTCAACGCCACGGGTGTGGTCATCCACACCAATCTGGGTCGCGCCCCGCTTGCGGAATCGGCTGCCAAGGCCGTGGCCGAGGTCGCGCGCGGGTACAGCACGCTCGAGTACAGCGTCGACACCTGCTCGCGCGGGTCGCGCAAGGAGCATGCCGCTCAGCTCATCCGCTCGCTTACCGGTGCCGAGGATGCGCTGGTCGTCAACAATAACGCCGCCGCGGTGTTGCTGGTGCTGGCCACTCACGCTGCGGGCAAAGAGGTTATCGTGAGCCGCGGCGAGCTTGTCGAGATCGGCGGCAGCTTCCGTATCCCCGATGTTATGGAGGCCTCGGGCGCCAAGCTCGTCGAGGTCGGAGCCACTAACCGCACGCACTTGAGCGACTACGAGCGCGCCATCACGCCCGATACGGCCATGATCCTCAAGGTCCATCCTTCCAACTACCGTATCGAGGGTTTCCACGAGGAGGTAGGTTCTCGGGAGCTTGCGGCGCTTGCTCACAAGCATGGTCTACTGTTCTACGAGGACCAGGGGTCGGGCGCGCTCCTGCCCGATGACATCCTGGTGCGCGGAGGCGAAGAAACCACGCCGGCTTCGGTCGCGGCGGGGCTCGATATCGTGTCGTGCTCGGGCGATAAGCTGCTCGGTGCCGCGCAGGCGGGCATTATCATGGGCCGTCGCGATCTGGTCCAGGCCTGCGGGTTGCATCCGCTTATGCGTGCCCTGCGTCCGGGCAAGCTCGCGCTGGCGGCGCTCGAGGCCACACTGCGCATCTACATGGACGGGGCGGATGTGGCCCATCGCGAGGTGCCGGTGCTCAGCATGCTTACGCTGCCGCAGGCCCATTTGGAACGACGTGCCCGCAAGCTGCGCGATTGTATGGTCGCCGGGCTCGATAAGGCTGGTTGCCCGTGCGCCGTTCAGGTGGAGATCGTCGAGGAATCATCGACCCCCGGAGGTGGCTCGCTGCCTACCGTCGAGCTGCCCACGATGTGCGTGGCCGTCTGCCCGGTCGACGGGCGCCTGTCCGTCGACGCGCTCAAACGCTCTCTCGTCCAAGACTGGGATACGCCGGTCGTCACGCGCGCCTCGCACGACCGCATTCTGTTTGATGTGCGCACGCTCGTGGGCGACCGCGATATCGAGACGGCGGCATCGACGCTCGTCGCGTGCGTCAAGAAGGCGATTGCTCGATGAGTGAGGTTCAAGCGCTGGTGGAGTGTCCCGTTATCGTTGGCACGGCGGGCCACGTCGACCACGGTAAGTCGGCATTGATTGAGGCCCTGACCGGCAAGAATCCCGACCGTCTGGAGGTTGAGCGCCGTCGTGGTATGACCGTTGAGCTTGGCTTTGGCGAATTGGCGTTGCCGAGTGGCAAGATCGTGGGCCTGGTCGACGTTCCGGGGCATGCACACTACCTGCGCGCCATGGTGCAGGGCGCCACGGGCATTGATGTTGCCGTGTTGGTGGTATCGGCCGTGGAGGGCGTGATGCCGCAGACCCGCGAGCACGTGCATGTGCTGGAGCTGCTGGGCGTCACACACATGGTGGTCGCGCTGACCATGTGCGACCTGGCCGATGCCGAGATGACCGAGCTTGCCGAGCTCGATGTCGATGACTTTTTGTCGGGTACCGTGTTTGCGGGTGCGCCGATTGTGCCCGTGTCGTCCAAGACCGGCGCGGGAATCGATAACCTGCTGGTTGTGCTCGACGAGCAGGTTGCCGCTTGCTGGGATGCCTGCCGCGCCCGTGCCGAGCGCACCGATGCCGCACCGCGTCTGCCCATCGACCGTTGCTTTACGATCAAGGGCGCCGGTACCGTGGTGACGGGAACGCTGCACGATGCGCCCATCGCGGTGGGGGATGAGCTTGTCGCGCTGCCGTCGCGTACGGCCTGTCGCGTGCGTGGGATTCAGGTGTATGGCGATACGCCGCGGGCGTTGCCCGGTCAGCGTGTGGCGCTCAACCTGGTGGGCGATGGCGTCGCTGCGCTCGATCGCGGTGAGATGCTCGGCGTGGCGGGTCGCTTTGGCCAGACGCTGCGCTTTATGATGACGTTTACGTATTTGGGTCGCGAGGGAGCCAAGCCGCGTGTGCTCGAGTCGGGTGCGCGTGTGCACGTGATGGCCGGTACGGCCGAGGTCGTCGGCCGCATCATGCTTATGGAGGGCGAGGCCCCCATGGCGGTGGGCGAGACCCGTATCGTGCAGGTGCGCCTGGAGGAGCCGCTGCCGCTGTGTGCCGGAGACCATGCCGTGGTGCTGTCGTATTCGCCCGTTATGCTCATCGGCGGCGGGCGCGTGCTGCTTTCGCGCTGCCGTCGCTCGCGTGAGCTTGCCGACGGGGAGTGCGCGCTGTATGCGGCGCTCGGGTCTGGGGATGTTACCGCTGGCGTGGGTGCTTGGTTGGCACTGCAGACGCTGCCGGTTGCGGTTGCCGATGTTGCCGCGGCGCTCGATCTTGTTGCCGGTGAGGCTGAGGCATCGTTGCGCGAGTTGGTGACGAAGGGCGCTGCTTGCGCGCTTGCTGGCTCGGATGGCTCGCTATATGCAGATGCTTCGGCGCTCGATGCCGCGATTGGTACGCTCGCGACGACCCTGTCGGCCATGCACGCGGCGGCTCCCAAGGAGACGGGCTTTACGCCCGGTGCCGTCGCCCATGCTGCCTGGCCTGCTGCCGACGATGCCGTTGCCGCGGCCTTGATCGCCGAGGGCTGTTCGCGCGGCGTTTGTGCCGCCGAAGGCGCCGAGGTGTTCGACCCGCACTCTGCAGCCGCCGCGGCGCGTGTGGTGCGCGAGGCCTGCGAGCGTATCGTTGCCTTGCTGGATGAGGCCGGCCTCGATGCGCCGACGTTGCCCGAGGTGGGCGAGCAACTGCAGCTCGATCGCGACATCATGACGCGTGCCCTGCGCGAGCTTTCGCTCAACCGCTCGATCGTCAAGGTCGAGCGCGACGTGGCCCTGTCCGCTGCCGCCGAGGCCCATGCGCGCGAGCTCGTCGCCGCTGCCATTGAGGCAGCCGGTGGCGCTGCCACCACGAGTGTGCTGCGCGAGGCTCTGGGCGTGTCGCGCAAACGTGCCATCAGCATCCTGGAGCACCTGGATGCCGTGCGCTTTACGGTGCTCGACAAGGATGCCGGCGGCCTGCGCTCCCTGCGCTAGGCCGGTCACCCGCTCCCGCCTCCTCAGTTGCGGTGAAATAGTTCCTATTTGGAGGCTTTGGCAGCAAATAGGGGGTGCGGACAGAAAGTTGGACCGCGGGGCGGTCCGGACTGGAGGTTCGCATGTACAGCAGGGAGAAGGTCGA
>UQIS01000040.1 GCA_900541245.1 uncultured Collinsella sp.
TCTGTCTTCTTGTGTCGGCTTTGTGTTTCTATCTCTCTATTGTTTGTTTCGATTTTTGGTTTTTTTTAAAACACCAGACCGCCGCGGGGCACCCTCGACCTACCGGGGGTTGCTATGACGTACGTTGGCTGAATTATTAGTGTGGGCCCTGCCGTTCGTTCGAACGGCAGGGCCCACACTCATTTTCTATTCAGCCCTAGTCATCGCGCAAAGCCCCTTCGGCAGCACACGGTGCAGCCAAGTCACCGCAGGCCGGGGCGGGAGGGGCCGAGTTTCCTCCTGAGCGACTCTGCTTGCAGCCGGAGCGAAAGGGGGAAATCTCGGCCCCTCCCGCCCCGGCCGGCCAGGTCAACTACACCGTGTGCTGCGGCAGGTCCTGCAGGGCGATGACGTCCATGCCCATGTCGTTGGCGCTGCCGTGACCCTGCTGGTCCTCGCGCACCGCCTCGATGGCGCTCACGTACGTGTTGGCCGCAGACATCGCGGTCACGCAGGTCACGCCGCGACGCACCGCCTCGGTGCGCAGCAGATAGCCGTCGCCACGAGAACCCGGGCCATACGGCGTATTGACGATCACCGCAATCTTGCCGTCGGCGATCAGGTCGCCGATGTTGGGACGCTCGCCGTCGTGCGGGCCGCCAATCTTCTCCACGACCTCGCACGTCACGTTGCCTCCACGCAGCACGCGCGCCGTACCCTCGGTGGAGCAGATATCAAAGCCTAGGTAGCGCAGGATACGCGCGACCGAAAGGATATGTCGCTTGTCGCGGTCGCACACGCTGATGAACACCTTGCCGGCGCTCGGGTCGGGCAGCTTGTAGTCGATCGCCAGCTGCGTCTTGGCGTATGCCTCGGGATAGCTCTTGGCGATACCCATGACCTCGCCCGTCGACTTCATCTCGGGCCCCAGGATAACGTCGGCGCCCGGGAAACGGCCCCAGGGCATAACGGCTTCCTTCATGCAGAACCAGTCCAGCTGACGCTCGTCGCTCGGCAGGCCCAAGCTCGCGATGGAATCGCCTGCCATGATACGCGCCGCGCACTTGGCCAGCGGCACGCCGGTGGCCTTGGAGATGAACGGCACGGTACGGCTGGCACGCGGGTTGGCCTCGATCACGTAAACGGTCTCGCCCTTAATGGCGTACTGCACGTTAACCAGGCCGCGGACTCCCAGCGCCATCGCGATGCGGCGCGTGGTCTCGCGAAGCTTTGCCTGCAGGCTCTCGCTAAAGCTGAACGGCGGGATGCAGGTCGCAGAGTCGCCGGAGTGAATACCGGCCTCCTCGATATGCTCCAGAATGCCGCCGATGTAGACCTCTTCGCCATCGCACAGGGCGTCGACATCGGACTCGATCGCGCCCTCCAAGAAGCGGTCCAGATACACCGGGTAGTCGGGGCTAATGCGCGCGGCCTCGGCCATGTAATCGCGCAGATGCTCGGCATCGTAGGCGATCATCATGCCGCGGCCGCCCAGCACGTAGCTCGGACGCACCAGCAGCGGGTAGCCGATGTGCGCGGCAACGGCCTCGGCCTCCTCAAACGAGGTGGCCTGGCCCGCCGGCGGGTACATGATGCCCAACTTGTCGAGCAGAGCGGCAAAGCGCTCGCGGTCCTCGGCAAAGTCGATGGCATCGGGTTTGGTGCCCATGATGTTCACGCCGCTCTCCTCGAGCATGCGCGCCAGCTTAAGCGGGGTCTGGCCGCCGAGCGTTACCACGACGCCGTCGGGACGCTCAACGTCAATGACGTCCATGACGTCCTCGTAGGTGAGCGGCTCAAAGTACAGGCGGTCGGACGTGTCGTAGTCGGTCGAAACGGTCTCGGGGTTGCAGTTGACCATGATGGTCTCAAAGCCGCGGGCCGCCAGGGCATAGCTCGCATGCACGCAGCAGTAGTCAAACTCGATGCCCTGGCCAATACGGTTGGGTCCGGCACCCAGAATCATCGCCTTGGGCTTATCTGCCGGCGTGGTCTCGTCGGGGGCCACGCACTTTTTGGCGACTGGGCTCGTGCGGTAGATGTTCTCGTAGGTCTTGTAGTGGTATTCCGTGGCACTCGAGAACTCGGCCGCGCAGGTGTCGACCGTCTTCATGCTGGGGACCACGCCCAGGCCCTTGCGATAGGCGCGCACAAAGCGCTCGTCCGAGCCGGTCAGCGCGGCGATCTCGGCGTCGCTCGTACCGTACTGCTTGAGCAGGCGCATCGCGTCGGCGTCGATATCCTCCACACGCAGGTCGCGGATGCTCTCCTGGACCCGCACCATATCGTTGATACGGTTGAGGTACCACGGATCGATACCGCAGATGGCATGGATGCGAGCGATGTCCCAGCCACGGCGCAGGGCCTCGACCACAAAGAAGATGCGGTGCTCGGTCGGGGTTGCCACGGCCTGAGCAAGCTCGTCGTCGCTCAGCTTATCGGCACCTTCCTTGCCGCCGGCGCAAATGCCCTGGTGGCCGTCCTCCAGCGAGCGCATAGCCTTGCCGAAGGCCTCCTCAAAGGTGCGGCCGATCGCCATGATCTCGCCCACGGCCTTCATGCGCGTGGTGAGCGTGGGGTCGGTACCCTTGAACTTCTCGAAGGCAAAGCGCGGCACCTTGACCACGCAGTAGTCGATCGTGGGCTCAAAGCAGGCGGGCGTAGCCTTGGTGATGTCGTTGACGATCTCGTCGAGCGTGTAGCCCACAGCCAGGCGCGCGGCGGCCTTGGCGATGGGGAAACCCGTGGCCTTGGAAGCGAGGGCGGACGAGCGGCTCACGCGCGGGTTCATCTCGATGACGATCAGGCGGCCGGTGTTGGGGTTCACGGCAAACTGCACGTTGGAGCCACCGGTCTCGACGCCGATCTTCTCCAGAATGGCGAGCGAGGCCACGCGCATGCGCTGATACTCAAGGTCGGAGAGGGTCTGCGCCGGCGCCACGGTGATGGAGTCGCCGGTATGCACGCCCATGGGGTCGAGATTCTCGATGGAGCACACGATGATGCCGTTGCCGGCGTGATCACGCATGACCTCCATCTCATACTCTTTCCAGCCCTCGATGGACTCCTCGACCAGCACCTCGTGGGCGGGCGAGAGCTCCAGGCCCTGGCTCACGATGGAGACGAGCTCCTCGTGAGTATGTGCGATGCCGCCGCCGGCGCCGCCGAGGGTAAAGCTCGGGCGCAGTACGCAGGGATAGCCCACGCGCTCAGCGATAGCCTCGGCGTCAGCCACGCTGTAGGCATAGCCCGAGCGCGCGACTTCCAGGCCGATCTCGGCCATGGCCTCGTTAAAGAGCTTACGGTCCTCGCCGCGCTCGATGGCGGCCAGGTCGCAGCCGATCATCTCGACGCCGTACTTGTCGAGCGTGCCGTCTTTCGCCAGCTCGACGGCGGCGTTCAGACCGGTCTGGCCGCCCAGCGTGGGCAGCAGCGCGTCCGGGCGCTCTTTCTTGATCACGCGCTCGATAAACTCGGCGGTGATGGGCTCGACATAGGTGCGGTCGGCAAGACCCGGGTCGGTCATGATGGTCGCCGGGTTGGAATTGACCAGGATAACCTCGAAGCCATCCTCCTTAAGCACCTTGCAGGCCTGGGCGCCGGAGTAGTCAAACTCGCAGGCCTGACCAATGACGATGGGGCCCGAACCAATGACGAGGATACGCTTGATGTCAGTACGTTTCGGCATGTTAGTTCTCCTCGGTCTCGGTCGCGGCGGTCTCGGCGAAATTCCAGCCAGCCAGGCGGTCCTTCGCGGTGTCGATGTCCAGGTAGTTCTCCTCGCCGTCCATGAGTCGCGTAAAGGCGGTAAAGAGATAGTGGGCATCGGTGGGGCCAGGCGAGGCCTCGGGGTGGTACTGGACCGAGAAGCACGGGGCGTCGAGCAGCTGGATGCCCTCAGCGGTGCCGTCGTTGAGGTTCACATGTGTTAGGCGAATACGGCCAAAGCGCTCGTTCATCACGACCGGCGCGATTCCGCGGCGCACCCAGACGCGCAGATCTCCATCGGCCGCATGCTCGGTCTCGCCGCCGGAAAGCTCGGGGACAAGCTTGCCCAAGCTGGGGAACAGCAGGCCAAAGCCATGGTTTTGCGCGGTGATCTCCACGCGACGGCTTACCAGGTTCATGACCGGCTGGTTGCCACCGCGGTGACCGAACTTAAGCTTTTCCATCTGGGCGCCGCAGGCCAAGCTGATCATCTGGTGACCAAGACAAATACCAAAGACCGGCACCTTGCCGATCAGCTGCTGCACCTGCTCGTAGGTCTCCACCACGGCGTCGGGGTCGCCGGGGCCGTTGGACAAAAAGACGCCATCGGGATTCATGTCGAGCACCTCACTCGCGGGCGTATCCCACGGCACGACGGTAAGGTCGCAGCCGGCGCGAACCAGCCCCTCCAGAATGCCGCGCTTCACACCGCAGTCGTAGGCGACCACTTTGTGTCGGGCAGGAGCGGCAGGGGCAAGCGCAAAGTCATGCGGGGCGGGCAGGTCGGCAGCTGCAAACTCGTGAGGCGCGGGGCAACTCACGGTCTTGACCAGATTCTCGCCTACCAGCGTGGGCGCTGCGGCCAGACGCTCGGCAAGCTCGTCGACGTCGAAGATCTCGGTCGAGATAATGCCCATCTTGGAACCATTGTCGCGCAGATGGCGCACCAGAGCGCGGGTGTCGACACCCTCGATAGCAACGATGCCGTGTGCGCGCAGGTACTCCGGCACGCTGACGGCCGAGCGCCAGTTAGAAGGCGTGGCGCACATGTCGCGAACGATCATGCCGCGCATGGCCGGAGCGCTCGCAGAGCGCACGGCGTCGCCGGGGAAGGCCGACTGGACGTCGGTCTCGTCGATACCGTAGTTGCCGATCTGCGGATAGGTCATGGTTACGATTTGGCCGGCATAACTCGGGTCGGTCATGACCTCAAAGTAGCCCTCGAGCGAGGTGTTGAAGCAGACTTCGCCGGTCGCGGTGCCCTCGGCGCCGCATGCACGTCCATAAAAAATGGTCCCATCCTCAAGATACAGGATGCAGGGACCACAGGTGCCCTTGCTGGTTTTGGCCAGCATACGCTGGCAAAGCTCGCTGGGCGCGAAGGTGCGGGCGGCAGCGCCCGCGGTATGGTTGTTCGCCATAATTCTCCTTCCCGGTCTCACAGGACCGGCTTAAAGGTGTGTAGTTAGGCCTCGCGGTATTGTAACCGCAAGCATGCCTCATGGCGTTAATTTCATCGAAATGTTTACGAAATGATAATTATGACTTTCTATGCATAATGATTTCTCTGGGACGGGGATTAAAAAATCATCCCGCGAGGCTTGTGGCTCACGCGGGATGATGACGTCTTACTTTCTCTTGTCCTGCTCCAGCAAATCGGACGGTGAGCGATCGGGCTTGCCGCCGCGGAAAATCTCGCGGCCATGCAGACGATGCTCCAGGTCACGTTCGGCCTTTTCCTCGTCAATCTTGGTCTGGCTAACCACCGGGTCCTCAATCAACGACGACACCGAGTTCACCTGCTTCTGAATGCGCTCGGCGATGGTGTCATCCATACTCACGATGCGCATCTTCCAGTCGATACTCGTGGCGTTGGATGAGCTCTTGGTCCACACGAACGTCAAAATGGCGCTCTGGTGGCCCCGCGCGGGGAACATGCCAAAGAAGGAATCGTGCTGAATGTTGCTATCCTCGTCGATATAGGCGTGAACGTTATACAACACGCGGTCGATCTTATCGTTGAGCAGCGCGTTGGTCGCAAGCGCCGCGGCCTGGATCTGCCCGTTGGACAGCAGCTCGAGCTCGTTGGCAGACGATGTGTCCAACACCGTCACCTCGACCGTGCCCGTACGCTCATCGGCTTCATCGACGGTAAAGTCGAGCGGGAACTGCGTAAAGCCGTTGCCCCACTCAAGGCCGCCCTTCAGCGCCGTCGAAACGGTATCGACCGAAACGCTCTCGGACAGGTTGGCAGTGTTCAGACGACGCATCACGCCGTAGCCAATCTGCATGCCCACGATCAGCACCAAAATACCGATAACCACGGCCATCGCGGTCTTCGTAATGGTATGACTCACCTGCGAACCCGAAGGATCGTCCTCGGACAGCGGGTCGATATGTTTTGCCTGGCTCGCGCGGTCCTCGCTGCGCAGCTGCGCTAGCGCAGCTTTGTCACCGCGCTTGGCCGCAGCCTCCTTCTCACGCATGCGCTCGGTTCGCTTTTTGGCAAGCGTGGGATCCAAGACACCGGATGCATCGATTTCGGAGAATAACTCCGTCACTTCTTCCGGAGTCAAAGGGTTCTTGTCAGCCATAAACTTCCTGTCATATCAATCAGTCGAGCTCATGCGCACGCGCACCTTCGAACTGCATTCGATAGTAACGGGCATAAGTGCCGCCACGGGCGAGAAGCTCCTCGTGCGTGCCACGTTCCACAACGCGACCATGCTCAACGGTCGCAATCTCATCGGCATGCTTAATGGTCGAAAGACGGTGGGCGATGATAATCGTGGTGCGGCCGCGTGCCAGCTCTTCGAGCGACTCCTGGACCGCCTCCTCGCTCTCGTTATCCAAAGCACTCGTCGCCTCGTCCAAGATCAAGATTTTGGGATTCTTGAGAAACACGCGCGCGATGGCAATGCGCTGCTTCTGTCCGCCCGAAAGACGGCTGCCGCGCTCGCCCGCCACCGTGTCGTAGCCCTGTGGAAGCGACTCGATAAAGGAATCGATGTTGGCGCGACGGGCGGCCTCGGCGATCTCTTCCGCTGTAGCGCCCGGCTTGCCGTAGGCGATGTTCTCGCCAATCGTACCGTCAAACAGATAGACATCCTGCTGCACCAGGCCGATGGCACGGCGCAGGCTCTGCTGCGTCACATCGCGCACGTCTTGGCCGTCGATGCTAATGGATCCGGCAGCCACGTCATAAAAGCGCGGCAGCAGCGAACAGGTCGTGGACTTGCCACCGCCCGAAGGGCCAACCAAAGCGATGGTCTGCCCGGGCTTGATGGACAGGTCCATATGGTCGATAACGGGACGCTCGTCGGCATCGCCCTCGCCCAGCTCGACATCCTCATAGTTAAAGCACACGTCGTGATACTCCACGGCGCCGGCAGTCACCTGCAGATCCGTAGCGCCCGGCTTGTCCTGGATATCCGGCGCGGTCGAGAGCACCTCGTCCATACGCTTAAAGCCGGCGATAGCCTTCTGATACGTTTCGGCCGAATTGACGAGTGTCTCAAGCGGCGTGCAGAACAGCGAAATGTAGAGCGCGAAGGTTGCCATATCGACCGCCTGCAGCTGGCCTTGGGCGACCAGCCAGCCGCCCAGCAACACCACGATCACATAGAGCACACCCGAGAGCAGGCCATACGTCGCGGTATAGACGCCCATGGCGTGGTACATGTTCTCCTTGGACGAAAGGTAGCGATTGTTGGAGGCGCGGAACTTGAAGCGTTCGGTCTCCTCATTGGCAAAGCTCTTGACCACGCGCATGCCCGCCAGCGAATCCTGCAGCTGCGCATTGATGCCGCTGATTTTTTTGCGGTTGTCGCTAAAGACCTCGCGCATGCGCATGTTCTGCCAAAACATGATGACCGCAAACGCCGCCGTCACCACGGCCATGGCAAGCGCCAGCACCGGGGCGATGGTAAAGAGAATCACAAACGAGCCGATAATCTCGATGCCGCAGATGATGATCCACTCGGGCACGTGGTGCGCCGCCTCGCAGATATCGAACAGGTCGTTGACCACGCGGCTCATCATGTCGCCCGAGCTGTTGCGGTCGAAGTACGCAAAGCTAAAGCGCTCATACTGGTCGAACAGGTCCTCGCGCATCTTGGACTCCATACGCGCGCCCATCACGTGACCCCAATAGCTCACAAAGTAGCGGCAGGCGCAGCGGACGGCATACATCAGAACCAAGCCCACCGCGATCATGCCGAGCGCCTGCATAATGGCAGTCTGACCCTGAGTAAACAGCCCACCGGTCAAATTGCGCAGGATAATGGGGAACGCCAGGTCAATGGCGGCAAGCACCAGAGCACAAACAGTATCAGCAACAAAAAGCCCCATCTGGGGCTCGTAGTAAGACAAAAACCTTCTAAACATGCAGTCCTCGGAGATAAAACAACAACGTAAAACCCTGGGACAAAATAATCAGTGGTGTTTGTCCCAGGGTCGCCCTCGCTTTTAAAGATCAGTTCCACTCAAGCGGTGCGCGATGCTGTCGCAAGCTAAGGCGCCCACGACAGTCTTGGCATCCTCGATCTTGCCGTCGAGTACGGCGTCGATCAGCTCGTGCAGCGGCACCAGGTCCACGTTGACAAACTCATCATCATCGGGGTTGGGCGCATCAAACTCGAGCTTGGTAGCCAAGTAGATGTGGATGATCTCATCGCAAAAACCGCAGGACGTGACAATCGACGTCAAAAAGCGAATGCGACCGGCCCTAAAGCCCGTCTCCTCGTGCAGCTCGCGCTTAGCGCAATCGAGCGGATCCTCGCCTGGATCGAGCTTGCCGGCGGGAATCTCGACCGTCACGCGGTCGATGGCGGTGCGGTACTGACGCACCAGTACGATCTTGCCGCTCTCGGTCAGTGCCACAACGGCCGCCGCACCCGGATGGCGAACGATATCGCGGGCGCTGCGGTGACCGTTGGGCAGCTCAACCTCAAGACGGTGGACGTCGAGGATCTTGCCCTTCCAGGCGCACTCCTCCGAAAGAATCTTCTCGTGCAGCTCGGCATCATGCGGGTCGTCGTCGCCCAGCACCAGCGCCGGCTCGTCAGCGACCTCGCCACCAGGCTCGCCCTCGGCGTGCCCATACATGCGGCTGTCCTCTTCGACGATCTGCGCGTCCACGAGCTCTTCGTTCTTCTCGTCCATCCGTCTCATTCCTCTCGGATTTTAGGCATCCCAGGCGTCGCGACCGCGCAGCGCGCGCAGGCCGATGTCGTGACGCAGGGTCTTGCCCTCAAAATCAATCTTCTCGCAGGCCTCGTAGGCAAGGTTGCGAGCGTTCTCGAACGTGTCGCCCAGAGCGGTCACGGCAAGCACGCGGCCACCATTGGTCACGAGCTGGCCGTCCACCACGGCAGTGCCCGCGTGGTACACGGTCACGTTCTCCATGGCCTCGGCATCCTCAATGCCAGTGATGACCTTGCCCTTCTCGTAGCTGCCGGGATAGCCCGCGCTCGTCAGGACAACGGCCACGGCCCACTCGTCACGCCAGTCGAGCTCAATCTGATCGAGCTCGCAGTTGGCACAAGCCAGCATGACCTCGACCAGGTCGTTCTTAAGGCGCGGCAGCACGACCTGCGTCTCGGGATCGCCAAAGCGGGCATTGAACTCCAGCACCTTGGGGCCGGCAGGCGTGAGCATAAAGCCACCGTACAGGCAGCCGCGGTAGTCGATACCCTCGGCAGCGAGCTCTGCCACGGTCTGCTCCATGACCTTCACCATGGTGGCGTGCTCCTCGTCGGTCACGATAGGCACCGGGCTGTAGACGCCCATGCCGCCCGTATTGGGACCAAGGTCGCCCTCGAGAGCGCGCTTGTGGTCCTGCGAGGTAGCCATGGGACGAACGGTCTTGCCGTCGGTAAAGGCCAGCAGTGAGCACTCGGGGCCAACGAGCATCTCCTCGATAACCACCGTGTTGCCGGCATCGCCAAAGGCGCCGCCAAAGCACTCACGCACAGCCTCCTCGGCCTGCGAAAGCTCGGTTGCCACAATAACGCCCTTGCCCGCGGCAAGGCCGTCGGCCTTCACGACCAGCGGAGCGCCCTGCTCGCGCACGTAGGCAAGAGCCGAAGCCTCGTCGGTAAACGAACCATAGGCTGCCGTCGGAATGCCCGCACGCTCCATGAGCTGCTTGGAGAACAGCTTGGAGCCCTCCATCTGGGCACCCTCGGCACCCGGGCCAAAGCAGGGAATACCCACCGCGCGCACGGCGTCGGCCACGCCCACCACGAGCGGAGCCTCGGGGCCAATTACCACGAGTCCGCATCCGTGGCTCTGCGCAAACGCCGCCACGGCCGCAGGATCGCAGTCGTCGAGAACCACGTTCTCGCCGCAGCTCGCGGTGCCGCCGTTACCCGGCGCGATGTAGAGCTTGCCGGCGCGCGGTGATGCTGCGAGCTTAGCTGCCAAAGCATGCTCGCGGCCGCCGCTGCCCAACAACAGGATGTCGATGGTTTGAGTGTCCGCCTTCAAGGGTGCCTCCTCTATGGATGAACGGCCCGCTCCGCGCGAGCCCTTTGCAAGCAAATATACCCCTCGGCCGCCCGTCCGGACTGCAAAGGGGTATATCGCAATAACCAAATAGTCCCGATTACTTCCAGAATCGGTTGATGATCTGCTCGCGACCGGCGCCAACGCCAATGAACGTCACGCGGGTGTGTGCCAGATCCTCGATAAATGCCACGTAGTCCTGAGCCTCCTGCGGCAGCTCGTCAAAGCTGCGGCAGCCGGTGATGTCGCACTTCCAGCCAGGGAGCTCCTCGTAGATGGGCTTGGCATGCTCAAAGCGCACCTGGTGCTCGGGCACGCTCGTGTAACGCTCGCCGTCGACGTCATAGGCAACGCACACCTTAATGGTGTCGAAGGCCGAAAGCACGTCGAGCTTGGTCAGGGCGATGTCGGTGAGGCCGTTGACGCGCGAGGCATAGTTGGCGATAGGGCCGTCAAACCAGCCGCAGCGACGACGGCGACCGGTGGTCACGCCGTACTCGTAGCCCTCCTCGGTCAGCGTGTGGCCGGCCTCGGACTCATAGGAAAGCTCGGTGGGCATGGGGCCCGAACCGACGCGGGTGATATAGGCCTTCATGACGCCCAGCACGCGGTCGACGTTCTTCATACCGACGCCGGAACCGGTAATGGCGCCGCCGGCGGTGCAGTTGGAAGACGTCACGTACGGATAGGTACCGTGATCGATGTCGAGCAGTGTCGCCTGGGCGCCCTCAAAGAGCAGAGTCTTGCCCTCGTCGATCATGTTGTTGAGCAGCAGGCTCGTCTCGGTGATGTAGGGACGCAGGCGCTCGGCCATGGGCAGGTACTCTTCGCAGATCTGGTCCACGGTGTAGGTGGGCAGGCCATAGAGCAGCTCGAGCTCGGGGTTCACGCGGGCAAGAGCGGTCTCCAGCTTGTCGCGGAACAGTTCCTCGTCCAGCATGTCCTGCATGCGCAGGCCAATACGGGCCATCTTGTCCTGATAGCACGGACCGATGCCGCGCTTGGTGGTACCGATGCTCTTCTTGCCGAGCTTCTGCTCAAAGGCACCATCCAGGTCGATGTGGTACGGCATGATGACATGCGCGTTGCCGCTGATCTTGAGATTCTTGGTGGTGATGCCGTCGGCCTCGAACATGTCGATCTCCTCAAGGACAACCTTGGGGTTGACGACGCAGCCGTTACCGATCACCGACACGTGGTCGGAATACATGATGCCGGAGGGCACCTGGTGCAGGCCGTACTTCTTGCCGTTGACGACGATGGTGTGGCCGGCGTTGTTGCCGCCCGAGTAGCGCACGACGGCATCGAAGTCGCCGGCGACCAGGTCGCAGATCTTACCCTTGCCCTCATCGCCCCACTGGGCACCGACCAAAACGGTTGACGGCATGTTTACTCCTTACATTCATGGACTGTCCGTGCGCCACGATGGCGCGCAGAAGCACAAAACATTCCCAGTATACCCGTGCAACGGGTGCCTGTCCTACTCCTCGACATGCGCCCCATCAAGCTCATAGAACTTGGTGGATGCCGGCAGGAACATCAGGTCGACGTCGCCAATCGGGCCCGAACGGTTCTTGGCCACGACGATACGCGTAACGCCCTCGTCGGGTCGGTCGTCGCGCGAGGCTTCGGCCTCGTCGGCGGAACGGTCCAAGAACATGACAATATCGGCGTCCTGCTCGATGGAGCCCGATTCACGCAGGTCGGACAGCTGCGGGCGCTTGCCGGTACGGGATTCAACCTGACGCGACAGCTGCGACAGCGCGATCAGCGGAATCTTAAGCTCCTTGGCCATGATCTTTAAACCACGCGACATCTCGGAGACCTCGACGGTGCGGCTCTCGGAACGACGACCCGGTGGAGGACTCACCAGCTGCAAATAGTCCAGAATGATAATGGCCTTCTCCTTGTTATGGAGCATGCGGCGGCTCTTGGCGCGGATCTCGGTCACCGTGGTGCCGGGCGTATCGTCAATCAGAATATCGAGCTTGGACAGCGTCTGCGTGGCCTCATTGATGTTGGCCCACTGCTCGGGGCTAATGCGACCCGTACGGAAGTCGCTGATCGAGATCATGGCATAGGCGCAAATCAGACGCTGGGCAATTTCCTTGCCCGACATCTCCAGCGAGAAGAAGCCGACGGTATAGCCCGCAGCGGCGGCATTGAGCGCCAAGTTCAGGGCGAACGACGTCTTGCCCACGGCGGGGCGGGCGCCGATAATGATGAGCTGGCCCTCGCGGAAGCCCATGAGCATACGGTCGAGCGACGGGAAGCCCGTGGGCACGCCTGCAGCCTGACCGCCGGCCTTGCACACTTCCTCGGCCTCGTTATAGGCCTCGACCATAAACTCGGTCAGCGTCTTGTAGCTCGACTTAACCTCACGCGCCGTGACCTTGAGCAGTTTGCTCTCGGCCAGCTCCACGACCTCTTTGGTGTCGGTGGGGGCGTTATAGGCCAGCGCGTTGATCTCATTGGTGGCGCCAATCAGCTCGCGCAGCATCGAGTCGCGACGAACGATGGCGGCATGGTGCTGCCAGTTAACGAGCGACAGAGTCTGTCCCATCAGCTCCAAAATGTACGCCTCGCCGCCCACGGCATCGAGCTTGTTGATGCTTCGCAGGTAATCGATCAACGAGATGGAGTCGATGGGGATGCGGCTGTTGTACATATCGACCATCGCGGTATAGATGGTCTTATGAATGGGCCGGTAGAAGTCATCGGGCTGCAGCTCGACCTGGGCCTCTTCGACCACCTCGGGCGATAGCAGCATAGCGGCCAGTACGTTGGCCTCTGCATCTTGGTTTTGGGGGAGACCCAACTTGGAGCCACGGTCCTCGACCGTCAACCCCGTCTCCCTATCGTCATATGCCATGAGCGTCCTCATTCATATCGCTTGTGAGCATCCATAGTATCAGCCACGGCTATAAATCGAGCCGCGCCTTGGCAATCATCACCGAACCAAACGGATGAACGGTCCCATACACGGGACCGCATCTCAATGGCTGCCACGACACTCCCCCAGCGCAAAAAATAAAAGGGCGCCCTGGTCTCCCAGAGCGCCCTTCTTAGAACAAGATTGTTGCGTTGCAGCAAATGCTACTCGGCAGCAGCCTCGGTCTCGACCTCGGCGGTCTCGGCCTCGGCGACCTCAGTGGTCTCCTCAACCTCAGCCTCGGCAGCAAGCTCCTCGGCGGTAACGCCGACGAGAACGACAACCTCGGCCTTGATCTCGCGGTACAGCGAGATAGCAACGGTGTGGGCACCGGCAACCTTGATGGGCTTACCGAGCTCGACGCGCTTGCGGTCGATGTCCATACCGAGCTGATCCTTGATGGCGTCAGCGATCATAGCGGCGGTAACGGAGCCAAAGAGGATGCCCTCGTCGCCAACCTTGACGTCAACGGTGACCTGCTTGCCCTCGAAGGCAGCCTTGGTCTCGTTGGCGGTGGCCAGACGGACGGCCTCGCGCTTGGCGATGTTGTTGCGACGCTCGTCGAGCTGCTTGAGGTTGCCCTTGGTGGCGGCAACAGCGAGCTTCTTGGGGAACAGGAAGTTCTCAGCGTAACCCTGAGCGACCTCTACGACGTCACCCTCGCCGCCCTTGCCCCTGATCTCATCGAGAAGAATAACCTTCATGATGCGTCTCCCTTCTTAGCCGCGGTCGCGGTTGCCACGAGAGGAAACCACGGGGACGGTGTACGGCAGGAGAGCCATCTCGCGGGCGCGCTTGATGGCGTTGGCGATGTCATGCTGATGCTGCGTGCAAGCGCCAGTGACGCGACGGGGCTTGATCTTGCCACGATCGGTCATGTACTTACGGAGAAGCTGAGTGTCCTTATAGTCGATGAACTCAGTGTTCTCCTTGCAGAACTGGCAGTACTTACGACGCGGCTGACGTGCAGAATAATCATTAGCCATGTCAAAATACCTTTCATTTGGCAACTTCGGCGAGCCGAAGCCGCCTCTCACTCAAAAATAGGTGAACAACCCTTAGAACGGGATGTCCTCATCGTAGACGTCGACCGCGGGCGGCGTAGCCACCGGTGCGGCAGGACGTGCTGCGGGCGCGGGAGCTGCGGGGGCGTAACCGCCCTGATCGTAGCCACCCTGGCCACCACGGGAGCTCATAAACTCGATCTCATCGACGATGACCTCAAGCTTGCTCCTGCGCTGACCGTCGCGCTCCCAAGAGCTGTAGCGCAGCTTGCCCTCGATCGCGACCTTGTTTCCCTTTGCCAGGAAACGGCTCACGGCCTCGGCGCGGGTGCCGAACATGGTGCAGTCGACAAAGTTGGGATAGTCCTCCCACTCGCCAGTCTGCGCGTTACGGCGACGATCGTTCACAGCGACGCCAAAGGACAGAACCTGGGTTCCGCCGGCGGTGGCGCGCAGCTCGGGATCGCGGGTGAGGTTACCGGTGATGTTCACTCGATTGATGCTCATAACTCACTACTTCCTCTTGGGGCACAAGCCCAGTCCAAAACGACAGTCTTACTCCTGGTCGTCGCGACGGACGATCATGTGGCGGACCACAGCGTCGGTGATGCGCAGGACGCGATCAAGCTCGGCGATCTGGGTAGGATCTGCGTGGAAGTTGATGAGGGTGTAGTCACCATCGGTGAGGTCGTTGATCTCGTAGGCGAGCTTGCGCTTGCCCCACTCGTCAACGGAGTCGACCTTGCCAGCGCCCTCAGCGATCGTGGTATCGATACGCTTCATAACAGCGAGACGAGTCTCGGGGTCGAGCGACGGGTCAACAAAGAACAGCAGTTCATAAGCCTTCATATTGTCACCTCCTCTGGGCAAATGTGGCTTCAGGTCGTGAAGGTGCGCCTGAAGCAGGAAAAGACTTGGTAATAATATCTTTCAACCTCCCATGCCGCAAGAATATGCAGCTACAACCTCATGACCTCCACATATGCCCATACTCGCACGACGTTTCATGCGCATTCCAACCAAATGCTGTCCAAAAGCTTGACGAATCTGTGGACAAGATACGGTGCCGTGGGGACAAGCTGAGCCAAGCCACAGGTCAACGGGCACAAGGCTGTGGTCGCAAAATGCATACCAGTGGTCCACGGCACCACCCAAAGATTTTTAAATTTGCTGCCAAGTCGCTTATGAATACCCCTTTTGAACAATTGAGTTGATCAACCACGCTGGTCGGAAGCCGTTTTTTGGCACCTCAAACCCCACTGCAACGCCAAGCGCGGCCAAGCGTTTTAAAAAATGCCAACTTTTCTGTTTGCACTTTGCGATTCCTCGTGTATACTGACTTTCGCATTTAACGGAGAGTTGTCCGAGTGGCCGAAGGAGCACGATTGGAAATCGTGTAGGCGTCAAAAGCGTCTCCAGGGTTCAAATCCCTGACTCTCCGCCAGTTAATTCCAAAGCAGGCCTTTGAGCCTGCTTTGTTTTTACCCCACGCGGAGGGGTGGCAGAGTGGTTGAATGCGGCGGTCTCGAAAACCGTTTGGCCTGTATAAGGTCACGAGGGTTCGAATCCCTCCTCCTCCGCCAGTAGATGGCATGAGCCCCAGCAATGGGGCTTTTTTGTTATCGGACCCCCCCTTTTTTGACCGCACGTCCCAACCAAACATGTACACCACCCTCCAAAGATGTCAAAAAATGTCGTTTTTGGAGTGTGATGTACATGTTTGCGTATGACGCGCACCGAGCATGAGTCGATTTGCTCGCATCCGGTATATTTCCCCACCTCAACGGACATAAGAGCTTGGTGTCAGCTCGAAGCGAGAGGTCCCCAATGGATACTCCTGTTCTCATTTCGCATAAAACGGCGTGGCTCGTCCATCATGCACCGCGGAACCTGGTTCAAGCCGTCGCACAACGCGACTACCAGATAGGTGTGCGGGGACTCTCTACCCAGCAACGCATCGCGCGCATTCGGCAGGCACTTACCGACTGCGGCATTCCGTCCACCATGCTCAAGACTATCGACATCTCCGTAGTATTTGCTTTCGAGCGAATTCGCGCCAACGGTGTCACTTGCCACGTTCTCGGCCAAAACCTACCCTACGACCATATTGACGAGCTTACGCCCGGCATCTTTATCACCGACGAAGCCTTCACCTTCGTGCTCGCTGCCGAGTGGATGGATAGGATCGAATACCTCGAGTATGGTTACGAAGTTTGCGGCGACTATCGCATGGGGCTCAATCCCTCTGACCCTTACACCGAGCAACCAGCCACCACCTCCAAGGACGAAATTGTCGAGCTACTCGATCGGCACCCTGGCAAACCCGGCGCCACACGCGCCAGACTCGCGCTCAGACACATCTACGACCACTCAGTCTCGCCCATGGAGACCGCATCGTCCATCGCCCTCTCGCTCCCAACAAGCGAAGGCGGCGTTGGCATCCGAGGTATCGAACTCAACAAACCGCTCGAAATCCCTCAACGTCTCTGGCATTGCACAAAAGCCCGATCGCTCAAAATCGACGCTCTTGTTACTTATCAGCGCAGAGAACTCGGCATCGAATATAAGGGCGGTTTTCACGACGAGACCGAGCGCAAGGGCGCAGATGCGGAACGAGAGTCCGTACTCGCCCAAATGGGATATCGAATCGTTACGCTCACCTCGGCACAGTTCGCAAGTCAACTTGCCTTTCATCGCGCCATGAACAGCATTCGCGAAGCACTCGGTATGCCCCGCTGCACGGACGCCGAGTACCAGCGAAAGCAAAACGAACTGCGCAAGGCACTTATCCGCAACTGGAAGAGCGCGCAGGGCGAAGACGCACCTTCCGAGTAGCGTCATCCCAGCACGCCCCAACCAAAACATGTACATCACCCTCCAAAACCGACATTTTTTGACATCTTTGGAGGCTGATGTGCACGTTTGGTGCCTACGCCCGCATCCAGTCCCGACCGTTTACCGAGCAATAGGGTCGCCACGCCCACCAACCATGTACTATGTACGGGCATTGTCTAAACCCACAACCCAAAGGACCCCATCTTGCCCGTCGTCGCCGCTATGACCGTTACCTCACACGCCACGGATGCCATGGTCGCCATCCCGTTTTGGCTCGAGATGTTCGCCGTTGTCGCCGCATCGATCTCGGGTGTGCTGGTTGCGCGCGAGCACAAGCTCGACCTGGTGGGCGCGGTCGCGCTCGCGGTGGTCTGCGGTCTGGGCGGCGGTCTCTTGCGCGACATGACGCTGCAGGTGGGCAACGTCTACATCCTCAACCAGCCGATGGCGCTGCCGCTTTCCATTGCCACGGCAGCCATCATCTATATTTTCCCGGCAATCGTCGACAAGCCCGAAAAACTCATTCCCCTGCTCGACATCATCTCGGTCGGCATCTACGCCGCCACTGGAGCAGACAAGGCGCTGGTCTACGGCTTTGCGCCGGCGGTGTGCATCATGATGGGCTTTTTCACCGCGGTGGGCGGCGGCATGTTGCGCGACGGCTTTATGGGCGTGGTTCCGGGCATTTTCCAACGTACTAACTTTTATGCCATCGCCGCCATCGCCGGATCGACAAGCTATGTGTGTCTCGTTATGAGCGGCATCATGAGCAATGTCGCCGCGCTGGTCGTATGCGTTGTCGTGACCATGGGTCTGCGCTGGCTCTCGCTGCGCTTTGACATCAAAAGCCCCACCGAAGAAGATATCGCGCGCTTCTTGCACCGTAAAAAGTAGACAGCACGGCACGACCCTTCGAAATGCAACCGAGAGGTTCTTTTAGAGCGCCCACGCGTTGGGTACCCTGTTAGATATATGCCGAGTATCTAACGAAGGATTCACTATGCCCTGCAATCAATTCCCGTTGACCCAGCGCCGTAAAGCATGGGGCCGCATCACCATCCTATTCGCGCTCATCGCGCTGGCGATCACCGTGCTTCCCACGGCGTCGTTCGCCGGCACGGACACCGCAGGCAACGTACTTGCGACCGACAATGACGCCAATCCGTCCGGCGTCGAAGGCGACCTGTACTGGGCCGGTCAGGCCCTCAACTTGGACGATACGTCCATCGACCGCGATATCATCGCCGCGGGCGATACTCTCTCGATCCGCGACTGCACGGTGGGCGGTGCCGTCCGTCTGGCGGCACGCACCATCGACATTGCCAAGACCACGGTTGATGGCAGCGTCACGGTCGTTGGTCAGCATGTCGTGCTCAATTCCGACAGCACCTCCAACTGTTTCTATGCGATAGGCGAGACAGTTGCCCTGCGAGGCTCCACCAAGTCGGCAGCACTTGCGGGCGACACGGTGACCATCGATGGCACCGTCGAGGGCGATGTCGAGGCTTGGGCCGACAAGCGCATCCTGGGCAAGAACGCCCGCATCACCGGCACGGTGAACGCGCACGTCTCCGAGGACCCCGAGCGTGCCGCAGGAGCCGAGGTAGGCGCGCTCAAGATCGACCGCACCGAGAACGAGGATACTTCCACCGTTAACGATGTCATCGGCGGTATCGTCGCCGCGGCACTCTCGACCTGCTTTGTCGCTCTGCTGCTCGAGCTCGTCTTTCCGCGCGCGACCGCCAGCGCCGCCGGCATGCTCCACCAGCGCCCCATGCCCCTGTGGGTGAGCGGTCTTCTGAGCACGATTGCTATCGTCCCCGCCGTCCTACTGCTGATTACCTCTATCGCTGGTCTGTCGCTTGCCGGAGCCCTCTTGTGCGGTGTCATTGGCATCGCGCTGGTGTCGAGTGCCTTTGCAGGGTGCGCGATTGCACGCATGGTCGGACACAGCCAGAACCGCTACGCCATGGCAGCCGTTGGTGGCGCAATCGCAGGCGCCCTCACGGGGCTTCCCCTCGTAGGCGGCTTCATCAGCGGCGTGGCCTTTATCTTCATGCTCGGCTACGTTATCCAAATCATCTGGCGCAACGCCCGCCTCAAGCCGCAGCAGCCGGCTAACACGCCAGGCCTCCCCACCGCTTAGCAGCCGCTCACCACAAAGGGGCCAGGCACCTTTGTGGAGGTACACAAACAAAGCGGGGCACCCGATCGCATCGCCCGGGTGCCCCGCTTTTCTTGGAGGGTTCTCTAGTAACTTTTTCAAAACCAATGATCATCAGGTCGGTAGGCCTGCGCGTCACTCGCTACGGAGGCAGTACGCCATTGAGCAAGGGGGGCAATTATTTTTCACGGCGACCTCCTCCCCGCTTGATGACGAGCGCGACAACAATAGCCGCCGCTCCGATGGCAGCCAAAACCGCCACCAGCACCAACGTTCTATCTCCCGTCGAGGGCATAAAGCCTCGACTTGCTTCTTTGCTTGGGGTGTTGAGCACCGACAGCTCGATCGAACCCATCCCGGCATCGGCGGTATCAACCCGCAGAGGGCTTTCGGCCGACACGGTCACCTTGGGCTTCGCGGCTGCAACCTGTTTAACGTCCAATCCCTCGGACGTAACCGTTACCGTTCGCTTGCCCTCAAAGGCGGCGTATCCCTTGGGAGCCGCGACCTCTTCGACGGTGTAGACACCCGCGTCCACACCGCTCAATTCCACATGGCCGTCCACGCCCGTGGTGACGCACGCGACGGCATCCGTCGACCACGAGCCGTCGGTCGTTAGAACGCGCCCGCGGTCATCGATGATGCGCAGCTTGGCGCCCGCGAGCGGTTTATCGTCTGCGCTTGAGCGCTTGATCAGACTGAGTCCCCAGGTGTAGGCGCACGCGTCATCGCTCGGTGTGCGGGTGAAGCCGGCGTCGCCGGACTGGTCGGCGAGAGGAGAGCGCGGGTAGCGCAGGTAGACCTCGTTGGGGTTGCCCTTTGTGACCCCTCGATTGCAGTTGGCCCCCAAGGGTGCGCTGTAGACCGCGACCACACGGGCGCCCGCGGCGAAAGCGTCGGCCCCGCCGAGAGCGGCGCCGCGGTCGCCGGTGCGCTTGGTGTTGGTTTTCCCCTCGACCGAGACCTTGCACTGGGCCGTGATGTCGGTCCAGCCCTTGGCGGGCTCGGTGCCGGCGCGGCCGCCCTCACATGCGACGGCGTCGAAGCCGCCGTCCGCGCCCGCCGCCACGTACACGCGCATGCTCGCGGCGACCTCGGAGGGGTCGAGCCCCGCGCTCATGGTGTCGACGAACTGCACCGCGTAGGCGTCGTAGGCGGCAAGGCCCGCCGGGACCGTGGCCGAGAGACGCCAGTACAGGTCGTCGCCGACCGTTGCGTCGGCGGCCTTCTGCCATGCGGCGGTGCCGTCCTCCAGCACGTGCTTGGCGACCTTGGGCGTCGCGGCCTTGGGCTTGACGGCGACGGCGCTGCCGCCGACCAGGACCATGATCGGCGCGGTGCCGACCTCGTTCTGGGCGATGGCGTCGTCGTC
>UQIS01000041.1 GCA_900541245.1 uncultured Collinsella sp.
CTCCTGACCGCTATGGTCTCGCTCCTCACGGCCCTTGTCGGCCTTTCCAAGGCACTCAAGCAGGGCTCGAAGCCTAAAAAGAAAGGCCACCGTCGCTAAGACGATGACCCAACTTCATTAAGCAACGGCTCTGCCCAGCTCTCTACAACTTGGGCTGCCGTCGGCATCATTCTATCCTCCTGACAAGGAATTCGTCCATATTTCAAAAACCAAATTGCGTTTGCTATCGAAGTTCATTCATCGTCCATGTACATGAGCGGAACAGCGGAAACCGTTCGCTATGCTCCTGACCGTGCCAAAGAATTACTCGAAACGGGACCACGAGAGTACGATCGTTTGCCGGATAGCCGCCACTACGACGGATATCCTTGATAGTAAGCGCTAGAATGATTTTGCTCTTATGGAGCTCAGCCCCGGCTGGTAAACCTGACGTTCGGCGCGGTGTACGTGGACGCGCCTGGAGAGCTTGACCTCAAGTACGTTCAAGACTAGGGGCCTAAGCCCCCCCCGCGCTCAAGCCTAGGCTTGAGAGGGCAGACTGGCAGGCAGCAACCGGGATATAAACGATTTAGGGGGAGTACTGGCGTACTCCCCTATTTTTTACTGAGTAGCCGAAAAAACGAGGCAACGAGAGGCGATTTAAGGTGCCTGAAAACAGGTACCCCTAGCGGGTATCCAAGTAGGTCTTTTTGGGGTCGTATTCGCGATTGTGTTAAGCCGTTTACCTGGGCGTTTGGTTTCGAATGGGCGTTTTGGCTATTTTTGCGGTGCGCTTGCCGCTGGGGTGTCATCGTCTGGGTCGTGAACGACATACCAGCTGTTTTGGTAATGGCAGATGTCGCGGCACGTACCGTCCCCGACGATCACGCGCCAGGACTCGGACCGCTTGTTCCTGCCGAGCGCCCACGAACGGGAGCTGTAGGACTCGATGCGGTCGAACGGGTAGACGGTGCCGTCGTACCATTTGATGCCCCACGGGGCGTACTCGCCGTCGGGGCGGCACTCGACGAGGGCCGTGACCAAACGTATCGACTTATCGCTCTCCCCCACGACGGCACCCCTCTCGAATCAATAACGAACGCGTGTTCTATAATAGCGTAATCACGATTGTTGACCATCGGTGCGGTTGCCGCTGCGGCAAGACCGGAGCAGAATTATGGAATAGCCCTACGCTCGGCAATGTATCTACAAACCCTGAGCGAAGGGAGTGTCGCAAATGCATGCAGCGGCAGTTAACCTTCGGGGGGGGGGTATCTCCTAGGAGTACCCGCCTCCGAGGACAGTCAATCATCGAGTACGTCCTGATTATCGCGATCATCGGCCTGGTCATCGTGTTCGCGGGACCCGGCGTGGCGGGCGCCATCCGAAACCAGTTCAACCTGGTCGGCAACACGGTGAACAACGGGACGGTCGGCGGCGTCGAGGGAGGCGCGTCCGGCGGAGGGTCTGCAGGTACCGATTCCGCGACCGTCCAGGCGGCCATCGCCAAGGACGCGAAGGACTGGACCCTCGAAGAGCAGAAGGCCGTGGCCGAGGACATCGCCGCGAAGGGCGAGGCTTCACCCGCCTACGCCAAGGCCAAGGCAGCGATGGATGCGGGGACGAAGTTCTCGATGAAGCTCACCGATGGTCAGACGCTCGAGTACAAGATTATCGACATCAACCACGATGACTTGGCCGACGGTTCGGGCAAGGCGGGCCTCACGTTCCTCACCACCTCGACGGGCATTCGGTCCCCCATGAACGCCACCGACACCAATGCCGGCGGCTGGGAGAAGTCGGAACTCCGCCAGAAGATGAACTCGGGCGAGATCTGGAACCTAATGCCCTCAGACTTCCAGTCTAAAGTGAAGGCCGTCAAGAAGTTAACGAACAACGTCGACGGAGCTGATGCGAACGCTGCTGTGACGGCTACCTCGGACAAGCTGTTCCTGCTCAGCTACTCCGAGATCGTCTCCACCTCCCACTGGGCATCCAGCTATCCCTGGACCTCCTCCGAGGGTACCCAGTACGAGGCCTTCAAGGGGAAAGATAGTCCTAAAGAAAATGGTGTGACCGAGATATCTGGACTTGCCAACGGCAGCATGTTCTATGAGCGTGGAACATACCCGAGTACTACAGAGGGATTCCTCTTTGTTACTAAATATGGGTCTACAGGTTCGGGCGGTTATTATGTTGCCCGCTTGGCCATGAGTATCTGCCCAGTTTTTTGTTTCTAGCCTGTCTTCTAGTTTACCTAGCGAAAAGCCCGCGCGTCTCCGTGCGGGCTTTTCTTTTGGCAAGTGTACGAACGGTTTGAGGCTCGTGGCACAGATTATCGGTTTGAGGAGAAATGGGGTCATACAGCGGCTCTCAGAGCGCCTGCCGGACTCTCCCGCCATTACCCCTGCGGATTCCTTGTATAGAGCCCGTCCTGCTTGGCGTTTCGTTGCAACAGCCCACTTGTCCACCGATCAAGTGAACTACCGGAATAAATACAGCGACACGCTTGTTCGTTACAGTCGCTATATCTGCGTAAATCGCCGCGATAAATACAGCCTGTACTCGGCTGTATACCAGCTACGCGTATGTAGATTCATAACGCGTCAATAAATCGGCTCAAGCGTGTGCAAAACGCGCAAGTAACCGCAAAAGGCGATTATCGTGCAGGTAGATTTTTGGCATCTTGTTGCTTAATCAAAATTAAGCAATTGCTTCAAACAAAAAAGGTCAGGCACTAGGTGCCTGACCTGCAAACTTCTGGTCGGGACGACTGGATTCGAACCAGCGACCCCTTGACCCCCAGTCAAGTGCGCTACCAAGCTGCGCCACGTCCCGAAGCTTTTGTTTGTTGCTCTGCTCTCGCTCGCAACAGGGAATATATTAACCCGAAACTTTGCCCTTGTGCAAGAACTTTTTTAAATATTTTGAAGCAAGTCCAAAATTGTATTTGCGAGCTGGGGTTTTGTTAGCACGGGGAGTTCTTGCGTGCCCGCTGTGCTTACAATCCAGGCCTTGTTAGTGTCGGTTCCAAAGCCCGAATCGGCGCGTGAGACATCGTTGGCGATAATGGCATCGCAACCTTTGCGTGCCAATTTGCGCTCGGCGTACTCGACAACGTTATCGGTCTCGGCCGCAAAGCCGATCACGCATCGCTCGCCCTTCTGACGCGAAAGCTCGGCTAAGATGTCAACGGTCTCGACGAGCTCGATTCGATCCAGGCGCTCGTTAACCTTTTTGAGCTTATGGTCGGCAGGGGCCGCCGGGGTATAGTCGGCGACGGCAGCCGCACAAATTGCCGCATCGGCCGTCTGAAAGGCGCTCAGTGCCGCCTGGAGCATCTCTGCGGCGGTTTGCACGCGCACGCACTCCACGCCGCGGGGAACATCGAGCGATGTCGGTCCCAACACGAGCGTGACTTCGGCACCGCGGCGTGCGGCCTCCCCCGCCAGGGCGATGCCCATCTTGCCCGAAGAGCGGTTGCCGATGAATCGCACGGGGTCGATCGGCTCGTGCGTGGGGCCGGCGGTAATCACGACGCGCTTGCCCGCCAGGTCCTGAGGCGCGGGGTTGAGCACCTCACAGACAGCCTCGACGATGTCTCCCGGCTCGCTCATGCGTCCCGTGTCCACGTCGCCGCAGGCAAGGTAGCCGCTGCCCGGACCCACCACATGGACACCGCGCTCGCGCAACGTGGCCATGTTGGCCTGCGTCGCCGGTGCCTTCCACATGCCGTTATTCATAGCGGGTGCGATCACGATGGGTCGCGGTGTGGCTAGTAGCGTGGTGGAAATAAGGTCATCGGCGATGCCGTTGGCCATCTTGGCGATGATATTAGCCGTCGCGGGCGCTACGACCACCAGATCGGGCTCCTGCGCCAGCGAAATGTGGTGGATGGGGTCGGAGGGATCGTCGAATAGGCCCACCGCGACCGGCTCATTGGTGAGTGCGCGGAAGGTAAGCGGCCCCACGAACTCCGTGGCATGCTTGCTCATAACGACCTTGACGCGCGCGCCGCGCTTTTGCAACAGGCGCACGATATTGCACGACTTATAGGCGGCGATCCCGCCGGTAATGCCCAGCAGGATCGTTTTTCCCTCAAGTTGCATTGAATTGTTGGGTGCCGCCATCGTTTAAGCTTCCTTGCTCGGGAGCACCAGGAGGCGGTGGCAGTACGGGCAGTGCGTAATTGACCTGCCGTCGTGGTTGAGGTCACTCATGGACGATGCCTGCAGCGCGGTGTGGCAGACCGTGGGGATGTTGCCCTGGATGGTCTCGACAGCCAGGCCACGGAACTGCTTGAGGAGGCGCTCGTAGTCGATGAGCACGTCGGCCGGCAGCGTGGCAGCAAGCGCGGTGCGCTCCTTTGTGGCGGCGTCAATCTGAGCCTGCAGGTCGGCAGCCTTGGCACGGGCGGCCTTGGTATCGGCCTTCACGCCCTCCTCGAACTTGGCGATGATGGCCTGTGCGCGAGCCTCGCGGTCAAGTGCTTCCTTATGGGCGATAACAACATCCTTGCGGGTGTGCTCGATCTTGTCCAGACGCTTGGCCAGGGTGGCGAGTTCATTCTCCAGGTCCTGAACCTCGCGGTAGTCGGAGCCGTCGACATGGCGCTTCTTGGCAGCCTCGATGGCGTTGTTAGTCTGAATCTCGGTGGTGTTGAGGTCGTCGAGCTCAATGTCCAGATCCTTGCGCTGGGCGTAGAGCTTGGTCATCTCGGACTTGAGCTTCACATAGGTCTTGCGCTTGGAAGCGAGCTCCTTGAGCTCCGGCATATTGGCAAGTTCGCTTTTGTTGCGGGCGAGCTCCAAATCGATCTGTTGCAGCTTGAGTAGCGTAGCGCCGGCGCTCATAAGTTCTCTCCTTTTGTCACAGTCCACCATTGGCAAGGGTTCAGTATTTTAATCGCATGACGGGGGTCGACCCCGGCGTCAACTGCAGAGTTCATCAATATATCAACGAACGGCTCCTCAGAGCGGTCGTGGCCGAGCAAGATCACCGGCAGCCCGCGTAAGGCAAGGTCTTGCGCCACGTGGTAGCCCGCCTCGCCCGTCACGACAACGTCCGCGCCCGCGGTGATGGCGAGCTCTCCAAAGTCGCCCAGGGAGCCGCCCAAAATGGCGACGGTGCGGCATGCGTGCCCGGCTTCGCCCCACACACGCGGGTCGCTCCCGAAAGCCGTGGCAGCACAGGTGGCAAGATCGCGCAGCGTGCACGGGTCGTTGAGCGTTGCAAGTGCGCCCAGACCGGTGGCCTCGGGTTCGTCCACGTGCTCCAGTGAGCTCACGGGTGCGGCACCCAGCAGCTCGCTCAGGCAGACACGGGCTTCGTGCGAGCGGTCCATGTTGGTGTGGAGCGATATGATGCTCACGCCGCAACGCGCTGCCTCGTAGAGCGCCGCGCTGCATTGGGGGCGTGTGGCATCCGCCGGACAAAAGGCCTCGGGCGCCTTGATATAGATGGGGTGATGCGTCAGCAGCACGTTGGCGCCGGCCTCCTGGGCGCGGTGCACATTGGCTTCGGTCGCATCGAGTGCGCAGGCAACACCGTTAATCTCCGCGGCAGGGTCGCCGACGGAGAGTCCTACATGGTCCCAACTCTCGGCATCGGTCTTGGGATAGCGTGCCAGCAGGGCGCGCTCGAGCTCGGCGACGATCATGCGGCACCTACGATCGAGAGCAGCGTCTGGGCAAAGTCGTCCAGATCTCCCGGATTCACGCGGTCATCGAAGGAAATGCGCAGTGCGCCCAATGCCTGCTCGCGACCGATGCCCATCGCACTCAAAACGTGGCTGGGGTCCATACTGCCGCTCGAGCATGCCGAGCCTGCCGATACCTCAAAGCCGGCGGCGTCGAGCTTGACGATGAGCTCCTCGGAGTCCATGTCGTCGACGTAGATCGAAACCATACCCGGCAGACGATCGGCCTGTGCGTAGTCGCCCATGGTGGCGTGAATGCGCGGATGGGCCGTAAGCGCGGCGTAGAGCTTGTCGGAAAGGGTTTGCAGCGTCGCACGCTCCTGGGCTACATGGGGCGCCAGCGTTCGGGCGGCAGCGGCAAAGGCCAACTGTGTGCGCAGATCCTGCGTGCCGGCACGACGACCGGCCTCCTGTCCGCCGCCAAAGATGCGCGGGCGCAGCGGCGTGCGGCTCTTAAGGTAGAGCGCGCCGGATGCCACGGGGCCACCGATCTTGTGCGCGGCAACGGTCATGGCGTCAACTCCCTGCTCGGTGACATCGAGCGGAATGTGCAGATACCCCTGGATGGCATCGGTGTGGAACAGGGCGCCCACGGTATGCGCGGCCGCGGCAAGCTCGCGGATGGGCTGCACCACGCCGGTCTCGTTGTTAGCAACCATAATGCTCACGAGCGCCACGTCGTCGTCGAGCAAGTCGCTCAGCGCGGCGGGTTCGATGTAGCCCGCGCGGCAGGGCTGCACCAGGTCGACGGTAAAGCCGGCGGCACGCAGCAGCGGCAGGTTATCCAGAATCGAATCGTGCTCGATCGCCGACACGATCACGCGGTTACGCTTGCGATTGCGCTGACGAGCGCCCTCGGCAAGACCGAGCAGCGCCAGCTGGTTGGCCTCGGTGCCGCCGTTGGTAAGGATGATCTCGGACGGGCGAACGCGTGCGCCAAAGCTACGTGCGATTTCGCGACGGGCGACTTCCAGGCGTGCGGCGGCCTTGCGGCCAAGCGAGTGCAGCGAGTTGGGGTTGACGCCCGCAAGCTCGCTGTCGTCGTACTCGCGCTGCGCAAGGAGCGCCTCGGCGCGCATGGGCGTCGAGGCGGCATAGTCAAGATTCACGGGTATGCGGTTTTGACCTGCGGTCATAAGGGTTTATGCCTCCTGTGCGGCCTCGTTGCCCAGCTTCTGCAGCAGCGCAACCTCGGCAGCGGGATCTTCGGACTTAAATACGGCAGAACCGGCCACGAGCACGTTGGCGCCGGCCTTGACGTTCTCGGCAATGTTCTTGGAAGAAATGCCACCGTCGACCTCGATGAGGGGCGAAACGCCGTGACGCTCGCACATGGCCTTGAGCTCGTGGAGCTTAGCGATGGTGCCCGGGATAAAGCTCTGACCGCCAAAGCCCGGGTTCACGCTCATGAGCAGTACCATATCGACGACGTCGATGATGCTCTCAAGCACGCACACGGGGGTGGCGGGGTTGAGCACCACACCGGCCTTGACGCCGCTCTGCTGCAGGTGCGTGAGCGTGCGGTGCAGGTGCGTGGAGGCCTCGTAGTGCACGGTGATCATGTCGGCACCGGCGTCGGCGTACCAATCGACCGTCTCGTCGGGGTTCGACACCATCAGATGCGCGTCGACCGGTACATCGGTGGAGCGCTTGACGGCCTTAAGGATGTCAACGCCAAAGGTGAGGTTGCCGGTAAAGTGACCGTCCATAACGTCGAAGTGCACGTAGTCGGCGCCGGCGATTTTGTCGAGCTCACCCTTGAGGTTGGCCATGTCGGCCGAAAGGACGGACGGAGCGATTTTAATGGAACCCATGGTAGAAGCCTTTCTGCGTTAGTCGGTGAGTCCGTAGAACTCTTGAGAAGGGACGCGATCGGTAAGAATCTCGAGTGCCCTATCCAAAGTAACACCGTTGTAGAGCGTTTGCTCCACGGCAAAGGTGAGCGGAATGTCTACGCCCAGTGAACGGGCGAGCTCGCTGACGCTGCGGGCCGCGACGGCGCCTTCGACCACCATATGCGTGCGCGTCTGATACTCGTCGAGCGACACGCCATGAGCGAACTCGTAGCCAAAGGTGCGGTTGCGCGAATGCTCCGAGGTGCAGGTGGCAATGAGGTCGCCCATGCCGGCAAGCCCCATGCAGGTCATAGCCTGCCCGCCGCGGGCATGCACCAGACGGCTGATCTCGGCTAGGCCGCGCGTCATGATGAGGGCGAGCGTGTTGTCGCCCGCGCCGGTGCCGGCGGAGATGCCGCACACGATGGCGATAACATTTTTCATGGCGCCGCAGACCTCGACACCGGTCATGTCTTGCGACAGATAGATACGGAAGGCCGTGGACAGGAGCAGGTCCTTAAAGGTCTCCCCTATCTGCGGATCTTTGCTGGCGATGACGGCGGCAGAAAGTCCGCCGCGGCAGATTTCCTCAGCATGGTTGGGGCCCGAGAGCGCCGCGACACGTGCCTCGTTGCCGATCTCGGTGGCGATGACCTCGCTCATGAGCAGGCCGGACTCGGGCTCGATGCCCTTGGTGAGGCAGAGCACCGGGGTCTCGGCAGCGATGAAGGGTGCCGCCTGATGGCATACGCTGCGCAGATGTGTGGAGGGCACGGCAAAGATGACGGCCTCGGCGCCGTCAAGCGCCTGCGCCAGGTCCGTCGTGGCGACAACGTTTTCCGGCAGCACGTAGTCCACCAGATAGCGGGGATTACGGTGCTCGCCGTTGATGCCGGCAGCCGTCTGCTCGCTATGGGCCCACATGGTCACGCGCACGGCTCGCGCGGCGGCAAGGCCGGCGACGGCGGTTCCCCACGAGCCAGAGCCAATCAGCGCAACATTCATGACTCTCTCCTACTTATCGTCGGGCTCGGTGACGCGCTTGGTAAACGAGAGCTTGGACTCCTTACCTGTCATGAGCTTTTTGATGTTCGCACGATGGGCCCACACCACAGTAATGCCGATCAGCGCCATGCAAAACTTAAGTCCGAGGCTGCTGTACGGAAAGACCGCGCAGGCAGCGATGGGAAGACCGATGGCCGCGGCAAGCGAGCCCACCGACACAAACTTGGTGATGGCGACGGCCACGATAAACATGCCCAGCAGCGAAAGTCCGATGGGCCAGTACCAGGCGAGGATGACGCCCAGACCAACTGCGATGCCCTTGCCGCCATGGAAGTTGAGGTAGGGCGAGAAGATATGGCCCCACACGGCTGCCAGGCAGATGACGCCGAGCATCCAGTCGCCGGCGGCACCGGGGGCCATAATGCTCACGGGGAAGCCATAGCCCAAGTCGGCAATGAGCGGACGCGCGATAAGGACGCAGATGGCGCCCTTAAGGCAGTCTAGCAGCAGCGTGAGCGCGGCCACTTTGGGGCCGGCCACGCGCAGGGCGTTGGTGGTGCCGATGTTGCCGGAGCCCGCCTTACGAATGTCCGTGTGGTTGAACACGCGGCCCAGGATCAGACCAAACGGAATCGCCCCGATAAAGAACGAGACCACGGCGCAGATGGCGGTCAGAAGAATCGGATTATGCATCCTTTTGCTCCTTCTTCCTAAAGAAGAGTCGAATGGGCGTGCCGGCAAAGTCGAAGGTCGAGCGCATGCGGTTCTCTACGTAGCGCTGGTAGGTGTCGTTGACCAGGTCGCTGTGGTTGACGAAGAACGTGAACGTCGGCGGGTTGACGCCCGTCTGGGTCACGTAGTGCATACGCAGGCGGCGCTTGCCGTCCACCACGGTATGACCGAACTCGCGCAGGTCGGTGAGGAACGTGTTGAGGCGTGAGGTGCTAATCTTCTGCGAGCGCGTCTTCTCGGCAGCGTCTACCATTGCCCAGATCTTCTCGACGCTGCGGCCGGTCAGGGCAGAGATGCGCAGGTACTGGGCCCAGGGAGCCATGACGCCCAGACGGCGGTCGATGGTCTCCATGCAGGCCTCGCGCTTACGGTCGTCGTCGAGCAGGTCCCACTTGTTGAGCAGCACCACGATGGCGCAACCGCGCTCGATGGCAAGGCCCATGACCTTCTGGTCCTGCTCGGTAACGCCCACGGAGGCGTCAACGACGAGCAGCGCCACGTCGGCGCGGTCGATGGCGCGCAGGCCGCGGACCATCGAGTAGTACTCGATGTTCTCGTACACGGTGCTCTTCTTACGGATGCCCGCAGTGTCGACCATGCGGTAGTGCTTGCCGTTGCGCTCCACGACGGTGTCGATGGCGTCGCGCGTGGTGCCGGCAATGTTGGACACGATGGAGCGGTCGGCGCCCAGGATGCGGTTGAACAACGAGGACTTACCGGCGTTGGGGCGGCCGATGATGGCGACGTTCAGCGCGTCGGGGAACTCGTCGGCGATCTCGTCCTCCTCCTCGGGCAACAGGGCCACGATGTCGTCGAGCAGGTCGCCCGTGCCGTGGCCGTGCAGGGCCGAGAGCGGCGTGGGCTCACCGATGCCGAGGGAATAGAACTCCCAGATGCTGTCATTCTCGCGATCGGGGTTGTCGAGCTTGTTCACCAGCAGAAAGACCGGCTTGTCGCAGCGCTTGAGCATGCGGGCGACCGACTCGTCCTCCTCGGTGACGCCGGTGCGGCCGTCGACCACAAACAGGATGACGGCGGCTTCCTCGGCGGCGGCGAGGGCCTGGTCGCGAATGGACGTGGCGAAGACGTCGTCGCTCTTGAGCGGTTCGATGCCGCCCGTGTCGACGATGGTGAACTCGCGGCCGTTCCAATCGGCCGTGTGGTACGAGCGGTCGCGCGTGACGCCGCGGGACTCATGGACGATGGCGTCCGAGGTCTGGGCCAGGCGGTTAACGAGCGTGGACTTGCCCACGTTGGGGCGTCCGACGACGGCGACGATAGGTTTCATCTGCACTCCTTTAATGCGTAGGGTCAGTGGAAGTGTTAGAGTCGGCGGGCACAATGCCAAGGATGTGCTCCAGGGTATCGAGCAACTCATGCGGCATGGTCGATACCACATGAACCTCGGCGCCGCGACTGGTAAGGCTTGCGAGTAAATCGTCACGATGATACTCGTCAAGCGTCATGCCGTCAGCGTTGAACATGAGCTTAGGCACAAAGAGCATAACCCCCGACAGATCTTGGGGCAGCTGCTCCAGAATGTCACACGCGACGATGAGGCCGGTCACGTCCACGTTGCCGCCAAAGTAGCGGTTCTTGATGGCTGTGACGGTGCCGGCGAGTCCCTTGGGCGATTCCACAAAGCGGGCCACCGTGTCGCGTGCGCTGGCGCCCGAGAGGCACAGCAGGTGTTGGCTGCGGGCGGCGATGTCCCCGCGGACGCGGGCCAGTCGCTCGCTATCGGCAGCGAGCACGTCGTCGGTTTCGTCCAGATACGAGCGGATCATGCCAATGCCGTCGTAGTACTGCGGGTAACCGTCGTAAAAGTCTGCCTCGGGAGGATCGATGCCGGCGTCCAGATAGAACTCGTCGCTCATCTGGAAGGTGTGGCGGCCAAAGCGCTCATAGGCGCGGTCCTGGAAGGGCCTGATCATCGCGATGGTCTCGCGCGCCAGCTCGGGCTTGTCGCTGTAGGACCAGCTAAAACGGTTCTGATGCTTGGTAAAACCGAGCGGCACAATGCCCAGACTTGTGATTTGCTCGTGCTCCTCGCAAAAGCGCAGGGTCTTTTCCAGCTCCTCGCCGTCGTTCATGCCGGGGCACAACACGATCTGCGCATGAATCTCTATGCCGGCGGCCATGATGATCTCGAGCACATCCATGCCGCGCTGGGCGTTGCGGCCCATCATACGGCGGCGGACGTCGGGGCTTACGGCGTGGACCGACACGTTCATGGGGCTCATGTTGCGTTGGATGACGTTTTGAACATCTTCGTCGGTGAGGTTCGTGAGCGTGACAAAGTTGCCCTGCAAAAAGCTCAGGCGGTAGTCGTCATCGCGAATATAGAGCGTTGAGCGGCCGCCCTTGGGGAGCATCGTCATAAAGCAGAACACGCAGGCGTTCACGCAGGTGCGCATGCCATCGAAGATGGGGCCATCGAACTCAAGGCCCCAGTCCTCTCCCGGGAAGCGGTCGAGCTCGACGGGGGTGACGGTGTTGTCGCGCGGGTCGAAAACCTCGAGGTCGACGGTATCATCGTCGGCCTCCCAGAGCCACACAATCATGTCGGTAAGCTGCTCACCGTTGACCGTGAGCACGCGCATGCCCGGCTCGATACCCACATCCCACGCGGGCGATTCGGGACGCACGTTCTTTACGAGCGCGCCCTCACCCGGCTCGGGGTCGCGGCTGCGCCCGTAATCGGCCACCTCGGCGGCGTATGCGGGTACGGTCTGGTCCATGGTTAGCGGCAAAGCTCCTTGATGCGCGCGACGGCGCGTTCGATGTGTTCTTGCGGGGTGGAAGCGCCGGCGGTGATGCCGATGTGGTGAGCGTCGGTAAACCACGCGGCCTGGAGCTCGGAAGCTTCCTCGATGTGATGCGTGCGCTCGCAGACGTCGGCGCAGATCTGTGCCAAGCGGCGGGTGTTACCCGAGTTCTTGCCGCCCACCACGACCATGCAGTCGCAGCGGTTGGCAAGTGTGGCTGCTGCCTGTTGACGCTCACTCGTGGCGGCGCAGATGGTGTTGATCACACGCAGCTCCTGCACGCGCGGGGTTATGGCGGCCACGACCTCGGCGAGGTTCTGTGCGGTCTGGGTGGTCTGCACGACGAGGCCTACCTTGCCCTTGAGCGACAAGGCGTTGGCGTCCGCGGCACAGCTCACGACCTGCGCATCATTGCCGGCGTGGCCCAGGATGCCCTCCACCTCGGGGTGACCTGGCTCGCCTACGACCACCACGCGGTAGCCCTCGCGCACCAGGCGCTCGGCTGCAACATGGACTTTCTTCACGTAGGGGCAGGTGGCGTCGACCACGGTAAGGCCGCGCTCGCGAGCGGCGTCAATGACCTGCGGCACCACACCGTGGGCGCGGATGATCACGGTGCCCGACGTGGCGTCGTCCAAGGTATCGGCCAGACCGACGCCTGCCTCAGCGAGCTCGCGTACCACGATGGGGTTATGGATGAGCGGCCCCAAGGTATGGACCTGAGCGCACTCACCTGCCTGCGGTGCGGCGGCTAGCGCCATATCGAGCGCACGCTGTACGCCGTAGCAAGTGCCGGCGTGGGCGGCGATCTCGATGGTGGGCGCGTTTGCCTGGTCAGACGCAGCCGCGGCGGTGTTCGTCACGTTCTCGCTCATGGCTAGAACCTGCCCGGATGCTCGGCGCACAGGTCGTCTCGCATGGCGTAGACGCGGCTCATGGCCTCGGACTCAAACCATTCCAGGCGCTCCGTGCGCTTAAGCCCAGCCGGTGCGTCGGAAAGCGAGACGGCCTTGCCGGCGCGGATCCAGCACTTCTTGGGACGCATGATCTTTTTGCCCGCGGGCGTGATGTCGGACCAGCCGCAGATGGCGAGCGGGTTCACAGGTGCCTTGCCCATCTGGGCGATGAGCGCAAAACCGCCGTGGACCTCGGGTTTGATCTCGCGCGAGCGGATGCGCGTGCCCTCGGGGAAGATCAGAACGTCCTCGCCGCGCTGCAGCGCATGCTGGGCGTCGCGCAGGCACTTCATATCGGCAGTACCACGCTCCACGGGGATGCCGCCAACGCGGCTAAAGGCCCAGCGCACAATCTTGCTCTTGGCGAACTCGGACTTAAAGATGGGACGAATGCGGCGCCCCCCAAAGAACAGCGCCGTCTCCACGGCCAAGAGCTCGGCCATCGAGGTGTGGTTGCAGATGACCACGCTGCCGCGGCCGTCCTGGCGCTCAAACAGCAGATCGGCATCCTCGACCTTCCAACGCCACATGAGCTTGGAGAAGGCCCAAAGGATTGCCATGACCACGAAAACGGTGCCGCGGATGAGCGCCGGGAACTCGGCGTAGGGGGCGTTGTAATAGTCCTCGGGCGTCTGCTTAAACAGGCGCATGGGCTACCTCCTTTGGTTGATGAGGTCCTCGATGATACGAACGACCTCGTCGATGGTGTGAGCGGTGGAGTCGACGTGCACGGCGTCCTCGGCGGGCACGAGCGGGGCGACCTCGCGGCTGCTGTCGAGCTTGTCGCGCTGCTTAAGGGCGTCGAGGGTCACGTCGACCTCGGCCTCGAGCTGCTCGGACGTGAGCGGCTGGGCATCGTTTTGGTGACGCTGCAGCACACGGCGACGGGCGCGCTCGCGCGGGTCGGCGGTCAGGAAGACCTTGACCTGCGCGTTAGGGAACACGACGGTTCCGATGTCGCGACCCTCGGCCACGATATCGCGGTCCTCTGCGGCACGGCGCTGATGGATGAGCATTGCGGCGCGCACGCCCGGGTAGGCCGAGACCTTGGACACGTTGGCGTCAACCTGCGGGGTTCGAATGGCAGCCGAGGCGTCCTGGCCGTCAATGGTCAGGCGCGTGTCCTCGCCGGTACCGTTGGTAAAGCGAATCTCGATCTTCTCGGCGAGGGCGTCGATGGCCGCCTCGTCGTCCAGATCGATGCCGCGGTCGAGCGCGGCGAAGGTGACGGCGCGATACATGGCGCCCGTGTCGAGCTTGTTAAAGCCCAGCTGGCGGGCGATCTCCTTGGCGATGGTGGACTTGCCGGAACCGGCGGGGCCGTCGATGGCGACGATCATGCAATGCTTCCTTTCGATGGTTGACGTGCTGGTATGGTTCGCGGGCGCTGGGGCGCGGCGGGTTGTTTAGCCTGTGTAGCGCTCGCGGTAGGTGTTGCGCTTGGGTGCGGAGCCGTGGCTGCCGTGGTGACGCGTGCGGCTGGCGGGCGTGTCTTGGGGCTTGCCGCCGCGCATGGCGCTGGCCTGCTTGGGAGGGATGCCACCGCTTTTGAGGATCTGCACCTCGCGGTCGGTGAGCTCGCGCCATGAACCCTTGGCCACATCCTTGAGCTCCAGGCCGGCAAAGTTGCAGCGATGCAGACGGATTACCGGATGGTGAATCTTGCCCAGCATGCGCTTAACTTGATTCTTGCGACCCTCGCGGATGATGACCTCCACGGCGGTGGTGCCGGGCTTGACTCCCTGGGGAGCTACGGCCTCGGCCTCGCGTGGGGTGATGACGCGGCAGATAGCCGGCTGGCACAGGCCGTCGTCGAGCTCGATGCCTCGGCGGAGCGGTTCTAGATCGCGGTCGGTCAGCTGCCCGTCCACGAGTGCCTGGTAGGTCTTGTAGACGTGCTTACTCGGGTGCAGCAGGTCCTGCGACAGGTCGCCGTCGGTGGTAAAAAGCAAAAGGCCTGTGGTGTCGCGGTCCAGGCGGCCCACCGGGAAAAGTCCCGGAAAGCGGTCGCGGGGGACCAGATCGGCCACGCAAGGGCGCTCCTGCGGGTCGCTCATGGTGGTGAGGTAGCCGGTCGGTTTGTAGAGCATCAGGTACACGGCGCCCTGGTTGAGCTTGACGGGCATGCCGTCGACCTCGATATGGTCGCGGTCGACGTCGACCTTGGTGCCCAGTTCGGTCGCGACCTGGCCATTGACGGTCACGCGGCCGGCGGTCATCAGGTCCTCCGAGCCGCGGCGGCTCGCCACACCCGCGCGCGCCAAAAAGCGCTGCAGGCGCATGGTGTGCGGATAGACGGGCTGGGCGTCGGTTGCGGGCACTGCGTTGCCCATGGCGCGCGTCTCCCCTGCTTCGTTAGTTCTCGTCATGCATATCCTCCGAGGTCTTGTCGACGACCAGGTTGTCCTCGCCCTCGACTGCCTCAACATTCACAACATCGGTATCGAGCAGCTCGCGCTCTTCGTCCAGGTCTTCGGCCTGCTCCTCGAGCGTGGACTGAATGCTGCGACCGCTCAAGCGCTCACGGATAAACTGACGCGACTGCTCGTCGGGGGCAAACTGCTCCAGATCGGGCAGATCGCGGGTTGAGCGCAGGCCGAATTTTTCCAAGAAGGCGTTGGTCGTGCCGTAAATGATGGCCTGACCGCGCTGGGGGTCGCGGCCGAGCTCGCGCACCAGGCCCTTGTCCACGAGCGACGCGATGACGCCGTCAGAATTGACGCCGCGGATGCCCTTGACCACCTCGCGAGTCACGGGCTGGTGGTATGCGATGACGGCCAGAGTTTCGAGTGCCGCCTGCGACAGCTTTTGCGTGTCCCAGCTCAACACATAGGCCTCGACCACGTCGTGGTAGGCGGGGTGCGTAAACAGGCGCCAGCCGCCGGCGACCTCGCGCAGCTGAAAGCCGCGGTTGGCCTCCTCGTACTCAACCTTGAGCTCGGCGAGCAGCGACGCGCACTCGCCGGGGGCGATATCCAGTGCGCCGGCCAGCGCGGGCGCACTCACCGGGTCGCTCGACACCAGCAGCAGCGCCTCGAGGGCGCCTTTGAGGCTGTTTGCCTCTAGCGTGGAAAGGGTTGACATGGTTGCCGCTCCTATTCGGTGAGCTCGGGGCCCTCGCCGGGCACATAGGCCTCGGCGCCCTCGACGCGGTTGATGCGGATGGTTCCAAAGATCTCGTCCTGGCTCAGCGTGAGCGAGCCACGCTTGGCGAGCTCAAGCATGGCCAGGAAGGTGACGACGAGCTGCTCGGTGGTGGCGTCGCCGTCCAGCAGCTCGCGGAAAGTGCAGGTTTGGTGCGCCATGGTAAAGCGGTCGACCGAGGCCACCGTCAGGTCGAGTGGTACGCGATGCGGTGCCACATGCTCGGCCTCCAGCAGGAAGGTCTGGCGCTTGCCGTCCAGGTCGGCACAGATGACGGCGAGACCGCGTAGGGTAATGCCGGCCAGATAGTCGGGCATTAGGCCCAAGAACTCGGGGTCGGGGCCGGCCACACGCGGGTGCATGCGTCTTTCGGCCTGCATGCGGGCACCGAGGGCCGCAGCCGCGCCTTTAAACTGTTTGTAGGCAATCAGGCGTTGGATCAGGACCTCGCGCAAGGCGTCGCCGTCGAGCGTGCTGAGCTCCTCGAGGTCTTCGTCGAACTCGTCATCGTCGTCATCGGCTTTGCGCGGGGCCTCCTGCGGCACCAGAGAGGCAGCCTTGATGTCCAAAAGGGTTGCCGCGACCAGCAAAAAGTCGCTCGCCACGTCCAGGTCCAGCGCCTCGATGCGCTCGGCCTCGGCAAGGTACTGCTCGGCCACCTCGCTGATGGAGATGGCGCCGATATCTACTTTTTGGCGGGTTACCAGCTGCAGCAGCAGGTCGAAAGGTCCGCTGTAGACCTGCGTTGACACGCGATACGACATCTTCGACCTCCTTTGACGGCGCCTTCGCGGCGCGGTTTGGGTGCATATTGCGACAGTTTTGCACGGTCGACCTGTAAGTTTACCTTAGATGCCGGCGATTGCGAAGTTGAGCAGCTGCTCAGCAAGCGGATACACGGTAACGTCGAAATAGCGGCCGATTACATCGATGCCGGTCCACATAGGCAGCAGGTATAGAACCAGGATGAGTATGGGCATAGCGTATTGCTGCAGGCGGTAATAGTTGTTGAGCGCCGTGCCCTTGAGGAAGGGCACGATGATCGACGAGCCGTCGAGCGGCGGAATCGGGATGAGGTTAAAGAACGCGAGCGACAGGTTAACCACGATAAACGTGGCGCCGAAGTTCATGATTTGGGACGCCACGGCAAAGGACATGCTGGTGTAGAGGTTGCCGTACGTTGCGTGCATGAGGGCGGCCGCGAGGCATGCGAGTGCAATGTTCGATGCGGGGCCGGCCACGCTCACCAGGACCTCGTCGCGCTTTGGGTGCTTGAGGTTGTTGAGGTAGACGGGCACGGGCTTGGCGAAGGCGAACACCGGGCCACCGGCGGCGAGCATGAGCAGCGGCAGGAGAATGGTGCCAAACGGGTCGATGTGGTTGAGCGGGTTGAGCGAGACACGACCGCGCGATCGGGCCGTCTTATCGCCGAGTGCCCAGGCCGCGGCGGCGTGCGCACTCTCGTGGATGACGATGCCCACGATGACGGCGACCGCGCTGGCGAGCAGGTTCATGAAGTAGCTGCTGGACATAACGATCCCCTAGCGGACGCGGCGCGAGGCGCGCGTGAGCAGGTAGTCGGCCACAAACAGGATTACGGCCACGATGGCGTAATCTAAGCGGAACACGCCGCCAAAGGGCGAGGTGATGACGCCGTAGCCGGCGATGGCGTTCGGCAGTGCGCGCGAAAGCTCAACGACAAAGCCGACGATCTGCAGCTTGGCGGTCAGGCCGCTAAAGCACAGCAGCACGGTCATCGCGCTCATAAAGATGCCGCAGATACGACAGGCGATGGCGATGATGCTCATCGCCACGGCGGTGGCCTTACGAGAGTTCACGCGCGGTCTCCTCTTCGATCTGGGTGGAAAGCTCCAACCATTCGTCCTCGAGCTTAGGTAGCTCTTGCTTAAGGCCGTTATATTCCCCCAGCGCGGCGTTGAACTTATCCTGATCGGCATAAAGCTCTTCGCTTGCCATCAATTCCATAAGCTCGTCATAGCGGGCGCGCTTTTTGTCGAGCTCCGTCTCGATCTTCTTAAGCTGGTTGCGCACGCCCTTGAGCTTTTTGTTGAGCGCGGCACGGGCCTGAGCCTCGGCACGCTTTTGCTCCTTGGTCTTTTTGCCCTCGGCGGGCTTGGGTGCTACGACGGGGGTGTTGGCCTGGGCGGCGCAGGCGGGCTTGCCCGCCGCCGGCGCACTCTCCCCTGCCGCCTCGGCGGCGGCGCGGGCCGCGAGGTCCTCGCGCTTGTAGAGGTAGTAGTCGTAGTCGCCGTCGTAGACCGTGACGTTACCATCGCGGATGTCGATTACGCGATTGGCCACGGCACGTACCAGGTGCTCGTCGTGGCTGATCAGCACGATGGTGCCGGGGAAGCTTTGCAGGGCAGTCTCGAGCATGTCCACCGAGTCGATGTCTAGGTGGTTGGTGGGCTCGTCCAGGCACAGGAGTGCCGCGGGGGCCACGAGCATCTTTGCCAGGGCCAGACGCGCCTTTTCGCCACCGGAGAGGACGCGAACCTGCTTCTCGATGGAATCGTTGTCGCTAAACAGGAAGGCGCCCAGCAGGCTGCGCTGCTGCGGCACGGTCCACTTGGGCGTAACGGTGTCGATCTCTTGCAGGACGGTATTGGACTCGGTCATGCCCTCGAGCGCGTGCTGGGCGTAATAGGCCACGCCCACGTTGGTTCCCAGGTCCCGGGTTCCGGTGGTGGGCGGCTCCAGTCCGGCGATAATCTTCATGAGCGTGGACTTGCCGGCGCCGTTGGGGCCGACGAGTGCCACGTGCTCGCCGCGGTAGAGCTTGAGGTCGATGTCGCTGTAGATGTGCTTTTCGCCGTAGGACTTGGAGACGCCCTCGAGCCCCACGACCATGTCGCCGGAGCGCGGCGGGTCAGGGAACTTAAAGTCGATGTGCTTGTGGCCCTCGGGCAGGATGACGAGCTCCTTTTTGATCTGCTCGATCTTGCGGATGCGCTCCTGCGCCTGGGCGGCCTTGGTGGGCTTATAGCGGAACTTGTCGACGAAGACCTGCATGTGGGCGATGTCGCGCTCCTGGGCGGCGCGCTTGGCGCGCATCTGCTCCAGGTTGTCCTCGCGTTGTTTGAGGTAGCTGCTGTAGTTGCCGGTGTAGGTGGTCACGCGACGGTTTTCGAGCGCGGCGACGTGGTCGACGCAGGCGTCCATGAAGGCGCGGTCGTGGCTGACGATGAGCACGGCGCCGTCGTAGTTAGCGATAAAGCCGCGCAGCCATTGGACGCTTTCGAGGTCCAGGTGGTTGGTGGGCTCGTCTAGAAGCAGCAGGTCGGGGTGGCGCAGGAAGAGCTTGGCCAGCGCGATGCGCATCTGCCAGCCGCCCGAGAACTCGGAGCACGGGCGCTCAAAGTCGGTGACCTTAAAGCCCAGACCGGACAGGATCTTGCGCGCGTTGCTCTCGAGCTCGTAGCCGCCCAGGTGCTCAAAGCGGTCCTGGACCTGTCCGTACTCGTTGAGGAGCGCGTCGACATCCTTCCCCTGTTCGGAGAGCTCGGTGATCTGAGCCTGCAGCTCGTTGGCGCGCTCTCCCATGCGGCGGATTTCCTTGGCGGCGGCCATGACCTCGGCGAGAATGGTGGTGTCCTTTTGCTCCAGGTTGGTTTCCTGCTCTAGGTAGCCCACCTGGCAGTCCTTGGCGTACTGGACCTGGCCGGCGTCTGGGCTGTCGATGCCCATGATGATTTTGAGCATGGTTGTTTTGCCGGCGCCGTTAGGGCCCACGAGCGCGAAGCGCTCGCCGGGGTTGATCTGGAAGGACGCGCCGCTAAAGAGGACGCGCGCGCCGAAGCTTTTTTCGATCTTGTCGACCAGGAGGATCATGGTGCCGCCTTTGACCTTGTGTGCCTATATGAAAAAAGGCCCCAACTTGCGT
>UQIS01000042.1 GCA_900541245.1 uncultured Collinsella sp.
GGGGAAAGGCGGAGGGCTAGAAGAGGACGGGGCCGAGGACGGTTAAATCAATTTGCGAAAGAATCTTGACGGTACCAGGACAGGTACTGCCCCGCCGGCCAAAAAAGTTGCGGTGGAATAGTTCCCGTTTTGCCTTTAAGCTGGCCATTCTAGGAACTATTCCACCGCAACTAATAGATGGTTAGTTCATGCTGCTTTGGTGGCCGGTTCGACCGGTACCGTTGCGCGTCACGGTTTCATGGAGCAAAAAGAACCCGGGGACCTGTTTTGTCTCGGTGTATTCCATAAGGATGCCGTCGGCGTTGTAGGTCTGCCCGCGTATAACGGCGAGTGCGTTAAAGTCGTCGAGATCGAGCACGCGCGTATCCTCGGGCGTGGGATGCTCGATCGTCACATCGCGTTTGCCCGTGGCAATCTTAATGCCAAGATCTTCTTCGAGGTAACGATAGATCGAATCGTTGACAATCTCGGGTGTCAGTCCCGGTACCTGTGAGCTTAGGTAATAGGAGTCGTCGGAGCACACGGCATGTCCGTCTGCATAACGAATGCGTTTGGCGCGCGTAAGCTCGCAGCCTTCGGGAAACCCGGTAATCCCGGAGAGTGCCTTGCTGCAGACGAGGAGCTCAAAGACGGTGGTGACAGTCTTGAGCTCAAAGCCTCGGCTGGTCGCGATTTCCTTAAAGGTCTCGAGTCCGCCGCCACCACGACTCTTCTCGTCACTGATGTTGCGAATGACGCGCATGCCTTTGCCTTGCTGGGGGAGCACGTAACCATCTGCCGCGAGCATCGAGATGGCGCGACGGACCGTCATGCGCGAACAGTCAAACAGCTGCGTGAGCTCAGTCTCCGAAGGCAGATAACTCTGATAGGCGTATGTGCCGTCGTCAATCGACTGCTTCACGTTGTCATAAATAGTTTGGAAGATGGCTCGCGCCACGATGGTCTCCTAGAGCTGAGTGCGCGAGCGGTGGATGAGGACCGCTCGCGCAGGTGTCGATCGATTTACTTGCTGGGGTCGATTATATATTTACCCATGGCACGCAGAGCTGGGTCTGACAGGATGGCGCCGAGTTCGTCGAGGGAAGCCACCTTGGCGACCATCGAGGATACGTCGAGCCTGCCAGAGTCGATGAGCTCGAGCGCGCGACGCTGCGTATAAGGGTTGATGTAGGACGAGGTAAGCACAAGCTCCTTCTGGAAGACCTCGAAGGGCTTGACGGTGATTGTCTCATCGGGCTTGGTGAGGCCGAACATCATGACCGTAGCCTTGTGGCCGGCGATCTGGATGGCCTGCTCGATGGTGACGGGCTTGCCAACACACTCGATAACGACATCGACGTTGCCGACGCCCTCCTGCTTCAGGCGGGCCGGGACGTCCTCGTGGATGGAATCAATTGCCAGGTCGGCGCCGAGTTTGAGCGCAACCTCGCGCTTGCCTTCGACGGGCTCGAGCAAGACAACCTTGGTGGCGCCGGCGTTTTTAGCAAGCTGCATCATGAGCAGACCGATCATGCCACCGCCGATAACGACAACTGTGCTGCCGGGCTTGATGTTGCACATATCGATGCCGTGCAGGCAGCAGGCGACGGGCTCGGTCATAGCACCCTGCTCAAAGCTGGTGTGATCGCCCAACTTGTAGACTTGCTGCATATCGACGGAGCAGTACTCGGCAAAGCCGCCGTTAACGGTGGTGCCGTAACCGGTCATATGCTCGCAGTAGTGGTTGATTCCGTCGCGGCAGGGTTCGCAGCAGCCGCAGGGATGGTTTGGGTCGATGCACACGCGATCGCCCGGTTTAAAGCCAGCGACGTCGCTGCCCACGGCCTCGACAACGCCCGCAAACTCATGACCAAGGATCGTGGGCGGGGTAACGTCGGCTGCACCCTTGTCGCCTTCATAGATATGAACGTCGGTACCGCAGACGCCGCAAGCTTTGACGTTGATCAGAGCGTCGCGCTTGCCCACGGCCGGCTTTGCCGATTCCTCGACTCTGAGGTCGTGCTTTCCATAGAAGACCGCGCTTTTCATGGTGACTCCTTAACGTGGCGGTGAATGTTGTAATGAAGTATAGGCATGTCTATAGATATAGACAAGCACATCTAGACAAGTAGAAAAGAAAAATGAAATGCAGCCATCAGCTATGTCAGATTTAACAGGCGAAATACTGGACATATACCGTTTACAGCCAATAATCAACCGTTTACCGACCGTAGTATTAATGCTAACTTGTCTAGATAAGTGATATGATAAAAATAGAAGCGCAAGAAGTCAGGGAAGCGGGCCCACCCGTCCTATTGCACGAGGTACACGCAAACGGCGCGTCTGCGGTCTCGAGTGAAGCCAAAACCGCAGCGCTCCGAATGAAGAGAGGGGGATTCCCCGTCATGATGCAAAAGATACAACGTTTCGGCGGTGCAATGTACACGCCTGCAATTCTTTTCGCATTTTCCGGAATCGTCGTCGGCCTGGGTACGTTGTTTACCACCGAGGCGATCTTTGGCGAGATGGCCACAGCGGGTCATCTTTGGTTTGATTGCTGGAATGTGCTGCTCCAGGGTGGTTGGACGCTCTTTAACCAGATGCCGTTGCTGTTTTGCGTAGCGTTGCCAATCTCGCTCGCGAACAAGCAGAACGCTCGCTGCTGCATGGAGGCTTTGGCCATCTACCTTACCTTCAACTACTTTGTAAGCACAATCTTGGGGCAGTGGGGTCCTGTCTTTGGTGTTGACTTCTCTGTCGAGGCGGGCAGCGGTACTGGTCTTGCCACTATCGCAAGCATCAAAACGCTTGATATGGGCATCATGGGCGCGCTTATCATTTCTGGTATCGCCACGATGCTGCATAACAAGTTCTTCGATACCGAGCTCCCCGAGTGGCTGGGCGTGTTCTCGGGCTCCGTGTTCATTTATATGATCGGTTTCTTCGTTATGGTTCCGGTCGCTCTTATCGCCTGCCTGGTGTGGCCGCATGTTCAGGCTGCTATCTCCGCCTTCCAGGGATTCATCCTTTCCGCCGGTACGTTTGGCGTGGGCGTCTTTGCTTTCTTCGAGCGCGTGCTGATCCCTACAGGCCTTCACCACTTTATCTATACGCCGTTCTATTACGACAACGCGGCGGTCAATGGCGGCATCTTTGCCGCTTGGGCCAACATCCTGCCCCAACTGGCTGCCGATCCGAGCGTTGCTCTTAAGGATGCCGCACCCTGGGCTGCCTATACCTGCCCTGGTTGGACTAAGGTCTTCGGCTCGCTTGGCGTCGCCATTGCGTTTTATATGACCGCCAAACCCGAGCGCAAGCAGCGCGTCAAGGCTCTGCTGATCCCGGTCACCCTTACCGCTATGCTTTGCGGTATTACCGAGCCGCTTGACTTCACCTTCCTGTTCATTGCGCCCGGCCTGTTCGTCGTCCACTGCGTGCTCGGAGCGCTTGGCTGCATGGCTCAAAACCTCCTTGGCGTCGTGGGCATCTTCGACGGCGGCATCATCTCGATGCTCTCGTGGGACTGGCTGCCCCTTTGGGCCGCACACGGTCTGCAGTACGCCATCTCCATCCTTGTCGGTCTGTGCTTTACCGCCCTTTGGGTCGTGGTCTTCCGTTTCCTGATCGTCAAGTTCGACTTTAAGACCCCCGGTCGCGAGGATGACGATGTTGAGGTCGAGCTCAAGTCCAAGGCCGACTACAAGCAAAAGCAGGGCGGTGCTGCTGGCAAATCGGTCGCCCAGAGTAAAGATGATGAGCGCTTGGTGCTTGCCGAGAACATCCTCGATCTGCTCGGTGGCACGGATAACATCATCGATGTAACTAACTGCGCTACCCGTCTGCGCGTTAACGTCAAGGACAAGAGCGTCGTTGCACCCGAGGCTTCCTTCAAGGCGATCGGTACGCATGGCTTGGTGGTCCAAGGTCAGTCAATCCAGGTCATCATCGGCCTTACCGTCCCGCAGGTTCGCGAGAAGTTCGAGAGTCTTCTGAAGTTCGAGAGTCTTCTGTAAACCATCGTCCATCGAAACAATCGGCCTTGCAGAGCCGGTATGCACCGCAAGGCCGATTCTAGAGATAAAAAACTCCACTTCTAGGTAACAATTCCAAACCGTACAGGCCGCGTGCGGGGATGGATTGAGCAAGCGGCCAGAATGAGGAGGACATCATGTCCAAGAAAAACTATGCCGTGACCATTGCCGGCGGTGGCTCTACCTTCACTCCGGGCATCGCTCTGATGCTGCTTGAGGAGCGCGACCGCTTCCCGGTCAACAAGGTGACCTTCTACGACAACAACGCCGAGCGCCAGGAGATCGTTGCCAAGGCGTGCGAGATCTACTTCCACGAGAACGCTCCCGAGGTTGAGTTCAACTACACCACCGACCCCGAAACCGCTTTTACCGGTACTGACTTCGTCCTTGCTCACATCCGCGTGGGTCTCTACGCTATGCGCGAGCTCGACGAGAAGATCCCCCTCAAGTACGGCTGCGTTGGTCAGGAGACCTGCGGCGCTGGCGGCATCGCCTACGGCATGCGCTCCATCGGCGGTGTCATCGAGATCCTCGACTACATGGAGAAGTACAGCCCCAACGCCTGGATGCTCAACTACTCCAACCCCGCGGCCATCGTCGCCGAGGCCTGCCGCGTGCTGCGCCCCAACAGCCGCATCATCAACATCTGCGACATGCCGATCGACCTCATGGATAAGATGAGCCGTATGTGCGGCATCAAGGATCGTCGCGAGCTGCAGTATAGCTACTACGGCCTCAACCACTTTGGTTGGTGGAGCAAAATCTACGACAAGGATGGCAACGACCTCATGCCGCAGATTAAGGAGCACATGGCTAAGAACGGCTACCTGGACGGCATCGAGCACGAGGCCGGTAAGGAGCAGCACGTCGAGGAGAGCTGGATTCACACCTTCGGCAAGGCCAAGGATGTCTATGCTGTCGATCCCGAGACGATTCCCAATACCTACCTCAAGTATTACCTGTACCCGGACTATGTCGTCGAGACGTCTGACCCCAACTACACTCGCGCCAATGAGGTTATGGATGGCCGCGAGAAGAAGGTCTTTGGCGCTTGCCGCGACATCATTGCCAAGGGTACTGCCAAGGACGGCGGCTTTGAGCCTGACGTACATGCCAACTACATCGTCGACCTTGCCTGCGCACTGGCCGAGAACACGCTCGAGCGCTTCCTGCTGATCGTCCCCAACGATGGCGCTGTGCCCAACTTCGACCCGACGGCCATGGTCGAGGTGCCTTGCATCGTCGGTTCCAACGGCTTTGAGAAGATCTGCCAGGGCCCGATTCCGCAGTTCCAGAAGGGCCTGATGGAGCAGCAGGTTTCCGTTGAGAAGCTCGTTGTCCAGGCTTGGGTTGAGGGCAGCTACCAGAAGCTCTGGCAGGCGCTCACGCTCTCCAAGACCATTCCTTCGGCGAGCGTTGCTAAGCAGATCCTGGACGAGCTCATCGAGGCCAACAAGGATTTCTGGCCCGAGCTTAAGTAAGGACTGCTGTCTCGAACTCTTACGCATCTCTGCTTCATTTGCGCCGCCGCGGTGTCCGGATTCGCCCGGATGCTGCGGCGGCGCTATACTTATACAGTTTGAAGTACCTGTACCAAAAGGAGCTGTCGTGTCCCTTTCCATCGGTATCGTGGGCCTGCCCAACGTGGGCAAGTCGACGCTGTTCACCGCGCTTACCAAAAAGACCGGCCTTGCCGCCAACTACCCGTTCGCCACGATCGACCCCAACGTGGGTATCGTCGACGTGCCCGATAGCCGCCTGCAAAAGCTTGCCGACATCGTCAACCCGGGCCGCATTGTGCCGGCTACGGTCGAGTTTGTCGACATCGCGGGCCTGGTGAAGGGTGCCAACGAGGGCGAGGGCCTGGGCAACCAGTTCTTGGCAAACATCCGCGAGACCGATGCCATCTGCGAGGTCGTGCGCTACTTTAAGGACCCCAACGTCATGCGTGAGGTGGGCCGCACGGGCGAGTTCGTCGATCCTGCCGGCGATGCCGACACCATCATGACCGAGCTTATCCTGGCCGACATGGGCACGCTCGAGAAGCAGCTGCCCAAGCTCGAGAAGGAGGCCAAGCGCGACAAGGAGCTCATGCCCAAGTTCGAGGTGGCCAAGCGCCTGCTTGCCTGGCTCAACGAGGGCAAGCGCGCCGCATCCATGGAGATGACCGACGAGGAGCGTGCCGCCGCCAAGGGCCTGTTCCTGCTCACTATGAAGCCCATCCTGTATGTGGCCAACGTGGACGAGGATATGCTCAACGACGATCTGGCGCCCATCGATGGTGTCAAGCCGCTGCCCATCTGCGCCAAGATCGAGGCTGAGCTTTCCGAGCTCGATCCCGAGGATGCGGCCGACTACCTGGAGAGCCTGGGCCTGGAACAGCCCGGCCTGGACGTGCTCGCGCAGGCCGCCTACAAGCTGCTCGGCCTGCAGTCGTTCTTTACGGCTGGCGAGATGGAGGTCAAGGCCTGGACGGTTCGCCAAGGCGCGACTGCCCCGCAGGCTGCCGGCGTCATCCACACCGACTTTGAGCGCGGCTTTATTAAGGCCGAGGTCATTGGCTACGACGACTACATCGAGCTCGGCGGCGAGCAGGGCGCCAAGGCCGCCGGCAAGTTGCGTATTGAGGGCAAGGACTATGTCATGGCCGATGGCGACGTCGTGCACTTCCGCTTTAACGTGTAAGGACGACGCATATGTTCAAATATGGCAAAAAAGCCGGCTACATGGGCATCGCACTGCTGGTGCTTGCGGTGCTTCCGCTGGTGGTCGCAGCGTTTGTAATCCCCAACATTGGCCCCGAGGTGGCAACGAAGTTTAACGCAGCCGGCGAGGTGACGCGATGGGGCAAGAGCTACGAGCTGCTGGCGCTACCGGTGCTCAACCTGCTGCTGAGCGTGGCGACATACTTTACGGCGGGACGTCAAGCCAAAAACAATGATGACTCCGCCGCCATGGCGCGCATCGTGTGCGAACGCTACCTGCGCAACGGTTGCATCACGGGTGTGTTCCTCAACGTGATCAACGTTTACTTTATGTACTCGGCGATTACCGGAACGGGCTTTGGCTTTGGTTTCTAGCTTGTCCTTTTAGGCAACGAGCCTGCAAGCATATTCGATGGCTGCTGCGAGGCCGCCGCTCGATCGTGGTTTAAAGACCATGTCGGCGGCGGTCTCGTTTTCGTATCCGGCGCCGCGAAGGGCGAGTGCGATGCCGGTTTCCAGGAGAAGGGGCAGGCCACGCTGGCTGGTTGCGATTGCGGCAGTCTGATTGAGCGAGCAGCTGTGCGCTTGGCATTGGATGGCAAGTTCGCCTTGCGTCGGGCAGGGGACCAGAACGGCGGCGACGCGACTTGATAGCAATGTAAATGCTGTGCGCTCATCGGACGAAAGGCATTCAGCTTCAACGACGACGAGCTTGGGCGGTGCGCTGTTTGTGCGAAGCGTGGCTCGGTACATGCGGACCGAAGAACCCGACATAGAAAACTCCTGTGTATTCGGGAAAACGTAAACTATAGTTTACGTTTATGTTCGGCTCCATTTCAAACTCGGCTGCATGGACGAACGTGCGAAACAGATTCTTGGCAGGCGGGTCGAAGAGACACGCAGGGACCTTGGTATCTCCAAGGTTGATTTTTGTGTGGCGACAGGAATCAGCCGCCCCTACCTCGACCGAATCGAAGATGGGACGGCAAATTTCACGCTCAAGGTTCTATTTAAGATCGCGCCCGCACTCGGCATGACGGTGTCAGAACTTCTCGAGGGCATCGAATAGGGCGTTCCCCCGCTGTATTTGACGCTCTTTGGGCGGGTCCCCCTGGTTGCGATGTGCAAAATCGCGAGTATTCAGCACCAGTTCGGCCGTAGATGGTAGCCCGAGCGGCTGGCTTTACCTTTTTGGCAGTAGTTAATCCACATACTAAATAAAAATGAGGAATAAATATTTACTAGCCGGAACCTTCGTCCTAAAAGTTCGTCTAACAATCGGCCGATTCTATGCTTCCGGCGGAAAAATTGCAGAATACTCCGATTTTTGCACGGCCCGAGGGGGACCACCTGTCGTTTAAGGTTGCGATAAGTGGAGCTGCCTTAGAGATTACGCCATCGGGATACGGTCGTGGTTGACTTGGCTGTAGAACAGGTGCTGAATCTCTGCCGCATCGCGTGACTGGCCGAGCGCCCACATGGTCTTGGCCACGAGCGTCTCGGTGGTCATGTCGTCGCCGCGCAAAATACCCGGATGATCGGCGTAAGCACGGCCGACCTCATAAACGCCCAGATCGAGGCCCTCTTCGGGGACCTGCGTGGTCATAACGACGGTGCGACCCGAATCGACCCAGCGGAAAATTGCCTCTTGGAACGAATCGCCGGACTCGCCAAACTCGGGAATACCGCCAATGCCAAAGGTCTCAAGGATTACAGCATCGTAGCTATCGGCAAGGGCGTCGAGGATGCCCGGGTTTACGCCGGGCGTAAGCTTGAGTACAAATACGCGCGGGTCGATGCTGTCGTAGAAACGCACCGGGTTTTCGCCCTGATGCGTGCCGTGAAGCCCGTTGCGCACGATGCGGTCATTGCGGATGTAGGCAATGGGCGGATAGTTGACGCTAATGAACGCGTTAAAGCTCATGGTGCGCTGTTTGCGGGCGCGCGTGCCGGCAATGGCGACGCCGCCAAACACGATCGAGACGTCGTGCGAATGCTCGTCGAGCGCATAGAGCAGGCTCTGGTACAGGTTGAGCTTGGCGTCGGTAAATGGGTTGCCCATGGGCTTTTGCGAGCCGGTGAGCACGATGGGCTTGGGGCTGTCCTGAATCAGGTAGGAAAGCGCTGCTGCGGTGTAGCTCATGGTGTCGGTGCCGTGCAGAATCACGAAGCCGTCGTGGTCGGCATAACCCTCGACGATGACGTCGCGGATACGCATCCAGTCGCTCGGGCGCATATTAGTGCTGTCGATGTTCATGGGCTGCACGACGTCGAGCTCGCAGAGGCCCGAGATCTCGGGGACGCTCTGGGCGAGCTCCTCACCGGTCAGGGCGGGGGAGAGGCCGTTGCCGTCCTCGGTCGATGCGATGGTGCCGCCCGTGGCGATGAGAAGGATGCGCTTCATGCTGGTATTCCTATCGTATTTGCCGCCGCAGAGGCGGAGTCGTTCGGCAGTATTGTGGCACAGGGCGTCCAATGTTCAAACGTATTACATCATCTGTAACGTTTGAAAACACTTCAATTGCCGTCAAATAGGGGCCCAGGTCGTGCGTTTGCCGTGCGCTGATGGCTGCGAGGGGCAAGAAACCCCATATAACGTGTACACTATGGAGGTTATTTTCGTTCATTCACGCGGGTGGGCACCGGCTCCCCGCCAACAAGAGGGGGAAACCATGGATCAAAAGGCTTCCGCAAAGGTCCTCGTACTCGACTTTGGTGCGCAGTACGGTCAGCTCATTGCCCGTCGCGTCCGCGACCTCAACGTGTATTCCGAGATTGTCCCCTGCGACATCTCGGCCGATGAGATTCGCGAGATGAACGCCTCTGCGCTCATCCTTTCCGGCGGTCCGGCTTCCGTGTACGCCGAGGACGCTCCGTCCATCGACCCCGCCATCTTTGACCTGGGCCTTCCCGTCCTGGGCTTCTGCTACGGCCATCAGATCACGGCCGTGACGCTCGGCGGCAAGGTCGGTCACTCCGAGGTGGGCGAGTACGGCCGCGCCACCATCACGCGCACGGCCGGCGCCAAGCTCTTTAACTCCACGCCCATGGAGCAAACCGTGTGGATGAGCCATCGCGACGCCGTTTCCGAGGTGCCCGAGGGCTTTACCGTTACCGCCAGCACCGACGTGTGCCCGGTTGCCGCCATGGAGTGCGTCGAGCGCAAGATTTTCACCACGCAGTTCCACCCCGAGGTCAAGCACTCCGAATACGGTCAGCAGCTGCTGAGCAACTTCCTGTTTGAGATCTGCGGCCTTGAGCCCAACTGGAGCATGGATAACCTGGCCGAGACCATGACGGCCGAGTTCCGCGAGAAGGTCGGCGACGACCGCGTGATTCTGGCTCTGTCCGGTGGCGTCGACTCCTCCGTCGTGGCTGCGCTGGGCGCCCGCGCCGTGGGCAAGCAGATGACCTGCGTGTTCATCAACCACGGTCTGCTGCGCAAGGGCGAGCCCGAGCAGGTGGAGGAGGTCTTCACCAAGCAGTTTGACGTCGACTTTATCCACGTCCACGCCGAGGACCGTTATGCCGAGCTTCTGGCCGGTGTGACCGAGCCCGAGGAGAAGCGCCGCATCATCGGTACGCAGTTCTGGAAAGAGTTCTTCGCCGTGGCGCAGCAGCTCGAGACCGATGGCAAGCCGGTCAAGTATCTGGCTCAGGGCACCATCTACCCCGACATCATCGAGTCCGGCGCTCGCAAGACGGGCGGCAAGACGGCCACCATCAAGAGCCATCACAACCTGATCCCGTTCCCCGAGGGCGTGCACTTCGACCTTATTGAGCCGCTCGACCACTTCTTTAAGGACGAGGTCCGCGCGCTTGGTCTGGCGCTGGGCCTGCCGGGTCACATCGTGTTCCGCCAGCCTTTCCCGGGCCCGGGTCTGGCCATCCGCATCATCGGCGCGGTCGACAAGGAGAAGCTCGAGATCCTCAAGAACGCCGACGCTATCGTGCGCGAGGAGCTCGACGCCTACAACCAGCGCCTGTTTGAGCAGACCGGTGAGCGCAACTCCGAGCACAGCTGCTGGCAGTACTTTGCGGTCCTGCCCGACATCAAGTCCGTCGGCGTTATGGGTGACGAGCGCACCTACCAGCGCCCGATCATCCTGCGTGCCGTCGAATCCAGCGATGCCATGACCGCCGACTGGGCCAAGCTGCCCTACGACGTGCTGGCCCGCATTTCCGGCCGCATCGTTGCCGAGGTTCCCGGTGCCAACCGCGTGTGTTACGACATCACGTCCAAGCCGCCTGCGACGATCGAGTGGGAGTAGGCTGATAGGGTTCTGACCTGCATTTTTGAGTGCCGCACTGTGCCGCTGAGTTTCGTTTCGTACGAGAGTCATGGCAAAGCCGCCAGCGATGTTGGTGAGTAAATACGATAACCGAGCCTCCGTTCCCGCGTTGGGACGGAGGCTTTTTCTTTGTCGTTTTACTCCCTTTCACCTGCGATTTCGCAATTTACTCCCCCGTGTTTCAAGACGGCAAGGCACGGTGCGGCATTCGGAGGAACGGGAGTAAGGATTCATCCCAAGTGAGTAGACGCGCGATTTTTGTCTCCGAGAGCCAAACGGGGCCGTTTCGGGGCCTGTGAAACTCAAATCGAACTCAATAGGCTTTTCGGCGGTCTTCTCACAGCGTTTTCCCAGGTGGTTAATGGGGAGTAAAGAATCTCGCCGCCTCAATGAAAACGGGAGTAACCAGGGGAAATGCCGCGGCGTACTGCCGCGTGCCGCCGTGTAAGCCACCGCGTCATTTACTCCCCAGGTGCGCCGGAAATGCCTTGGCATGCAATGGGGAGTAAAAACTCAGCTTACGCAGGCCCGAGCGGCGCTCGCCGCCTAGCTTGGCGTCCCGATTCGGTTGCGCTGGTTGCGAAATGCGGGGAGCCGCTACAGCGAGGCTTTCCAGTCCTCGTATTCGTCGGCGTCGATCTCGCCGTTCTCGAGCTGCGCGCGCTTCTCGGCCCACAGTTCGATCGCCATCGCGGCTTTGGGAGCGCGTGGAGCCTTGGGGTTCAGGGAGAGGCCCGAGCCGTCGGCTGCGGGAACGATGCCGAAGGAGTCCTCGAGCCGCACGAGCAGCGACATGAGGTCGCCCGCGGTCTCGACGCCGTAATCCTTGAGGGCGTTGACGGACACGCTGAGCGCTGCGGCGATGGATTCGAGCAGCTCGGGCTTGACGGCGCGGATGCCACTCTCGTAGTGGCGCACGGCCCCCTCGGTCAAGCCGACGGCCTCGGCCAGCTGCGCCTGCGTCATGCCGCGCGACTTGCGGTACCGCCTTATGTTCTCGCCTACGGACATGCGCCCTCCTTCTGGAATCACGTACCAGCACATCTTATCAGCGTACGCAAATGTACGCAATCCTATTGACAGTACGGATTCGTACGTTTACTCTGAATCTGTAAACCGTACGTATCCGTACGCTATTGATGGGAGGAACCATGGACGAGAAGGTGGCGAAGACGCCGAGGCCGCACATGCTGGACGCCGACGAGGTCGCGGAGCTGCTGAGGATCAAGAAAGGCAGCGCCTACGAGGTGATCAGGAGGATAAACGCCGAGCAGGAGGCGCGAGGGCGCGTGGTGATCCGCGGGCGCGTTCGGAGCGATGTCTTCGACGCCCTGTATTTCCCGGAGGCGGACTGACATGCCCGTGTACAAGGATGGAAACAACGGCACGTTCTACGTGCAGTGCTACTACCGCGACGCCCGCGGCTCGAAGCGCCACAAGACGAAGCGCGGCTTCTCCTCCGAGGTGGAGGCCGCCGTGTGGGAGGGCCAGTTCAAGAGCCTTAACGGCGGGGCCATGGACATGACGTTCTCCGAGTTCGTCGAGGTGTATGCCTCAGAGGTGAAGCCGCGCGTACGCGAGCACACGTGGATCACCAAGGAGTACATCATCAACGACAAGCTCGTGCCGTTCTTCGGGGACATGCGCATGTGCGACGTGAGGCCGATCGACGTCATCAGGTGGCAGAACGAGCTCACCGAGCACCGGGACGCCGACGGGAAGCCCTGGGCGCCGACGTACCTGCGCACGGTGAACAACCAACTGAACGCCATCTTCAACCACGCCGAGCGCTACTACGGCCTCGCCGACAACCCGGTGCGCAGGGTCGACAAGATAGGGTCGAAGAAGGGCGGCGAGATGCAGTTCTGGACCAAGGACGAGTACCTGAGGTTCAGCGAGGCAGTCATGGACAAGCCGCTGTCGTTCCACGCCTTCGAGCTGCTCTACTGGACGGGCATACGCTGCGGCGAGCTCCTGGCGCTCACGCCGTCCGACTTCATGCTGGAGAGCTCGCGGCTGCGCATCAACAAGTCGTACCAGAGCCTCCACGGCGTGGACACCGTTACCGACCCCAAGACGCCCAAGTCCGTGCGCACGATCGTCATGCCCGCCTTCCTGCGCGACGAGATGGCGGACTTCATCGAGATGCGCGACGACGTCGCCCCCGACGAGCGCCTGTTCGCCGTGACCAAGCACTTCCTGGCCCACGAGATGGAGCGCGGGTGCAAGGCGTCGGGCGTGAAGCGCATCCGCATACACGACATACGCCACAGCCACGTGAGCCTGCTGATCGAGATGGGCTTCTCCGCGCTGGCCATCGCCGAGCGCATGGGCCACGAGGCGGTGGACATCACCTACCGCTACGCGCACCTGTTCCCCACGAAGCAGGACGAGATGGCCGCCGCGCTCGACGGAGCGAGGGGGTAAGCAAGATGCCGTGCGAGAACGGCGCCCGCAAGCGCAGCAAGACGATGGCGTTCCGCTGCACGCCCGAGGAGCGCAATCTCATATGCGAGATGGCAGCCTGGAGCGGCATGAGCAGGCAGGACTACATCATCGCCAAGCTCACCGATACCCAGGTCGAGGTGAGGCCCTCCGTGAGCGTGCAGAAGGCGCTGAAGGACTCGATGGCGGAGTTGGCCAAGGAGGTGCGGCTGGCGGCCTCCTACGGCGAACTGAGCGAGTCCCTGCAGCAGAGGATCGAGCTGGTGATGAGGTTCTTTCTGGCTCTCGGCGAGGAGGTTGACGCGCTTTCGACCAACGAACCGATGAAATCATCGATGGCAGCGTTAGAGATGTCTGGCATGGTTGCCAATGGGGACACGAGCATCTTCGATATGGGACGCGGGTAGATTGAGTCTTTAAGCTGCATCCGGCACGCAGTTCTCCATGCAATTTGGGACTAATAAGCGCAGGACATAAAGAGAGTGCTGGATGCAGGTCTTCAATCCGTTCCCGCGCTCTCTGGTCCTATCGTGCCGTCATCAAGCATCTTATTTACTCTGTGCAATATAATTCTGGATGCAAAAGATACCTGCACGGAGGTTTCCAACATGTCCAAGCTCAACATCGACCAGAAAACGATCAAGCTGCTCCTTACAGATAAGCATTCGGACTTCCTCATCCCAGATTACCAGCGACCTTACGCCTGGGGCGAAGACGAGTGCGCAACGCTATGGGACGACCTCTTCACCTTCGCGTTTCCCAACGACGACTGCGACGCCTTCGAAAGCACGAGTGATGAATACTTCCTCGGCCCTATCGTTACTTTCAAGAACGGCGCAGGTCAGCTTGAAATTATCGATGGCCAGCAGAGACTTACAACCATCATGTTGCTGCTTAGAGCGTTTTACGACAAGTTCGCAAACATGAAGGACAAGCAGTCAATTAAAGTGCGCGACTCGATTGCTGGCTGCGTCTGGAAGACCGATGAGTTCGACGACCCTGACATGGATGCGCTGAAAATCGATTCAGAGGTGGCGAGCGATTCCGACAAGGATGAGTTTCTAGATATATTGCGCCACGGCTCCGTGGGCCCCACGGCCCACAGCGCCTATTCACGCAATTACGCCTTCTTCTCTAAAAAAATGGCCGAAATGGCAAGCGAATGGCCAAGCTACATCGCGCTATTCGCCGCTCGCATTCTCAACAACGTGATCTTGCTTCCCATCGAGGCGGAGTCCCAGGACACCGCACTCAGGATCTTCTCGACTTTGAACGACCGCGGACTCCCGTTGGCAGACGCTGACATCTTCAAGAGCCAGTTCTACAAGCACTTCTCCAGCGAGGGCCGCAAAGACGAGTTCGTTGCGCGTTGGAAAGCGCTCGAGGAAACGGCCAACCTTATTTTCAAACCGACCTCGGGCACACCGCTCGACGAGCTTTTCACCCGCTATATGTACTATCGCCGTGCCAAGAAGGGCATCCGAGACACAACGACCAAGAGCCTACGCGACTTCTACAGCGAAAACTCGTATGAAATCCTACGTGAGGACGCGACGCTCGACGATTTGGAGTCTCTGCTCGATTTTTGGAAGCGGGTTGATGCGCAGGAGGGCTTTTCCGAGCGGGTAACGCGCCGCCTATTCGTCCTCAATTACGCGCCCAACGGCATGTGGGCTTATCTATTGAGCACCTGGTTCCTGGCAAAGCGCAATACCAAAGGCGAGCTAGATGACGAAGAGCTTTACGATTTCCTTTGCTGCATCACCGGATTCATCTACGCCTACTCACTTGAGCGTCCCGGCGTGAACGCCCTGCGCGGTCCCGTCTATCCCGCACTCATAGACATCGTAGAGGGCCGCAAGGTCGACTTTTCAGCGCATCTGTTCGATCGCGAGACAATTACAGGACGCTTCAGAAGCTATCAGTTCACCAACCAGCGTCGCTTCACGCGATCGATGCTTGTTTGGTGGGCCTACTCAGATCCTAAGCAACCTCTCATGGATTTGGACACAACACTCGAGATCGAACACATCTATGCAAGAAAGCGTAACGAGGTACACCCGCTATCCAATCGCTCAAACCTTGAAGCACTAGGAAACAAGGCGATGTTGGAGAAGCGCGTAAACATTCGCGCCTCAGATTACCAACTGACGGATAAACGCAAGTATTACGAGGGCTATGTGAACGATAAAGGCGTTGAGGTGTCGGGGACCGCTGTTCGCGAACTGGTGGAAATTGCGCGATGCGGCGACTTCACCGAGAGCGACATCGAAACGCGCACCGAGCGGATCATCACCGCTTTTGTCGAGTGGCTTGGCAAGTTGGGCCTGTTAAGGGAGTAAAACTTGATCTATCTTCGCTTATCGGTCTTGGGCCTGGAGCGCTCGTTGCTTTTGCTCAATAGTCGGACGCTGCCGTCTACTGCCTGATAAAATAGTGTCATGTGTGTTTTAAGGGTGCCGACATGTTGATTTACGGCATCGAGAAAGGCTGGCGGTTGGGGTGAGTCCCGAGGAAAAAGCGCGTCTCGTTATCGATAAGAAACTAAAAGCTTCCGGATATGCTGTCCAGGATGTTAAAGAGTTCAATCCCATGGCGGCGTGTGGTGTCGTTGTCCGTGAATGGCAAACGACCACCGGCCCATGTGATTACCTTATCTTTATCGACGGCACCCCTTGCGGGCTGATTGAAGCTAAAGAACACGACAAGGGCGAGAAGCTCACGGCCGTAGCCGAGCAGACAAGACGCTACGCCGAGAGCGAATTCAAGTATGCCCCCACTGATATTGACATTCGTTTTGCCTACGAGGCGACTGATGTCTTAACCCGTTTTTGCGACTACCACGATAAGGATTATCGTTCTCGCGAGATTTTTTCCTTCCATCGACCGGAGCAACTTCGCGCTTGGCTGAAGGATTCCGATACCATCCGGAACAGGCTCAAGTCTTTCCCCGCCTTTGATACCACTGGTTTTCGTAAGTGCCAAGTGAATGCGATTGTTAATCTTGAAAAGTCGTTCGGGGAGAACCGTCCACGCGCGTTAATCCAAATGGCCACTGGTGCTGGCAAGACGTACACCGCCATCACCAACGTTTACCGCCTGCTCAAATTTGCCAAGGCCAAGCGCATCCTATTTCTTGTCGACACGAAGAACCTAGGGGAACAGGCCGAGGAGGAGTTCCGCAAGTACAAGCCCACCGACGATGCGAGGTTATTTCCCGAGCTTTACAACGTATGTCGCCTGACCTCTTCACAGATTCCCAATGGCTCCAACGTATGCATCAGCACCATCCAACGGATGTACTCCATCCTCAAGGGCAAAGAGCTTGACGAGGCAGACGAGGAATCTTCCCCTAATGAAGGTCGCATCGTCGGCGAGCCACGCGATGTTGAGTACAACTCAGCTTACCCACCTGAGTATTTCGATTTCATCATCATCGACGAGTGTCACCGTTCTATCTATAACGTCTGGCAACAGGTTCTCGATTACTTCGATGCCTTTCTCATCGGGCTTACCGCTACGCCCGACAAACGAACCTACTCTTTTTTCAATCAGAACGTCGTGAGCGAATACACTCATGAAGAGGCGGTCATAGACGGCGTCAACGTCGGCGGCGATACCTACATCATCGAAACTGATGTGAGCAAGAACGGCGCGACTATCACCGAGCGTCTTGTTGAGAAGAGAGACCGCCTTTCCCGCGAGAAGCGATGGGAACAGAACGACGAGGACCTGGAATATGACAAGGGCAAGCTAGACCGCGATGTCGTCAATCCGTCCCAGATACGCACCATCATCCGTGAGTTCCGCGACAAGGTTACGACGGTCATGTTCCCCGGTCGCAAGGAAATACCCAAGACGCTTATCTTTGCCAAAACAGATAGCCACGCGGACGACATCATCAACATTGTGCGCGAAGAATTCGGGCGCGGGAACGAGTTCTGCAAAAAGATAACCTATAACGCCGAAGAGGACCCCAAGTCTGTGCTTGCGGCATTCCGCAATGAGTTCTACCCCCGCGTCGCCGTAACCGTTGACATGATCGCTACCGGTACCGACGTCAAAGCTCTCGAGTGCCTCGTCTTCATGCGAGACGTTCGCTCTAGAAATTACTTCGAGCAGATGCTTGGTCGTGGGCGTCGTACGCTCGGCCATGATGACCTGGCTCGCGTTTCGCCGTCGGCGACAACGAACAAGTGCCGCTACGTGGTTGTCGATTGCGTTGGCGTCACGAAGAGCCTGAAAACTGAAACAAGGCAGCTCGACAGGAAACCCTCCGTAAGCCTGAAAGAGCTCATGATGAGCGTTGCCATGGGCGCGCGCGATGACGATACCGTCACCTCGCTCGCCGGCCGTCTTCTTCGACTCGCCGCCGTCATGGACAATGGCGAGCGAAAAAAGGCCGCTGAGCTTGCCGGTGGCGCCTCCGTGAACGACATCGCTAGAGATATGCTTGACGCTTTCGACGAGGACAGGATAGCAAAGGAAGCCGGGCTTATCTTTAGAGATGATGCCCGAGAAGCAACCGAAGAAGAGCGAGCCAAGTTGGCAGATGCCCAGTCTCGGCTTGTCGAGAAGGCAATTAAGCCAATGTTCTCTGCCGAGCTGAGAAACTACCTCGAAAATGCGCGCAAGGCGCACGACCAGGTTATAGATAATGAGAACCTAGATGCTGTCATCTCATCCGGTTGGGACACCGATCGCGAGGACCATGCCAAAGAGGTCATCCAAACGTTCAGACAATTCCTTGCCGACAACAGGGATGAGCTGGACGCGTTGCAGATCATCTACGGCCAGACCTACAAGCAGCGCCCCATCACGCTGCGCATGGTCAAGGCCGTTCACGATGCGTTGAAAACGTCCCCCTATGGACTTTCCTGCGACATGGTCTGGCATGCATATGAGGTCGCGGGTGCACCCATCGCTACGGCACGAAGTGCTGTGGGCAAGCTTATGGACATCATTTCCGTTATTCGATTCGAACTCGGACAGGAAAAGATCCTAAGACCCTTCGAGGCGGGCGTGGCGGAGCGTTTTAAGAGTTGGGTCTTCTCCAAGAACGCAGGCCACGGCCAGTTTACCGAAGAGCAGATGGATTGGCTGCGTATGATTCGCGACCATATCTCTACCTCGGGAAGCGTGAGCTCTGACGACCTCGACTTGTCACCTTTCGGTGAGAAGGGCGGCCTCGGGCGTTTCTACGTCCTGTTCGGCGATAAGTACCAAGACGTTCTCGACGACATGAACTACGCGCTTGTCGCATAACACCTATTAGCTAGAAAGGCAGCGCATGAGCGCATCCACCATTAACCAGAAGATTTGGAACATGGCGACCGTCCTCTATAACGATGGCGTTTGTTTTGTTGTACTGCTCTGTGCATTATAAATGCAGGTCAATGCTCATGTTGAGGATTGACCTGCATTTTTTTGTGTA
>UQIS01000043.1 GCA_900541245.1 uncultured Collinsella sp.
ATGTCTCCAGTGGAATACGAGCGGCAATACGCTTGAGGATCCTTAAAAGAAAGTCCAGTTTATCCTTCCCACTCCATTGGATACGCCTAGGCGCGGTCCAAGAAATCGTCCGCACCCCCAAGGCCCCGAATTGTTTCCGTTGTTCCCCACGTCGCGATTTTCTATTCAACAGGTGTAGAACATTGCGGCCCTGTTCGTTATTGCCTACGTTTTAGGTTAGATTTTCCTAAGAACAATTGCCCGAAATTGGGGGTCCCTATGAACGAAACAGTTCCCGCGGCGCCGTCTGGCGCGGAGTCGATGGCAAAGCAAGGTTGCGAAAAGCTCGGCCTGGACACGTTTGACGCGCTGGTCCGCCGCGCCCGTACGTGCCGTCGCTTTGACGAGTCCATGCGCGTGCCGCGCGAGTTTTTGCTCGAGCTGGCGGAACTGGCGCACCTGGCTCCCTGCGGCGCCAATGCTCAGCGTCTGCGTTTTCATGTGGTAAGCGGTTCCGAGGACTGCGCTCGCGTGTTTGACGAGCTTGCATGGGCTGGCGCGCTTAAGGATTGGCCGGGTCCTGCCGAGGGCGAGCGCCCGACCGGCTACATCGCGATTCTGGCCGATCGCGCCGTTCCGGGCAAGCCCGCCGCTCCCATTACCGAGGTCGACACGGGTATTGCCGCGCAGACGATGATGCTCGCCGCCCGCAGCGCCACGCCCGAGGTGGCAGCCTGCATGTTCAAGGCCTTTACGCCCCACGCGATCGATGCCATGGGGCTCGATAACGACAAGTATGAGCTTAAGCTGATCATGGCTTTTGGCGTTCCGGCCGAGACGCAGGTGATCGATGCGATCGATTCCAACCCCGACGGCTCCATCAATTATTGGCGCGACGAGGTGCAGGTGCACCACGTACCCAAGCGTCCGCTTGCCGACGTGCTGCTGTAGTTGTGCGTCGTTGCGGTGCAATCCGGCGGCAAAATCACCACAACGGCTCCTGTCCCCTTTGTGGTGGTACGAGGGGAGGGTGTGTGGCAGATCTGTATTTGGTGCGGCATGGGCAGACTGAACTCAATGTGCAGAGTATTTTGCAGGGCTGGCACGATTCGCCGCTTACGGCGCGCGGGCGCGAGCAGGCGCTGGCGACGCGCGCGGCGTTTGAGGCGCGCGGCGTGGCCTTTGACCATGTGTATTCCTCGCCGTTGGGCCGGGCGCGGCATACGGCCGAGCTTATCGTTGGCGAGGGCCGTTCCATTGAGCTGTTCGATGACCTGCGTGAGTGGCATTTTGGCTCGCTGGAGGGCACATCAAATCGCGAGATGCCGCCGCAGCCCTGGGGCGATTATCCGGTGGCCTTTGGCGGCGAGTCGGAAGTGCAGCTTCAGTCGCGCATGGTCGCGGCGCTGTCCCGCATCATGGCCAGGCCGCAGCACGACTGCGTGCTGGCGGTTTCCCACGGCTCAGCCTGCCAGGAGTTTCTTGAGTATGTGACTGGCGAGGGGGAGCTACCCGACAACGGTGCCGTGCTTCATTTTGGCTATTGCGACGGGGCGTTTTCGCTCTTGGGTTGGTAACGAACGAAAGGACCCCTATGAATAAAGATCTGTATCTGGTCCGTCATGGACAGACGATATTCAACCTTAAGCGTATCATTCAGGGGTGGAGTGACTCGCCGCTTACGCAGTTGGGTTGCGACCAGGCGGCGCGCGCCGGCATGTTTTTACGTGCGCGTGGCATTGAGCCCGATCATGCCTACACCTCCACGCTTCATCGCACCGAGCAGACTATCGCCAACTTGTGGCCGGGCTTGGCGTACGAGCGCCTGGACGGTCTGCGCGAGTGGTTCTTTGGCGACTTTGAGGCCGAGCGCGTGATGCTTATGCCCGAGCGCCCGTGGCGCGACTTCTATTGCCAGTTTGGCGGCGAGGGCCAGATGCAGGTGCGCGAGCGCATGGTGGCGACGCTGACCGATCTTATGCGACGCCCGGACCACGAGTGCGTGCTCGCGGTGAGCCACGGATCGGCCATCAAGGAGTTCATGGATCACGTGAAGGGCGCGGCGGCAGACGAGCGCGACCGTGTGCCGGGCAACTGCTCGGTGCTGCACTTTGCGTTTGACGACGAATCCGACACGTTTGAGCTGATTGAGATTTTTACGCAGGAGGATTACGCACGCGAGCTGGGCCTTGAACCGCTTGTGGCTACTGCAGGTCCGCAGCGGGGATAACGTGAGCGTGGCGGCACGGGTCGCCGGCATAGCTTCTCGACGCAAAAGGGGCGGAGATGCATGTACCTGCTGCATCTTCGCCCCCTGTTTGTTGAGCTGCCGATTTTTGCGCTGGGCGGTCTGGTTTTGTTAGAACCGCGCGACCTGGTGCGTGAGCAGACCCGTCGGAACCTGCGGCGCGCCGCCGCTGACCTGCGCAGCGGGGAAGAGCACGGCAACGGTAAAGTTGAACGGCTCCTTGCCGGTGTACGTTCCGGCGGAACGGGCCTCATCGGCCAGCAGCTGCGACGCCCCGGTCAGCGCGGCAGCGTAGGCGGGGTCGTCGGCCAGTGCCGGCTCCGGTGCTTGGTCGAGCATAGCGCGGATGGCCCCGACGGCGTCCTCGCGCTTGACCTCCCACGCGCGGTGCGTAATGCCCGCGGGGTCGGTGACGGCGTAGAGCGACGCGCCCTCTTTGGCGGCGCCCAGGATGATATCCATGACGGGCGAGGCCTCGTAGGCGAGCGACACGGGACGAGGCTGCACCTTGAGCTCGGCGATCGCGCGCGCGGCGGCGAGTGCGTCGACGCTCTCGGCGGCAGCCTCGTCGCTACCCGTCAGCACGTTAACCGGGCAAATCGCCACGACACCCGTCACGCATCCCGGCTCGCCCGAGCATTCGTACACGTAATACGCCGCACCCGGGTCCTTGAGCATCAGGCCATCGGCAATGGCTCCGCGCAGAGCATCGTTGCCGCTCAGGATGCTGCCCATTGCAGGCAGCGCCTCGAGCACGCGGTCCTGAGCCGGGCGGATGCAGGGAAACGGAAGTGCTTTCATGGGCGGTCCTAACGCACGAGTCGGTTTGTTCGCGGCTTATTATGCCCCAACTTGGCCGCTCGCGTCCCAGAGCACGTTATCGGCGAGCGCGATCAACACCTGCTGACAACGAACGATATCGGCATGGGGCACATATTCGTTGGGCTTGTGCGCGAGCGCGAGCGACCCGGGACCGTAGCTCATGCAATTGCGGTTACCTGTCTTGCCGGCAATGACGGCGGTGTCGGTGTAGCCGGTAAAGAAGCCGACGGTCGTGTCCACGTCCGTCACGTCATCGGCGGCACGCTTGAGAGCTGCTAGAAGGGGAGAGACCGGATCGCGCTCGATGGCGGGGCGGTCGCCCGTCACGGTGTAGCTGCCATGGCAACCGGGAACGGCGGCTTCGGCGACGGCGATGGCCTGCTCTACCATGCGCGTCGCGGCGGCCGTATCGGTCGGCGGGGTCAGGCGCATGTCGACCCAGACTTTGGCGCGGTCGGGTACGACGTAGGGGCGATATCCGCCCTCGATTTGGCCAAACGTGATGGTCGAAGGCCCCAGCTCATCGTGCGTGGACAGCGCCACAAACGCGCGACGGAGCGAACACACGACCTCGGCCATGGCGGCGACGGCATCCGCACCCTTCCAGGGCTGGCTCGCATGCGCCGTCACGCCAGCCATTTCAATCTCGAACCACGTACGCCCCTTGTGCGCCACCTGGATCTGTCCGTCGGTGGGCTCGGTGTCCAACACCCATTCACGCGAGCCGACCCAGCCAGCATCGATCGCGGCCTCTGAGCCGCGCATAAAGTCCTCCTCGTCGACCGAGCAAATGAGTGAGAAGCCACGGCGGGGCAGCTCGCCTTCTGCTGCCACGCGCTCGAGCGTATTGACCAGTGCGGCAATGGCGCAGGCCAGGCCACCCTTCATATCGCAGGCACCGCGGCCATAGAGTTTATCGTTGCGCACGATCGCTCCGAGCGGCGGAATGTCCGCGTCCCAGCCGTCGCCCAGCGTAACGGTATCCATATGGCAGATATAGACGAGCCGTGGCTCGTCGCTCAGCCCCGGCACGGTGACCATTAGGTTGCGGCGCCCGGGGAGTACTTCGAGCTCTGCAATCTGCACGGCATCGAGTACCGGATGGCTCAGCTGCGCCAACCGTTCCTCAACCAACGCTTTGATATAGCGTTCAATCTCGCTTTCATACGCACCTGGGTCGGAACTGTCGATCCGCACGAGCCCTTGCGTAAGCCGCCAAGCAAAATCTGTATCAACCATAGGCACCTCACAGATAGTTAGGTCAACATATAAATTGTATGTCAAGAAGCGGCTCGGTGCATTTAATGGAGCGCTCACAAAAACGGGGGCGCCTCTCGTGCGAAAGGCGCCCCCGCGGGCATTCAATGTCAGTAACGGGCAGGCCACATGGGGAACTGCCCGTCAGATCAGCCGGCGCTATTTGATCACGCGCACGCGATACATCGACGGAATCTGCTTGAGCGTCTCGATGGTGCTGCTGTCCAGGTGCTCGTCGGTGTCGAACATGGTGTAGGCGTTCTCGCCGGCAGACTCGTTGGTCATACGCTGCACGTTGGCATTGTCCTTGGCCAGGATTGCCGTGATCTGACCGATCATGTTGGGCACGTTGGCGTGCAGGCAGGCGATGCGGCTTGCGGCGCGCGCCTTGCCCATGCTGCAGGCGGGGTAGTTGACGCTGTGCGCGATGTTGCCGTTCTCCAGGTAATCCTTAAGCTCGCTGATGGCCATGTCGGCGCAGTTGGCCTCGGCCTCGCCAGTGCCGGCGCCCGAGTGCGTGGTGATAAACGTGTTGGGCATCTTGACGGTCTTGGGCGTGGCAAAATCGCAGCTAAACCAGCTGAGTTTGCCCGCGCGCAGGGCGGCGTCAACGGCGTCCTCGTCAATGATGGTCTCGCGTGCGTAGTTGATGAGCACGGCGTCCGGGGCCAGCAGGTTGATCTGCTCGGTGCTGATCATGCCGATGGTGTCGGCCTTGCTGGGCACGTGCACCGTGAGGTAATCACAGCCGCGGCAGAGATCTTCGAGCGTGCCCACGCGCTGCACCTCGCGGCTCAGCACCCACGCGTGCTCAACGGAAATGAACGGATCGTAGCCGTAGACGTCCATGCCCAGATCGACGCAGGCGTTGGCGACCTTGGAGCCTACGTTACCCAGACCGATGACGCCGATGCGCTTGCCCTTGAGCTCGCGGCCCACAAAGGCCTTCTTGGCCTTCTAGGCGTCGCCCTGGATCTCGGGGTCGTCGGCGTTGTCGCGCACCCAGTTCATCGATTGCACCACGCCGCGGCTCGAGAGCACCAGCATGCCTAGGACGAGCTCCTTAACGGCGTTGCTGTTGGCGCCGGGGGAGTTAAAGACGACGACGCCCTTCTTGGCGTACTCCTCGACGGGGATGTTGTTGACGCCGGCGCCGCAGCGGGCGATGGCGCGGATGCCCTCGGGCAGCTCGTAGCCGTGCAGGTCGGTCGAGCGCATCAGGATGGCGTCGGCCTCTTCGGCGGTGCCCACAAACTCGTAGCCCTCGCCAAACTCGACTTTGCCGTCCTTGGTGATGTCGTCGATGGTCTTAATCTTGCGCATGAAAAACTCCTTAGCAGGTTTGGTTTAAACAGGTGGTTTGAAGTGGCTGGTCGGCCCGCGCGTTGCGGGCTAGTTAGATCGCGGACTCAAACTATGCTGCGCTTCGAAGTCCTTCATGTACGAGGCCAGTGCCTGCACATCTTCCATGGTTACGGCGTTGTAGACGCTGGCGCGCATGCCGCCCACCAGGCGATGGCCTTTGACGTTTTGAATCTGGTGCTCGGCCGCGCCTGCGACAAAGGCCGCGTCGAGTTCGGCGTCGCCGGTGCGGAAGGTGACGTTGGCGATGGAGCGGCTGTCGGCCTGCGTGGTGCCATGGAACAGCACACTGTGCTCGAGCAGGTCATAGAGCAGGTTGGCCTTGGCCCAGTTGCGCTCGGCCATGGCGGCAAGTCCGCCGGTCTCCTCGACCCACCGGAACACCTTGCCGCACACGTAGATGCCAAAGGTGTTGGGCGTGTTGAGCATGGAGCCCTTGGCGGCCTGGGTCTTAAGGTCCATGTACTGCGGCGCCCGCGCAAAGGCGGGGCCGTCGGCGATGAGGTCGTCGCGCACGATAACCACGGTCACGCCCGCGGCGCCGGCGTTTTTCTGCGCGCCGGCGTAGATGAGCCCGTAGCGCTCAACATCGAGCGGCTGCGACAGAAAGCAGCTCGAGACATCTGCGACCAGCGGTACGTCGCCGCAAGCGGGCAGCTCGTGGTACATGGTGCCAAAGATGGTGTTGTTCTGGCAGATGTAAACGTAGTCGAGGCCGTCGCTCGCGGCCTCGGCGGCAATGCGCGCGTTGATGTCGGCCATGTCGGGGATGCGGTCGAAGTTGGTGTCCTCGGAGCTCGTGAGCAGCACGGCCTCGCCGTACTTGGCGGCTTCTTTGTATGCCTTGTTGGCAAAGTTGCCGGTCACGATGTAGCCGGCGCGGCCGCGGCGCATGAGGTTCATGGGGATGCCCGCAAACTGCAGCGTGGCGCCGCCCTGCAAAAACAGGACACGGTAGTTGTCGGGGATGCTCAGCAGGCGACGCAGGGTTGCCTCGGCGTCGTCGATGATCTGCTGGTACATGCTAGATCGATGGCTCATCTCGAGCACGGACATGCCGCAACCGCGGTAGTCCATCATCTCGTCGGCGATCTCGGCGAGCACGCTTGTGGGCAGCGCTGCCGGGCCAGCTGAGAAGTTGTGCACACGTGCCATCTTCTAGTTCCCCCTTGTAGTCGTTTGGACGTTCGGGTTACTTTAGCACAGTGGAGCGCCAGGCGCGACCGCATCACGGTAAAACTCGAGTGCGTCGCTATGATTTACAGGATGGTTACATGGGGGAGGGGTGCTTTACTCCTCAGGCAAATCCAAATCTGCGAGCGAAGACATGAGGTTCCTAGGCGCTTGATCTCTTCGTCCTAAAGTAGCTACCTCCTAGTCACTACGATGCTAGCGTGGCGATGACGGCTTCGTCGCCGGCGTATATTAGGGTGTTGCCGTCGGGGATGATCGTTTGGCCTTCGCGCTTGAGCATCACCACAATAAACGGATGTTTGCCTTGCGGCACATCGCACAGGCGCTGGCCGGCCAGGCGACCGTGGGGAGTCACGGTGACCTCGCGCAGCGTAACTTCGGTACGCTCTTCGAACGTCGGCGCGGCCATCACCAGCAGATCGCCTTCCTGGATCACGGTGTCGCCATTGGGCAGTACCGGGTGCGCCCCGTCGCGCAGCACCAGGACCACGAGCATATTTGTGGCGCTGCCAATGTCCGCGAGCGAGCGTCCGGCAAACGGATGTCCAGCGCACACCTTGAGCTTTACAAACGACATGCCGTCCTCGTCGCGGTAGTCGTTAAAGGTGCGGCGCACGTCGCCGGTCGCATCGATCATATCGAGCTTCTTCGCCACCGCCGGCAGCAGCGAGCCCTGCACCACAATGCTCGACACGGCAATCACAAACACCAGGTCAAACAGGTCGTGACCGCCGGGGACACCGGCCACTACGGCAAAGAGGCTAAATACGACCGAAGCTGCGCCGCGCAGGCCCGCCCAGCTTACGAGCGCGACCTGGCGGGGGTTCGTCTTAAAGGGCGCCAGGAGCACGCCGACGGCGATGGGACGGCTCACGAAGAGCATAAACGCCATGAGCGCCAGGCCCGGCAGCAGCATTTGCGGCAGGCGCGCGGGCGTGACGAGCAGGCCCAGCAAAAAGAAGATGGTCATCTCTGCCATCTCGGTGAGGGTGTCAAAGAAGTGCGCCATCTCGACTTTGCCGGTGATGTCGCTGGCACCCAGCACAATGCCGGCCAGGTATACAGCCAAAAAGCCGTTGCCGCCCAGGTAGCTCGGCAGCGCGTAGGCGACGATGGCCACGGCGAACAAAAAGATGGTCTGCGCGTCCTTGGACGTTGCGTGCGCGCGTTCACTCCGGCGGCCCGCCGCCCAGCCGATGGCAAGGCCCAGGCCCACGCCCAGGATAATCTGCTTGGCCAGCAGTGCGGGAATGTTGATGTCGCCGCCGGCCGCGAGTGTAGCGAGCACAGCGGTGAGCATGTAGGCGACGGGGTCGTTGGAGCCCGATTCGACCTCGAGCAGCGAGTCGGTGCCACCTCTCAGCGACAGGCTGTGCTCACGCAGTACGCTAAAGACGCTCGCCGCGTCGGTGGATGCCACGTCCGATCCCAGCAGCAGGCTGCCGATCCAGTCGATCCCCAGCGCGAAGTGGGCGAACACGCCGGTGATGCCGGCAGTGATGACGACGCCGAGCGTGCTCAGCAGCACCGCCGGCGCGGCGACGGGCTTGGCGCGGTCGATATTGGTGTTAAAGCCGCCGTAGAACATGATAAATAGCAGCGCCGTGCTGCAGACGGTTTCGGTGAGCGCGTAGTCGCTAAAGTCGATGTGTGCCGGGCCGTTGACGCCCAGCAGCATGCCGAGTGCGATAAAGATGAGCAGGGTGGGGAAGGGGAGTTTTTTGCCGACGGGTTTGATGGTCAGGCACAAAATGATGACGAGGCCGATAAAGAGAAGGATCTGGTTCATAGATGGTGTCCGCTCCTGGGTGGTTGGCGTGGCACGGTCAGTTGCCTGCGGTTATTTGTACCCAAAGATGGTGGGTTTATGGGGTTGGATTGCGGGCGTGCGCGATATCGTCATAGACGGCTGCCGTCTTTGCCTCTGCTCGGAAACCCTTTCCAGCTTTATTGCAACGGAGTACAATGGGTAACGTTTAAGTTCAACTTGAAGTTTTAGTTGCGGCACCGGGCTTCGGCCGCAATGCAAGGAGAGGCGTACCATGGCGATCTATGTGACATCTGACGCTCACGGGCACGTGCGTGCGCTTGACGAGGCCCTGTCTAAGATCTCGCTGACGTCCGACGACACACTGTACGTGCTGGGCGACATGATCGATCGCGGGCCCGATCCGGTCGGTGTTATTAAGCTCGTGCGCTCGCTGCCCAACGCCCGCGTGCTCAAGGGCAATCACGAGCAGATCATGCTCGATGCCATCATTGGCCAGGATCCGCTCGATGCCGAGACCTGGGATATCAACGGTGGCTGGACGACGCGCGAGCAGCTCAACGACATGGAATTTGAGGCATACGAGGAGCTCGTGCGATGGATGGCCGCGCTGCCGCTCTACGCGGTGGTCGAGACCGAGGAGCGCCCGTATCTGCTGGTACATGCCGGTATTGAGATGAAGACGGCGCGTGCGTTTTTGCTTGAGCATGGCGTCGACTGTGCCGATGGCGTTGGAGCGGTGGGTGCCGATCGCGAGCTGCTGCAGCAGATGCTCGCGGTGCAGTCGTCCGATGACCTGCTGTGGATTCGTCATGGCTATTGGGATGCGTCGACCGGGCTGCTTTCTGCCGAGGGCAAGGGCCCGGTCGTGGTGAGCGGTCACACGCCAACGGTGTCGCTCGGGCGTTATTGCGAGGTCGGTGGTCTTGCGGGGCTCGATGAGGAATCGGGCCGCGGGCAGATTGTGCGCCTGGGTGGCGAGGATACCGCTGGTGTGCCCGATCGCATCGACATCGACTGCGCTGCCGCCACCGGCTCCGAGTTTGGCCGCGTGGGCATCCTGCGCCTGGACGACGGGGCCGAGTTCTATGCGAATATCAACCCGGGCGAATAATCGGTGCAAGGGGTAGCTAATTTTGGACGGGGCCTTTTTTGACTACTTTTGCCCTTCTGCCCGCAAATTGATTTTTCAGGGACGGGGATTAAATAATCATTTGGCTGCCCGCTGGCTAAGTGAGTAGACTTTTTTGGAAATGCCGGGCACCCAACATATTTGCCTCAATAAAACCGCTGGTCACGGACTTGTGCTTTGTCGGTGTGGTCCGGGATTCGGTAAAAGTCTACTCACTTAGTTTTGCGTGTCCGCAACGAGACTCCAGCCGGGGTGATTCCACCGCAAATTAGCTTCTCCCATCGCCGCAATTAGGCGCCGTACGGATTCCGGTCCCTCTCTATGCGTTGGCGGATGTGGGCGTACTCGATAATCAACAGTACCAGCAGTAGGGCCATGATGGCCAGGTAGCTCACGACGGCGCCCATCAGGCCGAGCAGATTGATCAGAATCACCGGGAGCACCACGCTCACGGCAAAGCAGATCAGGTAGATCTTGGTGACATCTCCAGCGTGGCGCAGCACCGTGATGATGGCGTAGATAAAGTCGATGGCCGCGGTGACGCCGCCGGCGACGACCATCAGCAGCGCCAGCGTACGGTAGCGTTCAAAGCTGAGACCGTACATAAAGCTCATGAGGGGAATACCGGGACCTGCCATAAATGCGGCGCACACGCCGGTGATGACCACGATCAGCGCCATAACGGCAACAATAATCAGGTCAAAGCGGCGACGCTTGCGCGGATTCGCCCAAATGCTCGACAGACGCAGGAGCTGCGGTTTATAGATAAATCCAATGCTCAACAAAATTCCCTGCGCCGGAAAGAACAGGGCATTAAAGTACAGCTGATACTTGTAGGCCAGCGCGCCTTCCATCACGAACTTGGGCATGCTCTCGATAAGGTTAAACAGGAACAGTGCGCCAAAGAGCGGGGCGCACTGGATAAACAGGTGGCCAGCCTCGCGCAGGCTCATGCGGCGTGATTTTTCGGTCTCGAGCAGGGCGAGCGGGGCGGTGACCAGCACGAGCGAGGCAATCGCGGCGATGCCCATGGCCATGGCCGCGATGGGCATGCTGCGCGTGAGGAACAGTGCCACGCTAAAGACCGCGATGACGCCGGCGGAACGCAGCGTTTGGCTCATGCCGGCCAAATAGAGCTTGTCGGCCTGCTGCAGGCGGCCCTCGTACACGTCGGCGATGCCGTCGATCACCTTATAGAGGTAGACGCCCAGGCCGATCGTGGCCATCTGCGCATCGTAGCCGCGTGCGCTGCTGTACGTGAGGCCGCAGCCTAGTGCGAGCGCTCCGCAAAGCCAACGGTTGAGCTGGTAGGAGGCGAAGGAGGTTTTTTCGTCGATGTCCGAGACCTGAAAGTTGCGCACGCCGTAGTTGCACGCGATCATGATGAGCGTGCCGGTAACAAAGGCGATGGAGAACTTGCCGGCCTCCTCGGCGCCCACGAGCTGCGTCGACACAATGGTGAGCAGCGGAAACGCCATGCCCCATACGGCGGTGCCCAGGGTGTTCCAAAGATAGTCGCGACTGGTGGCGTGCTCCTCGTATTCCGCTTCCTGCATGGAGAAGCCGCCGCCGTAGACGGCGCCGAGCAGACGGTTCCACCAAGCGTTGACCATGCGGCGGACGGGGCCGGGCTTGCGATCGCGTTCGCGCCGGCGACGTGTGGCTTGGCTGCTATCGGGCCCGCCGGCGTTGCGCTGACTCAGCTCTTGGATGCGTGCGAGTTCCTCGGCAGTGTGCGAGGCAGGGAAGAGGCCGTTCTCGATGCGGCCGCCCTGGGCCTTCGCGGCGCCGTCTCTCGATGCAGCGGGGTTGGAGACGCCGTTGCGGCGGGCGATGGCGCGGCGAATGCTATCGAGGGGCGTGATGCTCAAAGCGGAGTCCTTTCTATTGCTGCGCTTTAGTATAGACGCGACGGTGTTCGTTCGTGTTTTTGAACGGATTGTTCAATAATTTCGGCGGGCGGCTGTAATTTGTCGGTAAACGTGCGGTATCCTGTTGAAGTTTTGTGACACCCCCGATGCCGCCCACGCGGTACCAAGGAGCTTCTACCTATGGACGTCGCCGCATTCTTACTGGCTCTTGTGCCGATTATTTGGCTGGTCGTGATGCTGCTGTGCTTTAAATGGCCAGCTTGGAAGGCCGCTATCGGATCGTTTGTCCTTTCGTGCTTGCTTGCCTTCGCATGGTGGCACCTGCCGGCAGCGCAGATCGCGACCGCCTCGCTCGAAGGTTTTTTGATGGCTCTGTGGCCCATCGTCCTGGTGATCATCGCCGCGGTGTTCACGTATAACCTGTGCGTTCGTACGGGCGCCATGGACGTGATCGGCAGCATGATCACCTCCATCAGCAGCGACCGCCGTCTGCTGGCGCTGCTCGTGGCTTGGTGCTTCGGTGGCTTTATGGAGGGCATGGCCGGCTTCGGTACCGCTGTCGCCATTCCCGCCGGCATGCTCGCGGGCCTGGGCTTTGAGGCCGTGCCTGCCGTGCTCATCTGCCTGCTGGCCAACGGCGTGCCCACGCCCTACGGCTCCATCGGCATCCCCACGGTGTCCGTTGCCGACCTGGTGGGTTTGGATTCCCTTCACCTAGCGACCGTTCAGCTGGTGCAGCTCGCACCGTTCTTTGTGGTGATGCCGCTATTTATTGTGCTGGTTGCGGGCCGTGTTGCCGATGACCAGGGCAATGCCGCGAGTGTGGGCGAGCGTCTGCACGGTGTTGCCGGCGTGGCGTTGCTCTCCGGCGTGTCGTTTGTCGGCGCGGCTCTGGTCGTTGCCATGTTTGTGGGCCCCGAGCTGGCCGTGGTCGTAGGATCCATCGTTTCGCTCGCGCTGACAGCTGCGCTTGCCATGCGTGCCGAGAAGTCGGGGCATCTGGACGCACGCTTCCATATGAATATCGAGGCCGGCGAACAGCTCACCGTTAAATCGGCGCTTTCGGCCTGGTCGTGCTTCATTCTGATTTTTGTACTGCTGCTGGGTACGTCCAACCTGGTGCCCGCCGTGCATGCCGCGCTTGCGCCCTTTGCAAGCCACGTGCAGGTGTATTGCGGCGAGAACCCCGGTACGCTTACGTTTTCGTGGATTAACACGCCGGGTGTTTGGATCTTCCTGGCCGCGTTTGTCGGCGGTGCCATTCAGGGTGCTTCGCCACGCATGATGGGTGAGGTGCTGGCCGCGACTGTGAAGCAGATGATGCCGACGGTGATCACGATGCTTTCGGTGCTGGGCTGTGCCAAGGTGATGGGCTATGCGGGCATGATCTCTTCGATCAGCGCGTTCTGCATCGCCGTCGCCGGTGGGCTGTACCCGATTCTGGCTCCGTGGATCGGTGCGGTTGGTGCGTTTGTGACCGGCTCGGGCACGTCCTCGGGCATGCTGTTTGGCCCCATTCAGAGCCAGGCTGCCACTGCGCTGGGTGTGAGCGACTACTGGATGGTCGCGTTGAACGCCCTGGGCGTCGCCGCCGGTAAGATGATCTCGCCGCAGACCCTCGCCATTGGTCTTGCCGCCGTGCTCGTGCGCGGTAAGGATGCCGAACTCCTAGGCGCCGTCCTGCCCTACGCCGCCGGCATGCTGGTCCTGATGAGCGCCATAGCCATGCTCGGCCAAGGCCTGCCGTTGTAGTCGGCACTTAGGGACGTTCCTTATGTGCCGGCACTTTGGGAACGTCCCTAAGTGCCGGCATCCGGGGACACTCCTTGAATGTTGTCTGTTCAAGAGTGTCCCCAATGACTAGTCGTTTAAAAGCGTCCCCAATGACTAGGCCGCTTGCCTGCGATTTTTGACCGTTGGGCGGGTTTGCCGCCCTTGCCGCAAAAACGTTTTTGCATATCGGGTACAACGGGCTTTACGTGAGTAAAGTGCGCGTCGCGTCAACGTGTCGCGTTTTTAAAGGAGGCCCCATGCCTGGTGTTACCCCTGCAGAAGTTCTGTCCAACTTTGGTATTACGCTCGTTGAAGATCCCGCCGAGAATCAATCCCGTCTGCTGGTGGACCTGCCGGCGGCAGAGCTTGTCGAGCACGCTATTCGTCGCAAAGAGGGCCGTATGGCTTCTAATGGCGCGCTCGTGATCGAGACGGGGGAGCGCACTGGTCGTTCGCCCAACGATCGTTTTATCGTTGACGCCCCCGATGTTCACGACAAGATCGCCTGGGGTGCGGTCAACCGCCCGCTGTCCGTCGAGAGCTATGAGGCCATCAAGGCCGGCATCGTCGACTATCTCAACGAGCGCGACGTGTTCGTCACGCGCGGCATGGCGGGCGCCGACCGCAACCACACGCGTCGCCTGCTTGTTGCCTGCGAGCGTGCCAGCCAGGCACTCTTCATTAAGCAAATGCTCGCCCGTCCGCTCGCCCGTGAAATCGCGCGCATCGGCGAGCCCGACTTCTGCGTGCTCGCGGCACCCGGCTACCAGTGCGACCCTGCCATCAAGGGCCTCAACTCCAGCGCCGCCGTGGTCATCAACTTCCAGGAGCGCGTGATTTTGGTCGCGGGTACCGGCTACTCCGGCGAAATCAAAAAGTCCATCTTCAGTGTCATGAACTACCTGCTGCCTGTCGAGGACGACGTGCTGCCCATGCATTGCTCGGCCAGCATGGATCCCGTCACGCACGAGACCGCCGTGTTCTTTGGCCTGTCCGGCACCGGCAAGACCACGCTTTCGGCCAATCCCACGCGCCTGCTGATCGGCGACGACGAGCACGGTTGGTCCGACATGGGCATCTTCAACATCGAGGGTGGCTGCTACGCCAAATGCGAGGGCCTGGACGCCTTCCACGAGCCCGAGATCTTCAACGCCGTCCGTTTTGGCGCCATTTGCGAAAACGTGGTGCTCGACGAGAACCGCAAGCCCAACTACGACGACATCTCGATCACGCACAACACGCGCGTGGCCTATCCCGTCGAGCATATCCCCAACGCGTGGACCAAGGGCATGGGCACCACTCCCAGCGTCGTGCTGTTCCTGACCTGCGATGCCTTTGGCGTGCTGCCGCCTATCTCGCGCCTGACGGCCGACGCCGCCATGTATCACTTTGTGACGGGCTTTACGGCCAAGATCCCCGGCACCGAGGTTGGCGTCACCGAGCCCACGCCCACGTTCTCCTCGCTGTTTGGCGAGCCGTTTATGCCGCTCGACCCCATGGTCTACGCTAAGATGCTCGGCGAGCGCATCGCCGACGGCCGCACGCGCGTCTACCTGGTCAACACCGGTTGGATTGGCGGCGGTTATGGCGTGGGCCATCGCATCGAGCTGGCCTACACGCGCGCCCTGGTCGCTCGCGCCCTCGACGGTACCATCGAGGACAGCGAGTTTGTGCACGACGATATCTTTAATGTCGACATTCCCACTACGTGCCACGGTGTGCCCGACGGCATCCTGGTGCCGCGCCAGTACTGGCAGAGCACCGCGCGCTACGACGAGGCAGCGCACAACCTGGCGGTGATGTTCGAGGAGAACTTCGAGAAGAAGTACTCGCACCTTCCCGAGTCCGTCAAGGCCGCCGGCCCGCACGCCCAGGTGTCCGCCGAGGCCCGTCATCGCGGCCGCGGCTTGCTGGGACTCCGCCACTAGCGTCGCCGCAAGTCCATAACCACCACAAAGGGGACAGTTACCTTTGTGGTGGTTTTGCTTGGGCGGATGACTCAGGTTACAATACGCCTGACATATCGCCCCCTTCTCCGGATGGGGACAGCGCAAGCGCTCTTGTGGCGGCACCGTAGGACTTTGAAGGTGGCCGCTGTGAGGGCGCTTTTTGTTTAGGCGCCCTCACTCGGGCGCGCACGATGAAGGGAGAGCGTATGAAGGGCTTTGTTGCCGAGAATTCGTTTTGGGAGCTGTTTCCACAGGCGGCGGTCGGCGTCGTGGTCGTAAAGGGCATGAAGCCCGCGGCTCAGATTCCCCAGGAGGACGTGGATGCCATTGCCGCGTTGCTCGACCGCGCCAATATCGATGCGGAGCGTCACCTGACGAGCGATACCATCAGCGAGAACGCGCCGGTCAAGGCATGGCGCGAGGCCTATCGTCTGTTCAAGACCAAAAAGGGCGCGCGCTGCTCGATCGAGAACTTGCTCAAACGCGTGCTCAAAGGAAAGCCGGTGGGCCACATTACGCCCGCGGTGGATATTTACAACACGGTGTCACTGACCTACGCGCTGCCCGTGGGAGGCGAGGATCTGCACGCGATCGAGGGAGACCTTCGCCTGAAGGTGACCGACGGTGGCGATGCGTTCTTGCCGCTTGGCGAGGAGGCGGACGATCCGACGCTGCCCGGCGAGCTCGCCTACATCGATGATGCGGGCGCCGTGTGCCGCTGCTGGAACTGGCGCGACGGCGTTCGAACGGCGCTGTCCGATGATTCGGCCGATGCGTTCCTGGCGATTGAGTGCGTGGAGCCCGAGCGGATGGGGGATTGCCAGGCTGCGATCGATCGCTTAGCCGAGCTGCTTGAGCGCTATCTGGGAGCGACGGTTGTCATTAAGACGCTTGTGACCCGCGACAATCCTTGCGTGGAACTGTAGCGGCGCCTAGAACCTATTGATGCCCCAAACCACCACAAAGGTGCCTGTCCTCTTTGTGGTGGTTTTTATGTTGATGGGTTAACAAATAGGGCGTGCAGGGCTGCCGGCCGTTAAGTACGGCTAAGATGTTTACCCGTTAGCATTATGCAAGCGAAAGGCGGTCGTCTCCCATGCAGCAGAGCGACGAGACACGTTTCGAGGACTTTGTCGGACTGATCAGCGGACTCTACAAGGAGATCCAGCGCATTAAGACGTCTGAGGGCGCAAGGCTGGGTCTCAAGGGCTCCGACGTTATGTGCCTGTACTATCTTGAGCGCAGCAAGGACGGCCTGACTGGCGCCGACCTGGCTCGCATGGCAGGCGTGACCCGCGCCGCCGTCTCGCGTACGCTGGCGCATCTGGAGGAGGGTGGCTACGTCGAGGTCGATGATTCGGGCGATGCCGCCGTTAAGTATCGTGCTCCGGTGCGCCTGACCGCTCTGGGCGGCGAGAGCATGAGCGAGGCGGACCGCATCATTCGCGAGGTGCTCGATACCACCGGTAAGGCTATGGGTGTGGAGCAGCGCGAGCAGATGTATGCGTCGCTGCGCACGATTCTCAACACCCTGCGCGAGATCTAAGGCCGCCAAGGCATTTGCTTCCAATTAACAACTGCATAGTCCCGTTTGAGTGCGTATGCCGTGCCGGGGCATTGCTGTCAAAATTCCCCGCGAGAGGTCCGCGAAAGAAAGGATTCGCTATGTCCATTCGTATTATTACCGATTCCGCGAGCGATATGTCGCCGGCTGAGCACCCCGCTCTGCGTGTTCTGCCGCTGTCCGTCACCTTTGGCACCGATGTGTACATGGATGGCGTCGACATCGATCACCAGCGCTTTTACGAGATGCTCGTGGAGCGCGATGAGCTGCCCAAGACCGGCCAGGTCAACCCGTACGCGTTTTCGCAGGCTATTGCCGAGGCGCGTGATGCCGGCGATGAGGCTGTGATTATTACCGTGGGCGCTAAGCTTTCGGGCACCAATCAGAGTGCCCGTACCGCACTTGCCGAGGCGCCGGGCGGCGACGTGTACGTGGTGGATAGCAACAACGTCACTCTGGGTGAGCGTGTCCTGGTCGAGTATGCCCTGCGCCTGGTGGACGAGGGCCGTAGTGCGGCCCAGATCGCGGCGGCCGTCGAGGCCGTCCGTGACCGCGTGGTCGTCATCGGCCTGCTCGAGACGCTGGAGTACCTGGTTCGCGGCGGTCGTCTATCTGCTGCGGCCGGCGCCGTGGGCACGCTGCTCAACGTGAAGCCCGTGGTGGCTGTCGAGGACGGCCTTATCGTGCAGTTGGGCAAGGCGCGCGGTTCCAAGAACGGCCGCAACCTGCTGAACCAAAAGGTCGAAAAGTCAGGCGGCATCGACTTTTCCATGCCGCTGGCGCTGGGCTATACGGGCCTTTCGGATGCGGTGCTCAAGAAGTATGTCGAGGACAGCGCGGCACTGTGGGCTGGCCACACCGAGGGCGAGTTGCCCGTTCACACCATCGGCGCCACCATCGGCACCCACGTAGGCCCCGGCGCCGTCGCCGTAGCCTTCTTCCAGCCCGCCAACTAACCGACCTGCCATAAACCACCACAAAAAGGCCAGGCGCCAAAGAGGAGGTAGATGCATTTGCAGGTGGAAGGGAGCG
>UQIS01000044.1 GCA_900541245.1 uncultured Collinsella sp.
TTAGCCTCTTCGACGGGATTCAGATCAGAACGCTGAAGGTTTTCGATAAGAGCAAGAGCCAGCATCTCTTCATCATTAACATCTTTAATGATGACAGGCAGTTCCTCAAGACCAGCAAGCTTCGACGCCTGGTAACGACGCTCACCAGCGATGATCTCATAGCCGTTTCCATGCTTGCGAACCAAAAGAGGCTGCAAAACACCATGTTCTTGGATTGACTCGCTCAACTCGCGAAGTTCAGTTTCGTTAAAGTGAATTCTCGGCTGATTAGGGTTGGGAACGATATCCTCAATAGGTAGTTTCGTTTCAGATGCGGCATTTGAAGCCGATGCAGCCGAACCACCGGTCTCATACTCGGCCTCTGAGACCAAAGCATTGAGTCCGCGTCCCAATCCACCACGTTTCTTTACACTAGGCACGCTTGATCACCTCTTTTGCAAGGTTCATATACGCTTTTGCACCCTTATTTTGAGGTGCATAGGTAATTACCGGTTCTCCAAAAGACGGAGCTTCGGAGATTTTAACCGTACGGGGGATTAGCGTCTTAAACGCCTTATCACCAAAGTACGATTGAACCTCCTCAACAACCTGATTCGATAGTGAAGTACGCGAGTCATACATGGTCATAAGCACACCATAGGTGTCTAAGCCCTTGTTCAGCCGTGATTTGACCATCTTCATTGACTCAAGCAGCTTCGTAACGCCCTCGAGTGCGTAATATTCGCACTGGATCGGAATCAAAACGCTGTCTGCTGCGGTCAAAGCGTTAATAGTAAGCAGACCGAGCGAAGGAGGACAGTCAATGAAAATAAAGTCAAACTCGTCCTGAATCGGCTCAAGCAAATCTTTGAGGCGGGTTTCACGAGCAATTGCGCTTACAAGCTCAATTTCCGCGCCTGCAAGTTGAATTGTAGCCGGAATAACGAATACCTTTTTACAATTTGTATCAAGAACAAGCGATTCTGCCGGCACATCGTTCAACAATGCATCATAGATGCAGTGATCAAGGTCTTCTTTTTCAATTCCGAATCCACTGGTGCTGTTTCCCTGCGGATCAAAATCGACAATCAGTGTCTTACGACCCTGCTCACCCAGTGCTGCTGCAAGGTTTACAGCCGTCGTTGACTTACCGACGCCGCCTTTTTGATTGATAATTGCAATGATACGCGTGTCTTTTGCGCTCTTAGAACGCTTAACGTCGCGAAATCCCACGGTCCCTCCTGGTGTGTATTAAAGCTGTCAAACGGAGGATGTTTCACGTGAAACATTCCGATTCGATATCAACCGCCATGTTTCACGTGAAACACTGCAAGTTGTTAGTATCCATTATGTTTCACGTGAAACATCTAGGCAAGCGGATTCTTCTTTGCCATGCCATTTGCACGAGGCAATGAAACGGATGCTGGATGACCCTTCTTAAGAACAATGAACTCCCTGTGGCCCAGGCCCTCAGGCAAATCGATAGCGTCATTCAGAAGCAAAGTGAAGCCGCAAATCTTTGCTGCTGACATGCCAGAAGCAAGCTCCTCATCCGAAGGATTGCCCTTGGTGATAACAAATAGCCCTCCATCCTTGAGGTACGGCGCCGCATACTCAACAAGAATCGGTAAAGGGGCCAGTGCGCGGGCGGTTACGACAGAGAACTGCTTCTTATGGCTTCGAGCATATTCTTCAAGACGATCATGAACCGCATGAGCATGTTTCAATCCAAGAGCATGCACAAAGGAATTGACTGCATCAACCTTCTTGCAAACAGAGTCAATATAAGTAGCTATACGATGCGTGGCTATGGTTAACGGAATACCAGGGAAGCCCGCACCTGTACCCATATCGAGCAAAGCTCCCTCAGGAGCCTTATTGATATAGGGGAGTAAAACAAGTGAGTCGAGGATATGAAGTACTGCAGCATCTTCTACGTTGAGAATACGAGTGAGATTGGTTGTCTTATTTGTATCTAGAACCAAATCCAAATGCTGAATACATTTCCTCAGCTCAACATCAGTTACGCTCAAGGAATACTCTTTGCAATAGGAAGTTAGACGACACAACATCTCGTCAGCCTGCTGATCAGTAAGTACTAACAACGAAAGCTCCTTTCTGACAAAAATCAGTGTATCGAGAACTTTTGACAAAAAAAGGGGACGTGGAAACCACGTCCCCTTAGCATAAGCTCGAGTAGATTATCGAGCAACAATCACCACATGGCGATCAGGGTCAGAACCCTCAGAATGAGTATCGACGGCATCATTGCCACGAAGTGCAATGTGAACCAGTCGACGCTCGTAGGCATTCATGGACGGAAGCGAAACACTCTTATGAGTGCGGATGGCACGCTCGGCAGCAGACTGAGCCATGGAAGCAACCTTGTCCTGACGGCGACTCTTGTATCCCTCTACGTCCACTACAACCGGATACCTAAAGCCAAGTTTACGGCTCACCAGCAAAGAGAACATAACCTGAAGGGCATCAAGGGTGCGACCATGACGGCCAATGAGAACAGCAAGGTCGGGAGCCGTTACATCCAAAATCAGCTCACCCTCGTCGCCCTCATACTCATCGATAGGAGAGTTGGCGGCATCGAAGTGCGAAAGGATGGAACGCAGGATGGAAATCGCAACATCGGCAATGGTGTCGAGCTCCTCATCGGTCAGCTCTTCACCAGCCTTGTAGCGCTGTGCAATCTCGGGATAATCGCCCGCGACCTGCGGGACAACCTCCTCAAGCATATCCTCGATGATCTCTTCAGACATAACGTACTCCAAAAGTTAGGTACCTAAATAAGATTGATATCCCACTACTTCTTCTTGTGCGGGCGCGGCTTCTTCTCGCGACGAGTGACCTCAACCTGCAGCGGAGCGTTCTTAAGACGCTCCTCCTCATCGGCCTTCGCCTTGTCGATGACCTTCTGCGTCACAAAAATCTGCTGGATAACCTGCCAAGCAGACGAGACGTCGTAGAACAGCAGAACACCAACGGGAAGGGTCCAGCCCATCCAAAGCATCATGACGGTCATGACAACGGCCATCATACGCATGCTCTGGGCCTGCTGACCGGTCTGATTGCGGGACATATACAGCTGCGGAATCAGGGTCAAGACAGCGAAGAGAATCAGGCAAACCAGCGCAGGCAGTGCAACCATAAAGCCATCGGCAAAGGAAGCGCTCGGCGTGGTGGTCAGGTCGGGCAGGATGTTGAAGAACGAGAACGTGCCGTCGTTAAAGTACTGCGGCAGGTTGCGCAGCAATGTAAACAGGGCGAACAGGATAGGCATCTGAATCAGCAGCGGCAGACAGCCAGCCATGGGGTTGAACTTGTTCTCGCTGTAGAACTTCTGCATCTCCTCGGCCTGACGCTGGGGATCGTCGGCATAGCGCTCCTGGATCTCGAGCATCTTGGGCTGCAGCACCTGCATGCGAGCCGTCGACTTGGTCGACTTGAGCATGAGCGGCGTCAGCAGCAGACGGATGATGACCACCAGGATGATGATGGACAGGCCCCAGTCGACCGCAAAGGTCTGGATGAGCTTGAGCAGCTCGAAAAGGATGTTAACGATCCAATCCCACATGTAAGTTTTCCTCCGATAGCGAGTGCCCGCTAGGGCACAGGGTCATAACCGCCGACGTGCAGGGGATTGCAGCGAGCGATGCGCCTCACGGCAAGCCAGCAGCCTCTCAAAACACCGTGCTTCTCAATCGCCTGGACGGCGTATTGCGAGCACGTTGGGTAATAAATGCAGGCGTCAGGCAATAAGGGCGAAATAACCTGTTGATATATGCGAATAGGAGCGATGGCAACACGTCGCAAAACGTGATTGCTCATCGCTCCTCCCCGGCAACGCCGGCGCGCTTCATAAGCGAACGCAACGCCTTGTCCATCTCCTGCGGCGAGGAAACCCTCGTCTTGGGAGTTGCGAACAAGATGATGTCATAACCCGCAACGGGAAATCCGCAGCTGCGGGCGGCCTCGCGCATCACACGCTTAGATCGGTTGCGCACGACGGCACAACCGAGTCGCTTAGCACCAACGAAGGCGACCCTTCCGGAGTCGCCTTCGCCAACCGATTCACATATGGTCATTCGAATCAGAGGGTGATTGAAACGACGCCCCTGACTGAACACATGCTCGAAATCTTGCCGAGACTTAATAGTCTTCATGCGAGATGTGTGTATCGCTGCTAGACAGTGAGACGCTTGCGGCCCTTGGCGCGACGACGGGCGAGCACGGCACGACCACCCTTAGTGGCCATACGGGCACGGAAGCCATGGGTCTTGGCACGCTTACGCTTATTAGGCTGATACGTACGCTTCATCTTAAGTTCCTCCTGCTGCATTTCGAGTGTCCGCGGGGACGCGGACGCAGATATAGACACGTGAGCTTGAAGATTGTAGGGAAATCAATGTTCAAATGTCAAGAAATCAAAGGTAAAAGGTTGCGCAGTTCACACGGTTCCCCCATAAGCACAACCGAAATTTGCGCCTCATGGCAACCTTTCACGATATTTCATCGAGTTTTCAACAGGTCATGTTGGCAATGTTGAGAACTTTTCACCCGTTTTCCAAAGTTTTCAACAAGTTTTGAAAAGTTGTCGAAAGATGAGAAACGTTGCACGGTGAGCTACTATTTGTTCGAAACCTTTTGAAAGATTGCGAGCGGCATGTCTGACGACTTTTACACCATGGTCGATTCCGGAGACCCGGCACCCGACAACGAGCACATCACCGGCGTGCGCGAAGAGCGTGCGGAAGGCGAGCAGACGACCACGCAGGCGCCAAAAGCCATGTACGCCGCGCGCATCGCCGTCTATGACGACATGCTGTCGACACCGCGGGTGATCGTCATTGATCCGCAAGATGTCCGCACGTATTTGGAAGAGACGACCAACACCGTCTACCAGTGCATGAAAGAACAAGGTGGCCATATCTCGCTCATGGTCATCCGCGAGATTGTCGAAAACTTTATCCACGCACACTTTGCCGAGCCCATCATCTCGATTCTGGACGGCGGAGACACCATCCGCTTTGCTGACCAAGGACCCGGCATCGACGACAAGGAACGTGCTTTCGACTTTGGCGTTACCAGCGCAAACAGCAAGATGAAGCGCTATATCCGTGGAACCGGAGCAGGGTTTCCCATGGTGAAGGAGTATTTGGAAAACGCCGGCGGTGCCGTATCCATCGAGGACAACATGGGCAACGGCACCGTGGTTACGGTAAGCCTGAACCCTAAACGCGTGCAGGAAATCGAGCGTGCCGGCGGACGCGGCGCTGCCGTGCGGCCCGAGACGGAGCAGCCCACATATCCCCTGCCGGGAGCTTTTGCGCAGCAGCCCGTGGCAACGCAGCAGATGCAGCCCCCCGTGGGACAGATGCAGCAGCCCGGAATGCTTCCCACACAAGAACCCCAGGCGGCATCTATGTCGATGCCGCCAAACATGCCAGAGGCCATGCCGCTGGCTGATCAGGATGCAGCAGCAATGCAGCAGGCGACGGGTGGCCAGCAAATGGGCTATCAGCCGTACCAACAGGGATATCCATATCAGCAGATGCCGCCACTGGGGTATGGCCAGCAGTTCCCGCAGCAGTACCAGCAGGGATATCAGCAGCCGTACCAGCAGATGCCGCAACAGCAGTACAACCCCTGGGCCCAGCAGACGCCTCCGCAGCCTTACCAACAGTGGCCTCAAAGTTTTCAACAGCAAATGCCGCCGACGCAGAGTTCTCAACAACCAGCAGCTCAAATGATGTATCCTAATGCAGTAAATCGGTATGCACAGCCACAACCGGACGTGTTCGTAAGCGATCGCGGCAACGCCGCGCTAGGCTATCTGGCGCAAAATCAAGCGTGCGGCGCAACCGATCTTGCGAGGGCGTTTGGAAACTCGGCCCCCACTTGGTCACGCACGCTCAATGACTTGGCGCAGGCCGGCTTGGTCATCAAGCATGGCCAGAAATACCATCTGACCGAACTCGGCGCCGCTCGCGTGCGAGCTCAGAGCTAAAGAACGGGAGAGACAGTGGACGAGGAAGCAAGCATCATCCTGGGGGATGCCATCGCCTTTTGCCAGCGCGACGGTCAAGATGCACGCCTCATCAACATGCTGGGGCAATCGCGCGCTATAAGCCTGACCGAAGATACGCTCACGATCGAGGCCCCCTCGCGCTTTGCCATCGCGCAGCTCAAAAAGCATCAGCCGACTATTGAGGCCTATCTGGAAGAAATCGCCTTTGCACCGATTGCTCTCGACATCGTGGCACCGCAAGGCGCCGCAGCGGAATCCGCTGCCGCCACGGCGCCCGCCACGGCTCCCGCTGCTTCCCCGGCGGTGCCGGCCTCCGCAGGCGATGTGCCGACAATCGAGCACCAGCACAGCGATGTTTCCCGTGAAACAATGGCACCGTTGACGAGCGCGGCGGCGACGTCAACGAACGCACCCGTCACGCACATGCCCATCGCTCACGACGCAGCGGCGGGCGCGGATTCGGGCATTGCAATCAAGAACACGCTCTCGGCCGACGATTTTCGTCGCATGATGAACCAGATGAAGGGCGGAGCGCCGACTAAATCCACGCAAGCTGCGGCCCTCGCTTCACCCATGCCAGCACCGACCGTGCCGGCCGAGCAGAATACGGATGGAGCCCCGCTCGCCGCGAACTCAAAATTTACCTTTGAGAACTTTGTCTACGGCCCCGAGAACAGCCATGCCTATCGCTCGGCACTCAAGTTTGCCGCCCTCGCGGACGAGCGCGGCACATGCACATCCCTGTTCATCTATGGCAAATCGGGGCTGGGCAAGACCCATCTGCTGCTCGCCATCAAAAACGAGCTCGCCGAGAAGTCGCCCGAGATCAAGGTCAAGTATGCCAACTCCCAGGCATATCTGGACGACCTGATGACCGAGTTCGACCGTCAAAAGAAGAGCAACGCCCCCATCATGCAGGCGTACCACGGCGTGGACGTGCTCATCATCGATGACATCCAAAACATCATCGGCAAGCGCGCGAGTGTGGACTACTTTTTCCAGCTCATGGACGAGTTCATCCGCAACAACAAGAAGGTCGTCATCGCGGCAGACCGCGCCCCCAAGGACCTGAGCATGGACGAGCGTCTGACCAGCCGCTTCAACGCCGGAATGCTCTGCCTGGTCGCAGAGCCCAGCTACGAGATGAAATACAAGATCTTGCAGCGCTATTACGAGAACACCATCGTCGCCGCTCCCGAGGCGGGCGACGACTCACTGCTGGCGGCCTATGGGGGCGACGGCGGGCACCTGACCGACGAGCACTTTAAACACATGGCCGAGGTCTCGGGCACCAACATCCGCGAACTCGAGAGCTTTTGCGAGCGCTGCGCCGGCGAGGCGGGCGACCGCGAGCGCGAGGGCGGAGAGCTCACCTTTGACGATATCGACGCCATCGCCAGCCAGTACTTCGACACATCGGCCAAAAAGATCAACGTCCAGACGGTTCAGTCCGTCATCGAAGAGCAGTACGGCGTGACACACGAGGAGCTCATCGGCCCGCGTCGCAACGCCAATATCGCCAAAGCACGCCATATCGCTATCTACCTGGCCATCGAGATGTGCGAAATGACGACCACGGCGGTGGGCGCCGAATTTGGCAACCGCAACCACTCGACCGTCAGCACGAGCTACAAAAAGGTCCAGAAGATGATCCAGGAAGACCGCACCGTCACCGAAGACCTCAAGTCGCTGCGCGATAAAATTACACTGCGCTCGTAGGGAAATAGAGACACCTGTTGAAAACTTGTCGAAACCACGGGCATAAGGTGTCTAAAACCCAACCCGCGGTGATGAAAAGTTTTGCGCAGATTTTGAACGTGGAAAACCACCCCTGTTGCACACAGGTTGCTGTCGATTCTCTTTCTGGGTCTGACCTGCGTCTTTGGGAATAATCAACAGTTTCGTCAGTGCTATTACTATTATTAAGATATTTATATCTATAGAAAGGTATTAAAAGATGAAGTTCACCGTCAGCCAGAGCTCGCTCACACAAGCCATCGGCGTCGTTATGAAGGGTGTCGCTTCGGCATCCACCCTTCCCATCCTGTCGGGCGTGCTCGTCAAGGCGCAAGACGGCATCTTGGAATTCCAGACCTCTAACTACACCATCTCGATCCGTCATCGCATCGCGGCGCATGTCGAAGAAGAGGGCGAGATGGTTATCCCCTGTAAGATGCTCTCCAATATCACCAAGACCCTCCCCGATGCCCCGGTCACCTTTGAGCTGTCCGAGCGCCAGGTGCTGATTGGTTGCGAGAAGAGCTCTTTTAGGCTGAACACGCTCGATGCCAATGACTTCCCCGAGTTTCCGGCCTATGCCATCGAGAGCGCCGTGGAGCTGCCGACCGATATCTTGTCCGAAATGGTCGGGCGCGTATGGCGCGTCACCTCGACCGACAAGGCTCGCCCCATCCTGGGCGGTGTGCACATGAAAGTCGAGAACAACACCGTGCGCCTGGTGGCGACCGATTCCTTCCGTTTGGCCGTGTGCGATACGCAGGTCGAGACCTCGACCCTCGAAGGCTCCTTTGAGCTCAACGTTCCGGCCGACGCCTTTAACGACGCGCTGAACATCATGGCCAGCCAGGCGACCATCATGATCGGGGCTACCGACACCCAAGTTGTCTTCGAGGCTGGCAACACCACCTACGTGTCGCGCCGCATCGAGGGCGTGTACCCCAACTACAAGCAGCTCATCCCCGATTCGTGCGTGACGAGCGTCAAGATCGACGTCGCCGCCTTTAACGCCGCCCTCAAGCGCGTGGCCGTTATCGCGAGCGCCAACCCCGCTGTCAAGTTCGAGATCGATGTCGAGAACGGGCAGATGGGCCTGTCCTCCATTTCCAATGACCAGGACCTTGCGCAGGAGACGATCGATGTCGAGGCTGAGGGCGAGTCGGGTACCATCGCCTTCAACTACCACTATATCTTCGGCTGCCTCAATGCCCTGTCCAAGGAGAAGGAGATCACGCTGGAGCTCAAGAGCTACTCGCAGGCGGGCATCTTCAAGTCCTACGACAAGATCAACTACCTGTACCTGGTCATGCCGGTCCGCATCTAGCAGCCGCCCTATGACCATATTCGCCCGCGATCTTTCCGTCGTACACTACCGCAGCTTCGATAGTTATCGCCTTGCCCTAGACGAGGGCGTGACGATACTTGCGGGACCCAACGCGGCGGGAAAGACCAATCTCATAGAGGCGCTGCAGCTGCTGACGAGCGGCGCCTCGTTTAGGCATCCGACCGCAGCCGAGCTCGTCCATGACGGCGTGGGCTCGTGCAAGGCCGAGCTGAGGCTCGAGGGCGACGGCCGCGTACTTGATATGGGATTGAGCGCGGAGGACGGTAAGCGCTCGTTTAGCCGCAACGGCAAGAGATGCTCTGCCGCCGGTGTGCGCGGCGTTCTGCCGAGTGTGCTGTTTTGCCCCGACCATCTGGACATGGTTAAGCGAGGCGCCAGTGTGCGCCGCGCCGCCCTCGATGACTTTGGCATGCAGCTGAGCGCACGCTATGCCGATCTTGCGAGCGCCTATGGGCGCTGCGTGACCCAGCGTAACGCCTTGCTCAAGGAGACCTGGTGCTGCCGCGAGATGCTCGGCGCGTGGAACGATTCGATTGCCCGCGCGGGCTCGGCCCTGCTCGTGCACCGGTTGGCCCTGCTCGACCGGCTGGCGGGCCATGTGCACACTGCCTACGGGCAAGTGGCGTCCGGTGAAGCCGCCAACGTGTCCTATGCGTCCACGCTGGGGGATTTGCCCCAGGTCGAGGATCGCGAAGAGCTGAAGGGCTGGGCGTACGAGCGCATGCTGGCCGCCCTTGATGAGCACGCCGACGAGGAAATTCGCCGCGGCGTGACGTTGGTGGGACCGCATCGCGACGAGATTGAATTTACCGTGGCGGGTCGCTCCGCTCGTTCATTTGCCAGCCAAGGACAGCAGCGAACGTTGGTACTGTCCTGGAAGGTGGCCGAGGTGGCCGTGGCTCGCGATGTTCTGGGTACTGCTCCGCTGTTGCTTCTGGACGACGTGATGAGCGAGCTCGACGGCGAGCGCCGCGGTGCTTTTCTGCGGCTGATCGGCGATGATATCCAGGCGGTCATAACCACGACCAACCTGGGATACTTTACCGATGACCTGCTTGATCGAGCCAAGGTGGTGAGCATGGGTGAGACGTGCTAATTACGAGCGCGAGAGCGAGACGGTCGCCTTCAGTGGGTTTTTGAACGCAGAGCGCCAGCGCATCCTGGCGGCCGCGACACCTGAGCGCCGTGCGCAGATGGAGGCTGCAGAGGAATCTCGTGCGGTCTATCGCGCGTGGAACGCGGTGTGCTCGGGCACGCGCGAGGGGCGGCATGTGACGGGTCTGCGCTACCTGCCCGAGTCCAATGAGCTGCTGGTATATCTCGATTCGCCCTCGTGGACACAGGAAATGACGCTGTTGCGCGAGATCATCCGCGCGCGCATGGAGCGCGCCGGTGCGCATGTGGACGGCCTGGTGTTCAAAACCACCGCGCCCGGTCACACGCCGCCCGCCGCCAAGGAGCGCCTGCGCCCGGCGACAACTGAGCGCCCGCCGGCTCCGCACGCCGACCTCAGTGAGGCCGAGCGCACCGAGATTGAGTGCCAAGTGGCGCCCATCGAAGACCAAAAACTGCGCGAGGCCCTCGAGAACGCCATGAGAGCCAGCGCCGAGTGGGCCAAGGGCGTGCAAAGCAAAAAAGAGCCTTAAATCGCATCTGGTGGCCTTGTAGAGCCAAATACCCTCGTTCCCGAGGGTATTTTTTTACGATAAACTAGTAAGGCTGTACACATTTTCTTGACTGAAGGAGGACGTGTGGCAAACGAAAACGATTACGATGGCGGCGAGATTAAGATTCTCGAAGGTCTCGAGGCCGTTCGTAAGCGCCCGGGCATGTATATCGGCTCGACGAGCGCCAGCGGTCTGCATCACCTGGTGTGGGAGATCGTTGACAACTCCGTCGACGAGGCCATGGCCGGTTTCTGCACCGAGATCCAGGTGACGGTCCACGCCGACAACTCCATCACGGTCGTCGACAACGGGCGCGGCATCCCCGTCGACGAGCACCCTGTTAAAAAGATCCCGACGCTCGAGGTCGTCATGACGATCTTGCACGCCGGCGGTAAGTTCGATAACTCGGCCTATAAGGTCTCGGGCGGCCTGCACGGCGTTGGCATCTCCGTCGTCAACGCACTGTCCAAGCGCGTGGTCGTTCAGGTTCGTCGCGACGGCAACACCTACGAGATGGAGTTCTCGCGCGGTAAGACCGTCAAGAAGATGGAGGTCGTGGGCACCTCGGATTCGACGGGCACCACCGTCACCTTCTGGCCCGACGACGAGATCTTCGAGACCTGCATCTACGATTTCGATACGCTGCACAACCGTCTGCAGGAGACGGCGTTCCTCAATAAGAACCTCAAGATCGTGCTGACCGACGAGCGCGAGGCGACTCCCCACGTGGAGGAGTTTTGCTACGAGGGCGGCATCATCGACTTCGTCAAGTTCCTCAACGAGGGCAAGGACGTCCCCGAGGCCTTTAAGGAGCCCATCTACATTGAGGGCAAATCGGACCCGGACGCGCCTGTGACCAAGATGGGCGAGGTCGAGGTTTCCCTGCAGTGGAATAGCGGCTACGGCGAGAACGTCATGTCGTTTGCCAACGACATCTACACCCCCGAGGGCGGCATGCACCTTGAGGGCTTCCGCACCGCGCTCACCCGCGTGATCAACGATTACGCGCGCAAGCAGAACCTGCTCAAGGAAAAAGACGCCAACCTGACCGGCGACGATGTGCGCGAGGGCCTTTCGGCCGTTATCTCGGTCAAGCTGCCCGACCCGCAATTTGAGGGCCAGACCAAGGCCAAGCTCGGCAGCTCCTATATGCGCGCGCTCACGCTCAAGATCGTGACCGACGGCCTTGCCGATTACCTCGAGGAGCACCCTAAGCCCGCTCGCGAGATCGTCAAGAAGGCGCAACAGGCCTGCAAGGCGCGCAATGCCGCCCGCAAGGCGCGCGAAGCGACCCGTCGCAAGAGCCTGCTCGAGACGGCGTCCCTGCCCGGTAAGCTCGCCGACTGCTCGGTGCGCGATGCCGAGCTGACCGAGCTCTTCATCGTAGAGGGCGACTCGGCAGGCGGTTCGGCCAAGGACGGCCGTCGCCGAGACATCCAGGCGATTCTGCCCCTGCGCGGCAAGATTTTGAACGTCGAACGCGTTGGTGACCATCGCGCGTTCTCGAGTGACACCATCCAGTCGCTGATTACCGCGATCGGCTGCGGTGTCACGACGAGTGCCGGCGACGGCGGCGATTTCGATATCACCAAGGCGCGCTACCACAAGATCATCATCATGACCGATGCAGACGTCGACGGTGCACATATCCGCATCCTGCTGCTGACGTTCTTCTACAAGTACATGCGTCCGCTGATCGATGCCGGGTACGTCTATGTTGCCTGCCCGCCCATCTTTGGCATTAAGGTGCGCAACAAGATCCACTACGTGTATCCCAACGGCCGCCAGCCCGAAGACGAGATCCTGCGCGACACCATCCAGGGCCTGGGCCTGAACCCCGACGATAACGACGAGGACGGCAAGGCCAAGGACGGCAAGATCACCAAAAAGCGCAAGGGCTATACCGTCCAGCGCTACAAGGGTCTGGGCGAGATGGATCCCAAGCAGCTTGCCTCGACGACGATGGATCCCAAGACCCGCATCCTGCAGCGTGTGTCGATCGAGGACGCCGTGGTGGCGGACCGCGCCGTGCGCGAGCTGATGGGTTCCGAGGTCGGCTATCGCCGCGAGTACATTGAGAAGCACGCACATGATGCACGATTCCTTGATGCTTAAGAGGAGGTAACGTGGCAGACGATATCAACAACAATGAGGGTATGGGCGAGGCCGGCGACGCCGGCATGCCCGACGATCTGAAGCGCCTGCTTGCCCGTGCTGAGCAGGGCGAGGACGGCGATCCGGACGCCTATAACCCCGATGCCGATGATGACGAGGAAGAGGACGACGACGGCGAGCTCGAGGAGAGCTTTGGCGAAGTCGATCGCGGCGCCTCGGCCGGCGAGGATATCAATGGCGGCCAGCTCCAGATTTCGGAGTTCGGTCGCGAGATGAAGCAGTCGTTTATCGAGTATTCGATGTCGGTCATCACGGCGCGCGCCCTGCCGGACGTGCGCGATGGCTTAAAGCCGGTGCACCGCCGCATTCTGTACGCGATGAACGAGAGCGGCATCTACCCCAACCGCCCACACAAGAAGTCGGCCTGGACGGTCGGCGAAGTTATCGGTAAGTACCACCCGCATGGCGACTTCGCGGTCTATGAGGCCATGGTCCGCCTGGCGCAGTGGTTCTCCATGCGCACGCCGCTCATCGACGGTCACGGTAACTTCGGCAACATCGACGGCGACGGCGCGGCGGCCATGCGTTACACCGAGAGCCGTCTGGCAAAGCCCGCCATGGAACTGCTGCGTGACTTGCAGAAGGATACCGTCGACTGGCAGCCCAACTACGACGAATCGCTCGCCGAGCCCGTGGCGCTGCCTGCGCGCTTCCCCAACCTGCTGGTCAACGGCAGCCAGGGCATCGCCGTCGGCATGGCCACCAACATCGCCCCGCATAACCTCACCGAGGCGATCGAGGCCACCTGCTACCTGATCGACAACCCCGACGCCACCGTCGACGAGCTCATGCAGATCATGCCCGGTCCGGACTTCCCCACCGGCGCCATCATCATGGGCAGCGCCGGCATTAAGCAGAGTTACGAGACCGGCCGCGGCTCCATTACCGTGCGCGCCAAGGCACATGTGGAGTCCACCAAGACCGGCCGCAGCCGCTTGGTCTTTACCGAGATTCCCTACATGGTCAACAAAGGCACCCTGCAGGAGAAGATCGCCCAGCTCGTCAACGACAAACGCATCGAGGGCATCTCGGATATGCGCGATGAGTCCAACCAGAAGGGCATCCGTCTGGTCATCGAGCTCAAGAAGGGCGTCATTCCGCAGGTCGTACTCAACAATCTGTATAAGTACACCTCGCTGCAGACGACCTTTGGCGCCAACAACCTGGCGCTCGTCAACGGCGTGCCCAAATGCCTGAGCCTGCGCGAGATGTTGCAGCACTACATCGACCACCAGGTCGACGTCGTCACTCGCCGCACCCGCTTCGACCTTAAAAAGGCCCAGGCCCGCGCGCATATCCTTGAGGGCTACTTGATGGCCCTCGACCATATCGACGAGGTCATTAGCATCATCCGCTCCTCGCAGACCGACTCCGAGGCCAGCAGCCGCCTGATCGAGCGCTTTGGCTTTACGCCCGAGCAGACCACGGCCATCCTCGAGATGAAGCTGCGCCGCCTGACCGGCCTGGAGCGCGACAAGATCCAAGAAGAGTTGGACGGCCTGCGCCGCGCCATCGCCTACTACGAGGACCTGCTGGCGCATGAGGAGAAGATCCTGGGCGTCATCAAGGAGGAGATGCGCGAGATCTCCAAGAAGTTCGGCGACAAGCGCCGCACCGAGATCAGCCAGGTTGAGAAGGACCTGGATGTCGAGGACCTCATCGCCGACGAGGACATGGTCGTGACCATCACCCACACCGGCTATGTCAAGCGCATTCCGGTGGCCGCCTACCGTGCCCAGAAGCGCGGTGGCAAGGGCGTGTCGGGCGTCAACCTCAAAGAGGACGACGTTATCGACGAGATGTTCATCGCGTCCACGCACGAGTACGTGCTGTTCTTCTCGAGCAAGGGCAAGGTCTATCGCCTGAAGGTGCACGAGCTGCCGGTGGGTACGCGCCAGGCGCGCGGTACCGCGATCGTCAACCTGCTGCCCTTCGAGGAGGGCGAGAAGATCGCGAGCGTCATCAGCTGCCGCGAGTTCCCGGCCAACGAGTACCTGATGTTTGCCACCAAGAGCGGCATGGTCAAGAAGACCGTGATGAGCGCATACGACCGCAGCCGTCGCGACGGCCTGATCGCTATCAACCTGCGTGACGACGACGCGCTGCTGAACGTGCGCCGCGTGCGCGAGGGTGACAAGATCATCCTGGCTACCACCGCGGGCAAGGCGATCATGTTCTCCGAGGAGCAGGTGCGCGCCACCGGCCGCGATACCAGCGGCGTTCGCGGTATCGGTATGAAGGACGGCGTGAGCGTTCTGGGCATGGAAGTCACTAACGGCAACGGCGATCTGTTCGTCATCACCGAGCGCGGCTACGGCAAGCGCACGCCGGTCGCGGACTACCCGGAGCAGAATCGCGGCGGCCAGGGCGTCTACACCATCCAAATGACCGAGCGTAAGGGCAACCTCGCGGCCATGAAGACGGTGGGCCCGCAGCACGAGCTGTTCATCGTGACGGAGGGCGCGACGGTCATTCGCGTCAAGACCGATGAGATCAGCCAGACTGGCCGCGCCACCCAGGGCGTCAAGATGATGACCGTCGACGACAACGACCGCGTATGCGCCGTAGCCCGCATGACGGCAGCCAAGGAAAAACCCGAAGGCGAGGGCGCCGAGGCCGCAGTCGACACCGAAGAGGCCCCAGTCGACCTGGGCGACGGCAATGATATGCCAGAGGATCTCCTAGACGAGTAAGAGGCCCTAGCTGGTAAAAATCATCAGACCCCATATATCGGCGGTCGGCGCACTGCGCGCCGACCGCTTTTTTGAAAACCTTGGGACCCCATGGTCGCTGGGCTGGCGAGATGGTTTTGGTTTGTCGCGAGTTCCGCACGCAAAGAAGGCCACTTAATGTGGCCTTCGTCTTGCGCAGGACTGTCCGTGCAGCAAACC
>UQIS01000045.1 GCA_900541245.1 uncultured Collinsella sp.
CCAACAACAAACCAAAAAAAAAAAAACAACAACAAAAAAAACAAAAGCCGTTGTGGTGGTTTATGCTTTTCCGGGTGGAAGGGAGAGAGCAATGGCGTCTGAGGGCTTTTTTGAACGGGTGTACGAGGTGGTCGAGCAGATCCCCGAGGGGATGGTCGCCACGTATGGCCAGGTGGCGCTGCTTGCCGGTCGTCCACGAAGTGCGCGGTACGTGGGGTATGCCCTGCATAGTAATCCGCGCCCCGGCGAGATTCCCTGTCACCGCGTGGTATTTGCCGACGGGCACATATGCGAGGGCTTCGCTTTTGGCGGTCCCGATGCTCAACGTGAGCTTTTGCTAGGGGAAGGTGTGGCGTTTAAGGACGACATGCACGTCGACTTGGCCGCCTGTCGCTGGCCTGCCGGGCTCTAGCGGTTCTGCCGTGGCAAAAACCACCACAAAGGCGCCTGTCCCCTTTGTGGTGGTTTTACGCTGTAGGTTTACCAGAGCTAACTTATGGAGAAGGTGTGGTGGCGTACTTTGCCGTCAGAAAGTAAACCACGGTGAACTATATTGGTTTCAGCAACGGAGCAGGCAATAGGCGATGAAAAAGCCTGCCCTGTTGAGTTTGATTCGCATTCCTCCCCTCTGTGCGATTCAACGGTGTACTTCGGGAACAGGCCTGCTGGCAACTAGCTGCCGGCGGGCCTGTTCCTGTTTGTCGAGGGGGTGCGATGGACGGAGCCGAAGCGGTCCGGCTCCAAAAAAGGCGGACGCCGTAGCGCCCGCCCTAAAGCAATCGAAAGCTCAAGCCAGCAAATCGGTCTAGTACACCATGCCCATGGCGTCCTGAACCTCGGCCAGGGTCTGCTCGGCGATCTCGTTGGCGCGACGGTTGCCCTCGTGCAGCACGTCCTTCACGTAATCCAGATCGTTCTCGTAGCGCTGGCGACGCTCGCGGATAGGTGCGAAGTACTCGTTGACGGCCTCGGTCACGTACTTCTTGAGCTGGCCGGAGCCGCCCATGCCAATCTCCTCGGCAATTTCGACCTCGGAGCGACCGGTGCAGATGGCGGCCGTCGAAAGCAAACCGGACACGCCGGGGCGGTTCTCGGGATCGAACGTGATCATGCGCTCAGAGTCGGTCTGGCTCTTCTTGATGCGTTTGGCCGTCTCCTCGGCGGTCATCGAAATATTGATGGCGTTGCCATAGCTCTTGCTCATCTTGCGACCGTCCAGGCCCGGCAGCAGCGGGGTCTCGGACAGCAGCGCATCGACCTCGGGGAACACCTTGCCGTAGCGGTTGTTAAAGCGGCGGGCGATGGTGCGGGTAAGCTCGATGTGCGGTAGCTGGTCGCGACCGACGGGCACCACGTTGCCCTTGCAGAACAGGATGTCGCAGGCCTGGTGCACCGGGTAGGTGAGCAGAAGGCCGGTGAGCTCGTGGCCCGAGGCCTCCATTTCGGCCTTGACCGTGGGGTTGCGCGCCAGCTCGGCCTCGGAGACCAGCGACAGGAACGGCAGCATGAGCTGGTTGGCTGCGGGCACGGCGGAGTGCGCGTAGATCATGGTCTTGTCGGGGTCGATGCCGCAGGCAAGGTAGTCCATGACCATGTTGTACACGTTGTCCTGGATGTGCTCGGTGGTGTCGCGGTCGGTGATGACCTGGTAGTCGGCGATGAGTACGTTGGTCCTGGCGCCCATGTTCTGCAGCTCCACGCGGCCCTTGAGGGTGCCAAAGTAGTGACCCAGGTGCAGACGGCCGGTGGGGCGGTCGCCGGTAAGCATGGTGAACTTCTCGGGCGTCTTGGCCAGGCCCTCGCGAATGGCGTTGCTCTTTTGCAGCGCGACTTCGTAGCTGTTCTCGTTTGGCATGATTGCTCCTAACGTATGTTCATGGGTCAAGATGATAACGCGTTTATTGGAGGGGTGGTGCGTAAGTAGGCGAGGGGCGGGAGAGGGACGCGCGTGGTGCGGCATGTGCGATGGGTGCGGCGCGGCCGTGCTTGGCTAACGGTGCCTTGGCACATCCTCGGCAGCTTGCCCTAGAGCTTGTGGTGGCGCTCTTCTTTGCGCTCCTCGGCTGCCTGCTCCTCCTGCTTAAAGGCGGGGTCGTCGGGGGTGACCAGTTCGTCCTCGTGCGTGCGCTTGTTGTAATGGTGGCGCAGCACGGGTTCAAACAGGTGCAGGTGCTTGGCAAAGGCCGCCGAGCCAATGGCAAGCACGGTAAAGATGAGCACGCGCATGGGCACCTCGACCTGATTGATGGCGGCGGCGCCGGCCGAAAGCATAATGCACCAGGCATAGATGAGCAGCACAGCCTGTTTTTGGTTGTAGCCTTCTTGGATCAGGCGGTGGTGGATGTGGCCCTTGTCGGCCTGCCCGATGCTAATGTGGGCGCGCTTGCGGCGCACGATGGCGCTAAACGTGTCGATGATAGGCACGCCGGCAACGATGAGCGGGATGATAAGCGAGGTGAGTGCGGCGGTGCGGCTCACGTTGAGCAGCGAGATGGAGCCCAGCGCAAAGCCCAGAAGCAGCGACCCCGAGTCGCCCAAGAAGATGCTTGCGGGGTTGAAGTTGTAGCGCAAAAAGGCCAGACAGGCGCCAAAGAGCGCAATGGAGAGCGCGGCGGCGTCGATGCGGCCCGAGAGAACGGCCATCGAAAACATGGTGAACGAGGCGATGCCGCAGATGCCCGTGGCCAAGCCGTCGAGGCCGTCGATGAGGTTGATGATGTTGGTGAACGCCACCAGGTAGATCACGGTGATGGGGTAGGCGAGGCAGCCAAGCATGATCTCGCCGGGAGCAAACGGGTTGACGATGACGCCGATTTTTAGGCCGCCCATGCAGGCGATAAGCGCGGCGAGGACCTGTCCGGCCAGCTTTTGCTTGGGCGTGAGCTGGAAGACGTCGTCGATAGCGCCGGTCGCAAAGATGACGGTAAAGGAGAGCGCCAGCATGGGATAGCTAATGTGAAGGCGCGGGTGCGGTACCAGGACGGGTGGCCAGCCTAGGTACCAGGTGCCTAGGATTTGCACAATGCAGGCAACGACCAGGCCCAAAAACACCGCCGTTCCGCCCAAACGCGGGATGGGCTTGGTGTTGATGCGGCGCTTAGAAGGATAGTCGACGGCATCGAGCTTAATTGCCAAGCGCTTGACCAGGGGCACCGCGAGGAAGGTCGTGATAAAAGCCGCCGCTGCCACGCATAGGTACGGTATGTAGCTCGGGGATGAAGCCATGAATCTAAAAACCGCCAAGCGTCGAAGGAAAAGGTCAGAAGAACGCCATGCGCAAAGGGCATAGCCGAACCATAATACTCGACCAAGGGGGGTGCATGTAATTGCACGCAGCGATAATCACGCGCTTACCAGATATTGGGATGTTGTCGATGGCTTGTCGGGATGCCGGCGGGGATCCATATGGACTGTATGGTGATTTTCGGCAAAAGAAAACCACCCCCCACGTTACGAAAATGAACCCACCTAAAACAGGTGGGTGCCCTCATCGACTGTTCCAGCGTCCTTAACAACGAAGGATACCTGTACTAGGTACGACTGTGTGGGCTCCCTAAATAAACGCGACGGTTCACCCAGTTGCTCCGCGGGGGGCGGAATACCTACATCATAAAGCGGCACTTTATCGATTCCAGTCTTGACATTACAAAAATCGTGTCGGACGATTACGGCGCCTTAGGGACGGAGCCGTCTACGCGGTCTGGCCCTTTACGTTTGAGCTGCTGAATCGTTGTTTTGGAGCATGTTTTTATGCCGACGTCGTTGACCGAACTTTTTTCGCCCGCCTGCCATTTGTGTCCGCGCCGTTGCGGTGCGGCGCGCGATGAGGGCGCGCGCGGCGTATGCGGTGCTAACGACACGCTCAGGGTGGCCCGCGCGGCGCTTCATATGTGGGAGGAGCCGCCTATCTCGGGCGAGGCCGGTTCGGGCACGATCTTCTTTAGCGGTTGCTCGCTTAAATGTATCTACTGCCAGAACCACGAGATCTCGACCGGCAATTTTGGCCTTGAGATTTCGCCTGAGCGCCTGGTCGAGATTATGCTGGAACTGCAGGACCAGGGTGCCAACAACATCAATTTGGTGACGGCGACGCACTATGCGCACCTGTTGCCTGCCGCGATTGCCGCGGCACGGATGCGCGGGCTGGTCATCCCGATCGTCTACAACACGAGTGGTTACGAGCGTGCGAGTGCCGTGGCGGCGCTGGGCGACCTGGTCGATGTGTGGCTCACCGACTTTAAATATGCCGATGCCGGGCTTGCGCAGTCGCTTTCTCATATTAAGGACTACCCGCGCGTGGCCGTGTCGGGTCTGGCCCAGATGGCGCGCGAGATCGAGCGCCGCGGGGGAGAGTTGGTGGATGAGGGCGGGCTCATGAAGCGCGGCATCATCGTGCGCCACCTTGTGCTTCCGGGGCATGCGGACGATTCGTGTCGCGTACTGGACCTAGTGTGGCAGACGGTGGGCGACGTGCCGATCTCGGTCATGAACCAATACACGCCCAATGTGCTCATGCGAGAGCAGGGCGGCGATCTGGCGCGCGCCGTGACGCGCGAGGAGTACGAGCGGGTGCTCGACCAAGCCGACGACCTGGGCTTTACGACGATGTTCTGGCAAGAGGGCGGCGCGGTAGACGAGAGCTTCACCCCGGCCTTCGACACCACCGGTGTTCTTACCAGCGCAAAGTAGTGCGTTCGTCGATGATATTTCTGGGACGGGGATTAAAAAATCATCGAGAGGATCGCCTGTTCGAAAAGTTGTCAAAATAGCCGCGCTCCAAAAAGACTGGTTATTGGGCGTTGACAGTTGGCGAGCCGTAGGTAAAATATCGACTTGTCCTGGGGACGTAGCTCAGTTGGGAGAGCGCTGCCGTCGCATGGCAGAGGCCGAGGGTTCGACTCCCTTCGTCTCCACCCTTGGATTTGATAAGCCGCTGACATTGTGTCGGCGGCTTTTTTTAAAAGAAAGGGCTATACCATGGCCGAGCTTGAGTCCCAACCACTGTCTGCCGAGGAGCGCGCCGAGTTGGAGGAGCTCCGCGCCGAGAAGGCTCGTCGCGAGGCCCAGGAAGAGGCCCGTCGCGAGCGCGAGGAGCTGGCTGCCCTGCGTGCCGAGCGTACGAAAGCCGAGGAGGTCGCCTCGAACGCCGCATCCGAGCGCAAGCCCGCACCCGCACCCAAGCCCGCTGCTGCGAAGCCTGTACCCGCCGCGCCCAAACCTCAGCCTAAAAAGGCCGCTCGTCCCAAGTCCGTCGAGCCCAAGTCGAGCCGTGACGAGATGACCTTTGCCCAGCGCATGGTTACCTCCAAGGAGCCTACGGGCGAGAACGAGATCCCTGGCATGGCGCCGGCTCAAAAAATCATCATTGTCCTTGCCCTCATCGCGTTTGTCATCTTTATGGGCTACACGATCCTGACCAGCATGGGCCTGCTCTAACCGATTTGCATCGGGCATCATGTCCGCATGCTCTGCTCTCGTCCAACCCTCAAATTCTGCACCACACATCCGAAAGGTCGCCCCATGGCTTTGACCGACATCTCGCATCCCACCGACATTGCAATGCTCACCGATCTGTACGAGCTCACTATGGCCCAGGGCCTGTGGGAGAGCGGCAAGGCCAATGAGCAGGGTTGTTTTACCGCGTTTTACCGCGACCATCCCTTTGGCAGCGCCTATGCCGTCATGTGCGGCACCGCCGAACTGCCCGAGCTGGTCGAGAACCTGCGCTTTACGCCCGAGGACATCGACTATCTCGCTTCGCTCCAGGCCCCTGCCGGCGGCGCGATGTTCAAGCCTGGATTCCTCGACTACCTGCGCGATTTTCGTGCGCATGTAAACATCGACGCCGTGCCCGAGGGCGAGCTCGTCTTTCCGCGCGAGCCCATGGTGCGCGTCACCGGCCCCGCGCTGGAGTGCCAGCTGCTCGAGACGGCGCTGCTCAACATCGTCGGGTTCCAGACGCTTGTCGCCACCAAGACGGCGCGCGTGGTGCTCGCCGCCGACGGTCGCCCTGTGGCGGAGTTTGGCCTGCGCCGAGCCCAGGGTCCCGATGGCGGCCTGGCCGTCGCGCGCGCGAGCTACGTCGCCGGCTGCTCCTCTACGTCCAATGTGCTCGCCGGCCGCCGCTACGGTATTCCCGTCTTTGGCACGCATGCGCACAGCTGGGTGATGAGCTTCGATTCCGAGCTCGAGGCCTTCCGTGCCTTTGCCAAATCGAGCCCCAAGAACTGCACGCTGCTCATCGACACCTATGACGTGCGCGAGGGCTGCGAGCATGCCATTACGGTTGCCAAGGAGATGGAAGCGGTGGGCGAGCGCTTGTCGGCCATTCGCATTGACTCCGGCGACCTCGCCAAGCTCTCCAAGTATGTTCGCGGCCGTTTTGATGCCGAGGGCCTGCCCTATGTGGGGATCTCGGTTTCTAACGATCTGGATGAGTACACGATTCAGTCGCTGCTCGACCAGGGCGCGCCCATCGACAGCTTTGGCGTGGGTACCAAGCTTGCGACCTGCTATGACCAGCCGGCGCTGGGCGGCGTGTACAAGCTTTCCGCCCGCCGTGCGAGCGAGGCAGATCCATGGACGCCGGTGGTCAAGCTCTCCGAGCAGCCCTACAAGCGCACGATCCCGGGTGTGCAACGCGTGCGCCGTTATTACGACGGCTTTGGCGGCCCGGTCTGCGACATGATCTACGACGAGGACCATCTGGCGGGGGAGGGCGCCGCGCGCGGCAATACCCTCGTAGCCGTGAATGATGCCGCCCTGGTGACCGACGTGTCCGAACTTGAGTATCGCGAGCTGCTGGTGCCGATCGTGCGCGATGGCAGTGCGGTGGCTCCGCGTGAGAGCATCCAGGACGCGCGCGAGCGCTGTGCTTGGGCGCTCGATCATCTGGATGCGGCTTTCAAGCGCTTCCTGTACCCGCAGACCTATGTGGTGGGCATGGAGCAGGGCCTAGCTCAGGTGCGCGACGAGCTCGTGCGCAAGAACATGGCCGCGGCCTCGGCTTTCCCCTGGGCAAAATGATTCCTTGGGCGGTAGGGGCGAGTCACGCTCCCTTGGCCGCCAGCTCGGCCGTTCGCTGAACAGTTGATTGGTTTGACGTATGACGACTTCTTATAAAACGATGGTGGTAAAGATCGGTTCGTCCACGGTGGTGGGCACCGATGGCAAGGTCAACCGCGCCTTTATCGGCGGACTTGCCGATCAAGCCGCAGCGCTGCGCAAGCTCGGCTGGCGTCTGGTCGTGGTGAGCTCAGGCGCTATTGCCTGTGGCTATCCCGTGTTGGGCTTCGACCGCAAGCCGGTCGGCGACCTTCCGAGCCTGCAGGCCTGCGCCTCGGCTGGTCAGTGCATCATCTCGTCGGCCTACGACGAGGAGTTCCATGCGCGCGACCTACTCACCTCGCTCGTGCTGCTCACGCGCCACGATACGGCCCGCCGCACGTCCTACCTGCACGCGCGCGACGCCCTGCTGCGCCTCGTGGAGCTTGGCGTGGTGCCGGTCGTCAACGAGAACGATACCGTTACCGTCGATGAGATCAAGTTCGGCGACAACGACACACTGGCGGCGCTTGTGAGCTGCCTGGTTTCTGCCGATCTGTGCGTGACGCTCTCGGACATCGATGGCCTCTATACTGCCAATCCGCATGAGGACCCCACGGCCGAGTTCGTTCCGGTCGTGCATAAGATCGATGCCAAGATTATTGCCTCGGCGGGCGATTCTTCCACATCGGTGGGCACGGGCGGCATGATTACCAAGATTCGCGCGAGCCGCATCCTGATGACGGCGGGCATTCAGAGCGTGATTTGCTCGGGCGAGGAGCCCGATGCGCTCGTGCGCCTCGCCCGCGGCGAGAGCGTGGGTACGCTGTTCGATCCGCCGGCGGAGCGTCTGGACATCGCACCCCGCAAGCTGTGGATCGCACTGGGCGACAAGGCGCATGGCTCGGTGACGGTCGATGATGGTGCTGCGAAGGCGCTGGTCAGCCGTGGCTCTTCCCTGCTTGCGGTGGGTATTCGCGAGGTCGATGGCCAGTTTGCCGAGGGCGATGTGCTCGACGTGTGCGACCCGAGCGGTATGGTTGTCGCCCGCGGTATCGCCGAGGCCGATTCGGACGTGCTGGAACTTGCTGCCGGTCGCCGCCAGGACCAGATCGCCAGCAACCGCCTGCTGGCAGACCTGGCAGAGAAGCCGGCGATACACAGGGATAACTTGATCGTATTTGCATAAAGAAAGACAGCGCTGCGGATCGTTTCCCGCAGCGCTGTCTTTCTCGTGCCGGCACCTGGGGACGTTTCTTTTGTGCCGGCAGGTGGGGGACACTCCTTTGCTAGAAGATTCGGCGCAGGTCTCCGCGGTTGAGGGCCTCGTCGAAGAGGTGCTTGAATACCACGCTGCCGTGCAGGCCGTCGTGCTCGAACTCGTTGGTCACCCAGGCATGCGATTTGCCCACGCGGCTGAGCGTATCAAGCTGCAGGCCCGAATCCACGTACATGTCGTCGAAATACACCGCGGCCTGCAGGGGCACCTCGTTGCACGCCAGTCGCTGCGGGTCGTAGATCTTGTCCCAGCTGGTGTCTTCCATCAGCAGGTCCATGGCGGGCTTGAAGGGCTTGAGCTCGGGCATCTGCTCGAACATCCACGGGAACATGGCCTCGCCGGTAAACATGAGCGGGCGCGCGAGTGTGTCGAACTCGGCACGATGGGCTTTCTCCTCTGCTGCGGCCCAGCGAATGGGCATGGTGTCGCCGTCGGCGTAGATAAACTCCTGCAGTGTCCAGTACAGCGGGTTCGTGCGTGTGTTGGTGCGCTCGAAGGCGCGCATCAAAAAGCTGTCGGATACCGAGGAGCCGCAGCTCAGCGTACCGTCGCCAGTAACAAAAGCGTGATCGATAGTCCAATGCATGCGCTCAAAGCTCGGCTTCATGCCAAAGTCGCTGCCCATGAGCTGTAGGCGCTCGACCGTCATCGGCGAGCCGTCGGGCAGCACGGGCTTCTGAGCCTCGAGCGCATCGGCCAGGGCTGCCACGCGCTCGACGTCAGCGGGATAGCGGTCATAATACTGCTGCGTCTTGGCGGCCATGCGCGGGAAGGTGTGCGCGTAGACCTCGCTTGCGCTCGCCGGTACGTGGGGGATGCCGCCGCAGGTAAAGCTCGCCGCCACGCCCTCGGGGAAGAGCGACAGGTAGCTCAGCGTCAAAAAACCGCCGTAGCTTTGGCCGAGCGTGACCCACGGCTTGCCGCCAAAGCCCACTAGGCGCAGGTACTCAAAATCGCGCACGATGGAGCTGGCGAGGTGGCGCTTGAGGAAGTCCGCCTGCGAGCGTGCTGTATCGGCGCCGGCGGCCGTTGCGCGATCACCCAGTGCCTTGATCGTGCGTCCGTCCACGCAGCTACTGCGTCCGGTGCCGCGCTGGTCGGGAAGGACCACGCGGAAGTGCTTGACGGCCTCCTCGATCCAGCCGTCGCTTGTGGGCGACAGCGGACGTGGGCTCTCGCCGCCGGGGCCGCCCTGCAAAAACAGGAGCAGCGGCAGATCGTCGTTGATGCGGTCGGGCGCGCAAACCACGCGGTAGAAGAGCTTGATGCTCTCGGGCGCGCCGGCGATGGGTGCCGGCATAGCGCCGCGGCGCATGGTACTGCCGACGGCCAGGAGCATCGGCTCCAGGCCGCGCCAGTCAAGGGGGACGTCGATGCTGTGGTCCTCGACGTAAAGGCCGGGGACGTGGTACGAAGTGATGAGGGCCATGTGAGTCTTCCGTTCGTTGCGGTGTTTCGGGTTGACCAATTCTACCGCCGCGGGCGAGGCCATGCGCAAATCGGCTACCATGGTTGCAAACTTCTAGGAGAAAGGGCCGCCCATGTCGGTCGATATAGCCACGTATGTCCACGATCTTGCCGTTGCCGCCAAGGCAGCGTCGGCCTCGCTTGCCACGGCGAGCGATGAGCAGCGCCAGGAGGCCGTGCGCGCCATGGCCGCAGCACTGCGCAACGGTGTCGACTCCATCGTCGCCGCCAACGAGCTCGATATGTCCGCCGCGCGCGATGCGGGCACTTCGGCCGGTCTGCTCGACCGTCTGCTGCTGACGCCTGAGCGCGTCGAGGGCATGGCCGCCGGTTTGGAGAAGCTCGCCGAGCTGCCCGATCCTGTCGGCCGCGTGCTCGACCACCGCGTGCTTGCGAGCGGTGTGGACCTGACCCGCGTGAGCGTGCCGTTGGGCCTGGTCGCCATGGTCTACGAGGCGCGCCCCAACGTGACGGCCGACGCCGCAGGCATCTGCATCCGTACCGGCAACGCCTGCATTCTACGCGGCGGCTCGCTGGCCTATCACTCGTGTGCCATGATTTCTGAGCTGCTGGCCGATGCGCTCGAGGCCAAGGGCTTCCCGCGCGAGGCCGTGTCGATGATCGAGTCCACCGACCGCGAGGCCACCGGCGAGCTCATGAAGCTCCGCAGTATTGTCGACGTACTCATTCCGCGCGGAGGTGCAGGCCTGATCCAGCGCTGCGTGCGCGAGTCGCTTGTGCCGGTGATCGAGACGGGCACGGGCAACTGCCACATCTACGTGCATGAATCCGCCGACTTTGATAAGGCGCTCAACATTATCGTTAATGCCAAGACCCAGCGCGTAGGCGTGTGCAATGCCGCCGAGTCGCTGCTGGTCGACCGTGCTGTGGCCGATGCGTTTTTGCCCGCGGTCGTGACCGTGCTGCATGACCACGGCGTGCTGATTCACGGCGACGAGGCCACGTGCGCCGCGTGCGCCGACGCCGGCTTTGTGGAGGGCGATGACTACGTCGCCGCGACTGAGGAGGACTGGGGTCGCGAGTACCTGGCGCTCGAGATGAGCGTGAAGGTCGTGGCAAACGAGGACGAGGCCATCGCACACATCAACCGCTACGGCACGATGCACTCCGAGGCCATCGTTGCCGAGGACACGGATGCTTGCGAGCGCTTCCTGGATGCGGTCGATGCCTCGGCTGTGTACGCCAACGCCAGCACGCGCTTCACCGACGGCGGCGAGTTTGGCCTGGGCGCCGAGATCGGCATCTCGACCCAAAAGCTCCACGCCCGTGGCCCCTTTGCCGCCGAGGCCCTCACCACCTACAAATACAAGCTCCGCGGCACCGGCCAGGTCCGCCCCTAACGCCCGCGCAAGAAAAACCACCACAAAGGTGCCTTTCTCCTTTGTGGTGGTTTTAGGTGGCGTGGGCGGTTAGGCCTGGAAGGTATCGCGGTCGGGGGCGAAGGACTGCATGGCCGCGATGGTGCGGTCAAAGAGTTCGGGTAGCTCCCAACCCAGCATCTCGGCGCCCTGCGTAATCACGTCGCGCGAGCAGCCGGCGGCAAAGCGTTTGTCCTTGAACTTCTTCTTGAGCGACTTGGTCGTAAAGTCCATAACGCTCTTGCTCGGGCGCATGATGACGGCAGCGCCGATCAGGCCGGTGAGCTCATCGCAGGCAAACAGGATCTTTTCCATCTGCAGCTCGGGCTTGGGTAGTGAGGTGTTGAAGTCCGACGTGTGCGTCTGGATGGCGCGAATGAGCTCGGGAGACGCACCTTCGCCCTCAAGAATCTCGGCAGCATAGATGGTGTGGTTAATGGGGTCGTCCTCATGCTCCTCCCAATCCAGGTCGTGCAGCAGACCGACGATGCCCCAAAACTCCTCGTTCTCGGGGTCGAACTCGCGCGCAAAGTAGCGCATAGTGCCCTCGACCGTCTCGCCATGGGTGATATGGAACGGGTCCTTGTTGTGCTCATTGAGCAGTTCGAACGCGCGGTCGCGGGTGATTCCAGCGGTAAGCGGCTCTGCCATAAGAGACTCCTTGTGCTCGTGGGTATCGATAAGAATGAATACTACTAGAACAAGAAAACCACCACAAAGGTGCCTGTTCCCTTTGTGGTGGTTTTTGGCGCGGATGGGTTAGTTGAGGGCGGCTTGGGCTAGGCGGGCTTCGGCGGCCTCCTCGGTGACGCCAAGGGCCACGGCGAACTCCTCGATGGAGCGGCGTTTGGCCTCCTTGAGTACGCGCATGTAGTAGGAGCTGGGTTTTTTATCAGCTTCCTCGGCCTGGCGAATGCGGTGCATCATGGTCTTTGCCACGCGGACCGTCTCGGGCGCGCCCAGCTTGAGCTGCTGCTTAAAGTGTGTCTCCTCAAGCGAGCTGTTGCGCTCGGTAAAGGTGTCGCACTCCAGCTCGTCATAGTGGCTCAGCAGGTGCTCGGCATCTTGCTGCGAGATGGCGGCGTGCAGACGGTCGGCCTGCGCCACGGGGTACATGAGGATCGTCTGCGCATGTCCCTGCTTGGTCTCGAGCAGCAGCATGGGCTGCGGTGTGTCGTCCCTAAAACCGACGACGGTGCAGACTCCCTGGCCCGGATGAATGACGTGTTGACCGATTGAGAACATGCTACCTCCAACTTATACGAATTTACGTATGTCTAGAATAACACGCTGACGTGCGCAAACCCGTACTTTATGCAGGAAAAGCACACAACTCTGATAGGTAAGAGTATTCGATAACAGACGCAGCTCATTCACACCTTTATGCATTTTCAACGCCTGCATAATCTGCAGGCAGACCGGCATCTTTGAGTGACTCCATACAAGCTGTAGTCATTTTTGTGCATATGCAATATCTATTAGCTTTACCCTGCGACAGTGCCCGTCGCTTGTGATAGAGTGCTACAAACTCTGGCTTTTGCCCTACGAGTGACCAAGAGCTCGGGGGCTTTAACACAAGGAGGATCTATGCCCGAGAAGATTGAAGAGCTGGTACGCGCTGCGCTTGCTGCGGCCCAGGAGGCCGGCGACCTTTCCGCATTTGAACTTGACGATTGCGCTATCGAGCGACCGGCTGACACTTCTCATGGCGAGTGGACCTCTACCATGGCCCTGAAGTCCGCCAAGCTGGCCCACTGCGCCCCGCGCAAGATCGCCGAGGCCATCGTTGCCCATATGCCCGAGGACCCCGCGATCGAGAAGGTCGAGATCGCAGGCCCCGGCTTCATCAACTTCTACCTCTCCGTTGCCGTCAAGAATGCCATCTTTGGCGAGGCTCGCGAGAAGGGTATGGACTTCGCTAAGTCCAACGTCGGTGGTGGCCTGAAGACCCAGGTCGAGATCGTTTCCGCCAACCCCGTCGGCCCCATGCACATCGGCCACGGCCGCTGGGCCGCGCTGGGCGACTCGCTCTGCCGCGTTATGGATCACGCCGGTTACGACATCCAGCGTGAGTTCTACATCAACGACCACGGCTCTCAGATGAACACCTTCGGCAACTCCATCAGCACGCGCTATATGCAGCTTGCCGACATCATCGCCAAGCAGGGCGTGGATATCGACGAGGCTCACAAGCTGCTGATCGCCGACCGCGACGCCTTTGTTGCCGACGAGAACGACGAGCATCCCGAGACCCATCCGTATCAGGACAACTTTGCCGAGACCCTGGGCAAGGACTCCTACGGCGGCGACTACATCATAGACGAGGCCGCCGAGTTCTGGCGCACCGACGGCGATAAGTGGGTCAACGCCGATCCGCAGGAGCGCATGGAGAGCTTCCGCGAGCGCGGCTATGTAAAGATGGTCGACAACATGCGCGACCTTTGCCATGCCGTTAACTGCGACTTCGATCGTTGGTTCTCCGAGCGCTCGCTGTATGTGAAGGACACCGAGGGCGAGACCGCCGGCACCTCCGCCGTCGACCGCGCTTTTGAGAAGCTCGACAAGATGGGCTATCTCTACACCAAGGACGGCGCCCTGTGGTTCCGCTCCACCGACCTGGGCGATGACAAGGACCGCGTTCTGATCAAGTCCGACGGCGAGTACACCTACTTCGCCTCCGACGTTGCCTATCACTGGGATAAGTTCCAGCGCGTCGACCACGTCATCGACATCTGGGGCGCCGACCACCACGGCTACATCGAGCGCGTCCGCTGCGTCTGCGATGCCTTGGGTTACCCCGGCAAGTTTGAGGTTCTGCTGGGCCAGCTCGTCAACCTGCTGCGCAACGGCAAGCCCGTCCGTATGTCCAAGCGTAAGGGCACCATGGTGACCCTGCAGGAGCTCGTCGACGAGGTCGGCTCCGACGCTGCCCGTTACACCCTCATCTCCAAGAGCTCCAATCAGATGGTCGACTTCGATATTGAGGCCGTCAAGAAGCGCGACAACTCCAACCCGGTGTACTACGTGCAGTACGCTCACGCCCGCGTGTGCTCCATCCTGCGCCGTGCCGCTGACGTTACGCCCGAGCAGGCTGACGAGATGGGCATGAAGGCCGTCGCCGCCAAGGCCATCGGTGAGAACGTCGATTACTCGCTGCTGACCGACCCGACCGAGCTCGCCCTTTCGCGCAAGCTCAACGAGCTCACCGACCTCATCGCCAGCTGCGCTCGCGACCGCGCCCCGTTCCGTCTGACGCACTTTGCTGAGGAACTCGCCGGCGACTTCCACAGCTTCTACGCTGCCTGTCAGGTGCTGCCGAGCGAGGGCCGTCCCGTCGACCCCGAGCTTTCGCGTGCCCGTCTGGCCGCTTGCGACGCCGTCCGCGTGACGCTCGCCCTGGTGCTCACCCTTGTTGGCGTTTCCGCGCCCGAGCAGATGTAATCTGCGAGTCATTTGACCGTGTAGGTTCGGCTTTGCTGAGCCCTATAAGCCCGATCTCCATTGCTGAACTGCCTCCCATTTCTTGGACATGAGAAATGGGAGGCTTTCTTTATGCGCGTTGATTTGAGGGTGAAGCATGAT
>UQIS01000046.1 GCA_900541245.1 uncultured Collinsella sp.
ACCCCGGAGGAGTTCCGGAATCAGGCCCTCGCGGCCTAGTCGCTATTTAGGGCGTCCAAGATTTGGGGCGCAGTTCACTACCCGCGACAGGGCTTTTTCTGTCCTCCTCCAAGTTGCGGTGAAATAGGGACTGAATAGGGGCCGGCGGGCGCAAAACAATCCCTATTCCACCGCAACTCATCCCGAGATAGTCATTGGGGACAGTCTTGGTACGCTCCGATCGTCGTGCCGTTCGGTTTATCGCTGGGTGGGTATACTTCCATCCGCAATACAGGCCGGACTGAGGAGGTATCCAAATGCCGGACAATGGATCGATTCAAAAGAGAGACGCGCACGAGATGGCTCATGGGCGTCCTGTCCAGATAACCGAGCACACGACGGTAACCGAGCTGCAGCCCAGCCTGTCCGATGTCGTGTGCGCAAACAAAAAGCTGCAGATCGGTATCATCGTTGCGCTCGTGGTGCTGGCGTTGCTGTCGGGCTTTGTAGCTCGTCCGCATTTCGCCGATACCAAAACTTGGGACTCCACCATAGAGGTCATCGATCAAAAGAAAGGTAACGTACTGGCGCTTACGGCTTCATGCGTTGCTCTATCTGCGGGTATTACGGCGCTGCCGGGTGATGCGGGAACGCCGGTTGCCGAGCAGCTCGCGCAGCTTTCAGGCAACCTTGGTATCGTGCTTGCCGTGCTATACCTAGAGAAATATTTGCTCACGATTTTGTGGTCGGTTGGCTTGGGCATCTTAATCCCGTTTGCGTTGGTGCTCTTTGCGGTGTCGCTCGGCATTCACGGGCGCTGGAGCACGAGCGCTGTCCTGCGCCGTGTGGCGACACGCGTGCTGGTGGTTGCCGTGATCGGTATGGCGCTTGTGCCCGCGAGCGTATGGGTGTCGCAGAAGGTCGATGAAACGTATCGCGTTAGTATCGAGCAAGCTGAGCAAAAGGCTGCGGACGCTGCGGATGCGGCCGACACCACGGACAAGTCAGCCGAGACCAGCTCAAAATCGAACAAGAAAAAATCCGAGACCACGGCGTCCAAAAACGTGCTCGAGCAGTTGACTGATGGGGCATCGAGCCTTGTTACGTCGGTGACCAGCGGCGCCAAGCAGATGACCGACGAGATTGTGCAGCAGGTGACCGACCTCATCGAAGGCGTCATCGTGATGATCGTGACCTCGTGTGTGATTCCTCTACTGGTGCTCGTGGCGTTCCTATGGCTAGGACACGTGCTGCTGGGGATCGATATCTCCGGTCCCGCGAACTATCTGACGGGTCGTTTCTTGAGCGCTCCGTCCAGACATGCCAAGAAGAGCGGGCAGTCTGAGTAGGCGGCAAAGCGATCTTTGGAAGATCAACCGTAAGAAGGGCGGCCGAGACACGTTCTCGGCCGCCCTTTCGTTTGCTGAACGCATGGTCGCTGCGTTCGCGCCGGACCCAAACGGTCAGCAATCATCCGTGAACGGTATTTGTTCAAAAAAGAACAAAGATAAACAAATAGTTGTTGCAGTTAATGTTCGAATGTGTTCAAATAAACATGAACAGTGAAGAACCGCACATTCAGATGCCCGGACCTGAACGCGATTCAACACTTCCAAACAGAAACTACGCACCTGCGTATCTCTCAAGGAGGATGTCATGAGGGTTGTAATCGCTTCCGATGCCGACGGTATGTCGATGAAGGAGTCCATCAAGGAGATGCTCATCGCCGACGGTCACGAGGTCGTCGACTATTCCGAGACCCCTGCCGCGGATTTTGTCGATTCCGCGACCGCCGTTGCCAAGGACCTGCTGGAGCACAAGGATTCCCAGGGCTTCGCATTCGATAAGTACGGCGTCGGCTCCTATATGGCCGCCGTCAAGATCAAGGGCATGGTCGTCGCCAACATTTCCGACGAGCGTTCCGCCTACATGACCCGCGAGCACAACGGCTCGCGCATGGTCACCATGGGCCCGGGCGTTGTGGGCACCGAGGTCGCCAAGAAGATCGCCCGCGAGTTCCTGCGCGCCCAGTACGCCGGCGGCCGTCACCAGATCCGTGTCGACATGCTCAACAAGATGGCCTAACGAGAGCCACCGAGAACTCGAACTTCTACCTCAACTTGTGAATTCAGACGAAAGGACGTTCTGATGAAGAAGACCATCGCAATCGGTTGCGACCATATCGTTACGGACGAGAAGATCTATCTGGCCGACCGCCTGGAGCAGGCTGGCTACAAGGTGCTCGACTGCGGCACCTACAGCCACACCCGTACGCACTATCCCATCTACGGCAAGGCCGTGGGCGAGGCTGTTGCCAGCGGCAAGGCCGACTTTGGCGTGGCCCTGTGCGGCACCGGCATCGGCATCACCAACGCCGTCAACAAGGTTCCCGGCGTCCGCTGCGCCCTGGTCCGCGACATGACCTCTGCCCTGTATGCCCGTCGCGAGCTCAACGCCAACATCGTGGGCTTTGGTGGCAAGATCACCGGCGAGTTCCTGATGGCCGATATCATGCTTGCCTTCCTGGAGGAGCCCTACGAGAAGACTCCCGAGCACGATGCTCTGATCGCCAAGATCGATGCCTGCAACAAGGCCGACGCCGAGGCTCAGGCTGACCCGCACTTCTTTGACGAGTTCCTGGAGAAGTGGGACCGCGGCGAATACCATGATTAGTGGGTATCCGGCGTAATTAACTAGTCCGTTGACGGCTCGCGTTTCTGTGAGGGGGCGCGGGCCGGTTTTCTAAACAGGAGTTCAATATGATTCTGACCGTTACCATGAACCCGTCGATTGATACGCGCTATCAGCTCGACAAGCTGGTCATCGACGATGTTAACCGCGTGACGCCCGAAAAGACCGCTGGCGGCAAGGGCCTCAACGTGAGCCGCGTGCTGCTGCAGCTGGGCGACGACGTGCTTGCGACCGGCCTGCTTGGCGGTCACATGGGCGCCTATATGGCCGAGCTCATGGATGCCGATGGCGTCAAGAACGACTTTGTGCCCATTGCCGGCGAGACGCGCATCTGCCTGAATATCCTGCACGAGGGTAATCAGACCGAGCTGTTAGAGAGCGGCCCGCAGATCGCCCCGGCCGAGCTCGAGGCCTTTACGGCTAAGTTTGCCGAGCTTGCAGCGAAGGCGGACGTTGTGACGCTTTCGGGCTCGCTGCCGCGTGGCGTCGATGCCGGCTACTATGCCGAGCTCGTCAAGATCGCCGAGGAGGCGGGCGCCAAGGTGCTGCTCGACACCTCGGGTGCATCGCTGGAGGCCGCGCTGGAGTCCGACGCTAAGCCCGAGCTCGTAAAGCCCAATCTGACCGAGATTAACGGCCTGCTGGGTACGTCCTTTACGACCGATGATGTCGATGCCCTGCGCGAGGCGCTTGCCGCCGATGGCCGCTTTGCCGGTATTCCCTGGGTTGTCGTTTCGATGGGCGCTGCCGGGTCGGTGGGCTTTCACGAGGGACGCGCGTTCCGCGCCAAGACGCCCGCGATTGCGGCTGTGAACGCGACGGGTTCCGGTGACTCGACCATCGCCGGCTTTGCGCATGCCATTGCTGCTGGTGCCGACGATGTCACGGTGCTCAAGACCGCCAATGCCTGTGGCAAGCTCAACGCCATGGATCCCAAGACCGGCCACCTGGTCATGGACCGCTGGGACGAGATCTACAACAGCGTTGTCGTGACTGAACTCTAGGAGTCGCGACACCGAACACTCAAAAACGGTGCCCGCCGGCGATGTTGCCGGCGGGCACCGTTGTCTTGAAGACGAAATGATCCGTTTTCCTCCGTCCCCAAGGGATCATTACAGCGAGTCGATAAAGCGTTGTTGGGCGGCGCGGCCGGCTTCGTCCCACTTAAAGACGCCGGCGTTGTCGAGCACGTGGCCAAACACCACGCCGACCTCCTCGTGCAGGATATTGATGGCGTTGTCCGCCGTAAGCTCATCGGCACGACGAACAAAGACGTCCTCGGCCCATGCGGCGTGGCTGCGGCAAAGGTCGTCGCCCTCGAGCGCACCGGCGAGATCGTAGTTGGCGTCGGCCTTGGCCGCCAGCAGGTGCTCGCGGACAGCGCCGAGCTCGGGAACCAAGCGCGGCGGTAAAATGGCCAGGCCCATGACCTCGATCAGGCCGATGTTCTCCTTTTTAATATGGTGATACTCGGCATGCGGGTGGAACACGCCCAGCGGATGCTCGTCGGTCGTGATATTGCAGCGAAGCGCCAGGTAGGCCTCGTAGATCTCGCCGCCGGCATTGCCGCGGGAATCGACGCGGCGGATGACGGGCGTCACGGTGTTGTGCGCTACGCCGTCGGCTGTGTGCGCGACGATGCCAACCGACTCATCGGTCCACTCGCGCCAGGCGAGGATAATCTTCTCGGCAGCGTCGAGCAGCTGAGCGCGGTCATGCGAGCGCAGGCGCAGCACCGAAAGCGGCCATTGCAGCACAGTGCCGCTGACCTGGTCAAATCCGGGTACGCTAAACTGCGAGACCTCGGCGGCATGCATCATGGGGAACTCGTGCGCACCGCCCTGGAAGTGGTCGTGCGAAAGAATCGAGCCGCCCACGATGGGCAGGTCGGCGTTGGAGCCAATAAAGTAGTGCGGGAACAGGTCCACAAAGTCGAGCAGGCAGGTCAGTCCCTTACGGTCGACGTGCATCGGGCGATGCTCGGAGCTCATAGCAATGCAGTGCTCGTTAAAGTATGCGTACGGGCTGTACTGGAAGCCCCAGCGCTCGCCGTCGAGCTGAATGGGGATAACGCGTAGGTTCTGGCGGGCGGGGTGAGCGCCGCCGTCGGCTGCGGCGGAGCGTCCGGGATAGCCCTCGTTCTCGATGCACAGCTGGCAGGCGGGATACTTCTCGCCCGTGTTCTTTGCGGCACCAGCCGCGGCGATATCGCGCGGGTCCTTTTCAGGCTTGGACAGGTTGATGGTGATCTCCAGGTCACCCCAGTTGGTGGGGGTGCTCCATTTGATGTTGCGCGCGATAGCGGCGCGGCGCACGTAACCGGCGTCACAGCACAGGCCGTAGAACCAGTCGGTCGCGGCGCGGGGCTCGTGGACGCCCATACGTCCGTTGAACTCCTCGTTTACAACCGAAGGCCTCGGCATGAGCGCGCCCATGATGCGCATGGCGATGCGGTCGCGGCCCGACACCGTGTCCTCGGCAGCACCGTTGGCAACGGCGGTCTCGGAAAGCGCGGCAAGCGTACCCTCCAGGTCAAAATCGGGCAGGGTATCGGGGTGCAAGAGCGAAATCTTCTCGGTCTTGAGTGCCCAGGCCATGTCGAGCGCCGGGCCCGTAGCACCGATGCACTCCAGAATGGTGTTGTATGCCCAGATGCGATCGTCCTGTCCGATCATCGATCGATGGATGGCATACTCAATCAGGCCCTGCGCGGCCTCGCGCACATCAGTCATTACAGCCATGCCGCGTAAGCCCCCTTGTCAGAAATTGCGTAGTGACGGGCAGAGCCCTCGCCCAGCCAGCCGTTCATCTTGGTAATAAAGGTGTCGACTAGGTCGAGCGGCACGAAGGCCTGGATGGTGCCACCAAAGCCGCCGCCGTGGATGCGGACGGCGCCGCGGCCGTCAAGCACATGCTCGGCAAGAGCAAGCGCGTACATGGAAGGCTGCTCGGCACCCAGTTTGGCAACAACATTCTGCAGGTACATGGCAGAGCTGGCGCCGGACTCGCGCGTCAGGACCAGGAACTGGTCAATGTCGCCGGCGTTCAGGGCCGTCCAGCGCTTATCGACCAGGCCGTTCTCGTACCAGTAGTGAACGGCGCGCAGGCAGGCACGGTCGCCCAGCTTGGCGCGCAGCTCGGGGAGCTTGGCGTCAAAATCGGCAACGTTTACCTCGCACAGGCGTGCCTTGCCAAACTCGGCGGCGACGTCTTGCATTTCGCGCGGAACGGCGGCGTAGTCATCGGTGGCGGCCACGTGGTCGGCGCCGACCTTAACGAGCACGAGCGCATAGCCGTGGTCCTCAAAGTTGAGCTCGAGCTTCTGGGTCTTAGGCTGAGCCTGGTCCTCAAAGTCCATGTAGGCAAGGCCGCCCAGACATACGGCGGCCTGGTCCATCAGACCGCAGGGCTTGCCGTAGTAGTTGTTCTCGGTGCGCTGGCTCATCTGAGCGAGCGTGACGGGCTCAATGGCGGGCGCGCCCCAGAGCGTCTCCATGGCACGACCGTACGCGGCCTCGACGGCGGCAGAGCTGGAAAGGCCACCACCCGAGGGGACGGAGCAGGTGAAGGCGAAGCCGAAGCCGTGGGGCTCAACGCCAAGGGCTGCAATCTCGTGTGCCATGCCGCGGACGAGGCTTGCGGACGTGCCCTTCTCGGACTCCTGAACATCCAGCGTGTCGAGCGTGATCTCAAACGTAGGATAGCCCTCGTCGGCGATGCGAATCTTGTTGGAGTCGGTTGCCACGGCGATGCCGTCGACGGCGACATCGAGCGAGCCGGCGATAACGTGACCGCCCTCGTGATCGGTGTGATTGCCGCTGATCTCGGAACGCCCGGGCGCGTGCACGTAGAGCACCTGGCGGTCGCCGATGGGGCCAAACTCCTCCTCAAACAGCTTGGTGAGCGTGGCGAGTGTTTTTTCGTCGGGGGCGGTCATGGTGTCTTCCTTTCTTGGTTATCCCGAGTTACCGGGCTTTGCTTATGAGTACGTAAACATATCAAGGTGCGAGGGAGTAGACGGGAGTCATAACGCTGCTCCCTCGCATCTCGACGAGGGTGGGTTAGCAAATCGTCGAGAATCGGTACACGATTGTCGAGCTAAACGGGTGGTCAGGCGTGCAGACGGGATGTGCCCAATCTGTGTGATGGTTGTTGTCAGGCCAAAACTCGGGCTCAAATGCGACGCCGTCGCGAGGACCGTAACTGCAGCCGTCTTTGGCGTCGATATCGCTGAGCCAGTTGCCGGTATACAGATGCGCGCCCGGTGCGGTTACGAAGATGTCGAGCGTGCGGCGCGAGTTTGGATCTTGCAAGCGCAGTGCGTGGCGCGGGTCGGCGTCGGGGGCAAAGCTATCCAGGCAGAAACAATGGTCAAAGCCCCGTGCAATCTTGAGCTGCTCGTCGTTCGCCTCGATGTCGCGGCCGAGCGCCTTGGGTGCGCGGAAATCGAATGGCGTACCGGCCACGGGGCGAACCTCGCCAGAAGAGACGTTGTCCTGGCGCTGGGGGAGGAAAGCCTCGGCGTCGATAGTCGCGACCTGGTCCAGAACCGTGCCGGCATCGTGCCCCGCAAGGTTGAAGTACGTGTGGTTGGTCATGTTGACGAAGGTGTCGGCATCGGTAACGCAGCTTTGCGTGCAGGTGAGCTCTGCGGCACCCGTTGGCCCTGCCTGCAGGACATAGGCAACGGTAAAGGTGCGGTTGCCCGGGAGGCCCAGATCGCCGTCGACCAACTTGCATGTAAAACTCACCGTGTTGGTAATCTCGTCGACCGTGGCGTTCCACACGCGCTTATGAAGGCCATGTTCAAGGTCGGTGTGCAGATTATTGGCTTTGTTGGGACCATCGTTGCATGCCATCTGATAGACCGTGCCGGCAATCTCGATTTGGCCTTTATCCGTTCGGTTGGCCGAAGGCCCAATGGTTCCGCCGTAGCACGCCGGATTGTCGAAGTAGCCATCGAGGGCATCGAAGCCGAGCGCGATGTCGGCAACATCGCCTGAGGCATCGGGAACCTCGATGCTAAGGATGGTCGCGCCATAGTCCATAACGCGCACGCGGGCACCTGCGCAAACAAGGTTATAGACCGTAACCGGCGAGCCGCTGGGGGCGGTGCCGAACGGAGTTGTGGTAATCATGAGCGTCCTTTCGAATACGACGCCATGGCCTGTGCGCCCGGAGCGCAGGCCATCATGGTATCGGTGTGCTTACGCCCTATGTTAACGTACTCATAGCCTGGAACCACGGACTTCTTCGCTTTCCTGCAATCGGTCGAAAATGAGCCGTGAACGGTATTCAGGTGGTGTTGAGGGCGCTGCATAACTGCTGATAGGTATAGTAGAGTACGTTAACATTATCGGAAGACAACAAAGCCTCCCGTGTGACCAGCAATTTCGCATGGGGTATTTAGGCTTCCTACAGGAGCGAAGGTGATTTTGTGGCAAGGCGCCCGTCCAACGATACAGGCACGCGTCCGGTCTCCATGGCCGACGTCGCCCGCGCTGCTGGCGTTTCGCAGCAGACGGTTTCGCGCGTCGCCAACGGCTTGCCCAACGTTAACGAGCAGACGCGCCAGCGCGTGCAGGCCGCTATGCAAGAGCTCGGCTTTCGTCCGAGTTATGCCGGTCGCTCGCTGCGTGATGGCCGTTACCATTCGGTCGGCCTGTGCGTCAACGATGTCACCAAGTTTGGCAACCTCTCAATGATCGACGGCATCGCCAGCGCTGCTCGCGAGCATCATTGCGCCATCACGCTGGTCGAGATGTCCAAGACCGAGGAGTTTTCGCTTGCCGAGGCCACGCGTCGTATGGCCGCGCTGCCCGTGGACGGCATCATCATCGGCATGAGTCGCATGGCGCCCGATTTTGAGACGTTTGATCCACTGCCGGGCATTGGCACGGTCATTGTTACCATGTACGCGCATCCGCGGGTTACCACGGTCGATTCCGACCATTACGGCTGCTCGCTATTGCTTATGGATCATCTGTTTGAGCTGGGGCACGAGCAAATTCGCTATATTGGCGGCCCGTCGTTCTCGGTCGACGAACAGTTTCGTCGTGCTGGCTGGCAGGATGCACTCGAGCGTAAACACATCGAGCCGGCAGAGCCGCTCGAAGGTGACTGGTCTGCCAACAGCGGCTACGAGGCCGGCAGGTACCTGGCCGAGCACGATCGCACCATGACGGCGATCTATGCGGCAAACGATCAGATGGCAAATGGCGCGATTGCCGCGCTGCGTGATAGCGGCCTGCGCGTGCCCGAGGACGTGAGCGTGGTGGGCGTCGACGATTCGCTCGATGATTTTGTGGCACACAACGAGCTCACGACCGTGCGATTCGATTTACATCAGCGTGGACGCGAGGTATTCGAGCGTGCGGTTCCCGAGGCGGGTACGGCGGGCAAAAACGTTGCCATTCGTATTCCCGGTCAGCTCATCGTTCGACATAGTACGGCGGCACCGCGCGCATAGTTTCCGCAGGTCAACGGTGATATGTTGAACATCAATAACAATCGGTAAGGATGTCGGTAGATAGCTGTTGGGATGTAGTCGAGTGCTATGATAGACGGGCTCTTTTGTCTATCTAGGAGGCTTTGCCTGATGGAGATCACCAAGGATATCCGCTACGTTGGCGTCGACGATCACGACATTGACCTGTTCGAGGGCCAGTACGATGTGTCCGAGAACGGTATGGCATACAACAGCTACGTTATCTTGGGCGAAAAGATTGCTGTCGCCGATTCAGTCGACGGCGGTTTTGTCGACGAGTGGCTCGGTAACATCGAAGCCGTGCTCGACGGTCGCACGCCCGATTACCTGGTCGTTCACCATATGGAACCCGATCACTCCGCTGGCATCGCCGCCTTTATGGAGCGCTATCCCCAGGCCCAGATCGTGGCCAGCATGGGCGCCTTCCGCATGATGACCAACTACTTTGGTACCGATTATCCGGAGCGCAAGATGGTCGTCAAAGAGGGCGACGTGCTCGACCTGGGTGGCCACAGCCTAACGTTTGTCGGCGCCCCCAACGTGCACTGGCCCGAGGTGCTCTTCTCCTACGAGTCCACCGACAAGGTACTCTTTAGTGCCGACGGCTTTGGCAAGTTTGGCGCCAACGACATCGAGGATCCCGAAGGCTGGGCCTGCGAGGCTCGCCGCTACTACTTTGGCATCGTGGGCAAGTTCGGTAAGTTCGTGCAGGCTGTGCTCAAGAAGGCCGCCGACCTGGACATCCAGATCATCTGCCCGCTCCACGGCCCCGTGCTGACCGAGAACCTGGGCTACTACCTCGACACCTACAACACCTGGTCGAGCTATCAGCCCGAGGACGAGGGCATCACGATTGCCTATGCGAGTGTGTATGGCCATCTGAAGGTTGCCGTTGAGGAGCTTGCATCTGCGCTTGAGGCTCGCGGCCAGAAGGTCTCTGTCTTTGACTTGGCTCGCGACGACATGGCCGAGGCCGTTGAGGATGCGTTCCGCTATGACCGTCTGGTGCTCGCCTCTATCACCTATCAGGGCGAGATCTTCCCGTTCATGAGCACCTTCATCCACACGCTTGCCGAGCACGCCTATCAGAACCGTACGGTGGCGCTCGTTGAGGCCGGCTCCTGGGCGCCCACCGCTGCTAAGGTTATGACCAAGGAGCTCGATGGCATGAAGGACATCACCCTGGCGCAGAACAAGGTGACTGTGCTGGGCTCGCTCAACGACGCTTCGCGCGCTCAGATCGAGACCCTCGCCGACGAGCTTTCCAAGTAGCGACACGTTCACTTTTGACGCTCAACCATCGCAACCACCACAAAGGGGACAGGCACCTTTGTGGTGGTTTTTGTTTAAGCGCCGGCGATGATGAGATTTGGGCGGGCGTCGTCGGTGGCCTCGGCGATTGAGGTGGCGACGGCGTGATGAGGGTCACGGTCCATCACGATGGAGTCGACGTCGGCAAGCTCGGCAAAGCGGTACATGCCACGTCCGTTAACCTTGCTGGCGTCCATGAGGGCGACGCTTTGATGGGCTGCGGCGATCATGGCTGTTTTGGTCTCGGCCATCTGTGGAAAGTCGGTCGTAAAGCCGCAGCCGGGAACAAAAGCGCCGGGGCACATGACGGCAAGGTCGGCGTGGACCATTTGGAGCGCCTGCATGGTAAGTGGGCCGTACAGATAGCGATGACCTTTGCGCAGTGCCCCGCCCAGCATGACGACATCGACCGAGGGCATGCTCTCGTCGATATAATCAGCGATGGTAATGTCGGCCGTGATAACGGTGGTGCCGTCGCGCTGGTCGAGGAGCCGGACGAACTCAAGCGCCGTGGTGCCCGAATCGACGAGCAGCGTGTCGCCGTCATTGACAAGCTCGATGGCGCTTTGCGCGATAGCCTGTTTGGCGGCAACGTTGACATTGATGCGGCGATCCTGGGTGGATACGGTCAGCCGCTTCTGGAGCGATACGGCACCACCATGTGTGCGGCGGAGCTTGCCGGACTCGGCGAGCGCGTCCAGGTCGGCGCGGGCGGTGACGGAGGACACGCCAAAGGTCTGGGCGATTTCGGCTACCTGCACCGAGGCGTTATGTTCGAGCATCTCCATGATGGCGGCACGACGCTCATCGGCGAAAGCGCGGGTTGTTGTGTGGGTCACTGCTGCTCCATCCCCAACCGAAATTTGTAGGAATTGTGTTGAGTCTATTTTCGTTCATTTTCTTTTTGAGTAAGATAACGCCTTTCGATTACTTATCTTTTCTATAAAAGAAAGACGCTGAACGTCCAAAATTCAATATCGAACATGTCCACTCGGCTCAAATTCCTTCCGTTTACTTTTCAAAAACGACTGTATTGACCTGCATCGGCTCAATATCTCGCGCGTGCAAAGCCGCTGAATTTCATACAATGAACGCAGCAAAACGCAAGGTAAAACGCCTTGTGAACAACTACGCCCGATGTCCAGATGCGGGCGAGGGAGAGGAGCAAACGCTCATGGCACTTGTTACCACCGAAAAGATGCTCAAGGACGCTCAGGCCGGTCATTACGCCGTTGGCGCGTTCAACGTCGAGAACCTCGAGTTTGTTATGGCCGTTCTGGCCGCTGCCGAGGAGACCAAGTCCCCCGTCATCATGCAGACCACCCCGGGCACCATCAAGACCGCTGGTCTGGACTACTTCTACGGCATGGTCAAGGCTGCCGCCGAGCGCGCTTCCGTGCCCGTTGCCCTGCACCTCGATCACGGCGACGGCTATGACCGCTGCATGCAGGCTTTCCGCACCGGCTACACCTCTGTCATGATCGACGGCTCGCACGAGTCCTTCGAGGACAACATCGCCCTGACCAAGTCCGTCGCCGATGCTGGCCGCGCCATGGGCGTGCCCGTCGAGGCCGAGCTCGGTAAGGTTGGCGGCAAGGAGGACGACGGTCCCGCGGTTGAGGGCGAGAGCCCCTACACCGATCCTGCCGAGGCCAAGGAGTTCGTCGAGCGTACCGGCTGCACCTCCCTCGCAATTGGCGTTGGCACCAGCCACGGTGTGTACACGAGCGATCCGCACATCGAGCAGTCCGTGGTCAAGGCCATCCGCGACGCCGTCGACGTGCCGCTGGTTCTGCACGGCACTTCCGGTGTGCCCGATGAGCAGGTTGCCGAGGCTGTGAAGAACGGCATCTGCAAGGTTAACTACGCCACCGAGCTGCGTCAGGCCTACACCAAGGGCTTCATGGCCTACATGGCCGAGAACCCCGCCTGCTTCGATCCCAAGAAGCCGGCCAAGGAGGGCATGCGTGAGATCACCGAGCTGGTTAAGATCCGCATGACCAACCTCAACTCTGTGGGCAAAGCAGAGTAACAACAAGGGTACTCTGATCCCACCGGACGGTTTGGGCGGGTCCCGTACTTAGTTTCCAAAACGTCCTCGCGCATGAAGGCCCCCGTTGTCTCGCTTCTTCGAAGCGTTGACAACGGGGGCCTTCGCGCTGCGGAATGATTTTGAAAACTAGGTACGGGACCCGTCCAAACCGTCCTGCTCAATCGCCCTTGTGGCGTTAGGACCGCGAATTTGGGATGGGAGGGTTACTTGGTTGTTAGGGTTAGTAGGTCGTTGGGGGTTTTGAGGTTGTAGGTGGCGTTTGGGATGTCTTGGTGTGATCCCCATGCCGCTCTGGCAAAACTGACCCCTGCTGAAGTTGCGCATTGTTCGTCGTAGACGGTGTCGCCAACGTAGACGACGTTGCCAGGATTCGCGCCCGTACGCCGGAGATATTCGAGCATGGGAGCGGGTGCGGGTTTATGTTCGGTTGTGTCTTCGACAAGGATGATGTGCTCAAAATACTTATCGAAGCCAAGGGTTGCAATTTCTTCTGCGTATTCGTCGCGCGCACGTGAGGAGACGATGCCAAGTTTGCAGCCGCTATCGGCGAGTGTTGCGATGACTTCAAGCAAACCTGGAAACATGCTGATGGTGCTTTTAAAGCTGGAGGCAACTTGGCACCAGCGATCCAGCGTTGCCTGCGAGTAGATTCCAAGTTTCTCAAGGGCATCCTTGCCGGGTATGCCGAGGGCAAATTCAAGCTCGTGTCGGGGGAGCGTTTTGCCGGTCTCTTCTTGGACAATCTGGACAAGCGATGATAGAACGCTTTCTTCTGTATCTGCCAATGTCCCATCAACGTCAAATACGATATGGTCAAAGTGCTTCATATGGTTGCTCCTCTCTATTGTTTGCCTGCAAGTTTGATGCAGTGACAGAAGAAGGGCTAGCGGGATTTCTGCCTGGTACTATCGAGATTCTGCCTCGCTGCTCGATAGCTCGAAGGAGTGCATCCCATTTGTTCTTTAAATACCTGGCCAAGATGGCTTGCTGTCGCAAAGCCGCATTGGCGCGCGACTGTCTGGACCGTTCGCGTGGTGTGTGCCAAAAGTTCGCAAGCACGGTTTACGCGGTATGCGCGCAGATATGCCGCCGGGGTCGTTCCTGCGCAAGCTTCGATAATGCGGTAACACTCTCTTTCGCTTACGCCGGCTGCAGATGCTATCTGGGGCACATCTACAGCGGCTGCATAGTTTGCGCGGATAAAGTCCAGGATTGCCTTGAACTGTACGTCGCGGCTGGTCATCCAAGAGGCGTTGTCGGAGGAAAAGAGCGGTTCGGCCTTGGCGTAAATCTGAATCCAGAGCTCTGACAAGCTATTCCGAAGCGCCATCTCGTTCTGCGGCCGTTGAAGGTCGTGGTTAAAGGAACTCTTTAGCAAATCGATAAAGGGCATATCGTCGGGGTTGGTGGGCGACCATTTGAGCACATCGACGCCTCGACATTGAAGCAATGGGTTGATGTAGCGCTTTTGGAGACGTCCCGTGGGATCGCCGAGCATCGACGGCTGAAAGATATGCAGCATTTGAATGGCTGGCGCCGAATTGGGCGATTGCAGCGTGCTGTGCAAAACGCCGCCGTTGATAAAGCCGGCGGACCCTTCCTCAAAGCGTACGTGCTCATGAGCCGCGCGCGTTCGATAGTCAATCGCTCCCTGCTCCATGTAGAAAAGCTCAACTTCGGAATGCCAGTGCCAGGGGACGGAATTGCCCGGATAGCGAGCGAATTCTGCGCGTTCGGCAATATAGGGCCAGTCTTCGGCGGTCTCGGGAAACGCTTCCTCGCGTCCTCCGCGGTGCAATTCTATGTGATCCATGTTTCGCATGGCATCAGTATAAAGCGCGATGGGCTTAGATTGCTCTTGCCTGTTCGGGGAACGCCTTGTCTAGGGATGCTTGGAGCTTTTCGAAGGATGCTCGTAAGTTGAGGCTCTGATCGGCTGAGCGCTTGGTTTTTGTGATGGGAAAGTCGAGAAGACCATTTCTCTGTTTCGGGGGGAAGGAGAAAAAGTAAGCAAAATTTAGGGATAACTGCTATGCTACATC
>UQIS01000047.1 GCA_900541245.1 uncultured Collinsella sp.
CGCTGCGACGCGGAAATCGCGCGCCGTTGCCGCGCCCCGCAGTGCCCGCTTCCCCCGAGAACAATTATCAGTGCAGGAAAAACCTGCCAAAATAAACCTGTCCCTAAATGGCAGGTTTTACTGGAGAGTTGCGTCGATTGCCTTGACCAGGGCACTGCGCATGCCGGCGTCCTCGAGCGCAACGACGCCCTTGATGGTGGCACCACCGGGCGAGCATACGGCATCCTTCATCGACGCAGGATGCTGGCCAGTTGCAAGCTGCAGCTTTGCCGTACCCAGCACCATCTGGCTCACAATGCGATAGGCATCGGCACGCGGGATACCGTGCTTGACCGCTGCATCGCCCAGGGCCTCGATTGCCATGGCGACAAATGCCGGAGCGCAACCACCCACCGTGCCGCCCACAAACAGCAGGCTCGTATCGAGCTCGACCACCGCACCGAGCTTGCCAAGCAGATCAAGCACCACTGTGCTCTGCTCATCACTAAGCGTGGAAGCCTTCTCGCAAGCGATGACGCCCTCGCCCACCGAAACCGGTGTGTTGGGCACCGTCGAGATATGCGCGACGCCCGGCAGGACCTGCTCCCACTTGGCACTGTCCCAGGTCCAGGCAACCGACAGAACGACCTTTTTGGCAAGAGCATCCTTGAGCGGGGCGAATATCTTCTCGATCATGTACGGTTTGACCGCAGCGACCACGATATCGGATGCGGCGACAACCTCGGCGGCATCGTGGCAGGCGACCATGCCGCGTGCCTCGCAGCGCTCAACCAGTGCGTCGTAGCGACCCGCGCAGGCGCACATGTCGCTCGCAGCTACACCGGCAGCGATCCAGCCATCGGCCATAGCGCTCGCCATATTGCCAAAACCGACAAATCCAATCTTCATATCTCATAGTCCTTTCAGACACATTCCTCAAAACGAAAGGTATTGTCCCACGCCATTGTTTCGTATTGCCGACCTATTTGTGATACGGCTCGCCACGACTGATCTTGCAGGCACGGTAAATCTGCTCTAGCAGCACCACACGCGCCAGGTTATGCGGCAAGGTAATGCGTCCAAAGCTGAGCATCTCGTCGGCGCGGGCGCGCACCTCATCACTCACGCCGTCCGATCCGCCAATCACAAAGGCGATGTCGCTATTGCCTCGCAGCATAAGATCATCGAGCCGCGCCGAAAGCTCCTCGCTCGAGCGCTCTTTGCCCTCAATGGCCAGCAGGATCACATGCGCTCGAGGCGGCAGGGCTGCAAGTATCGCCGCTCCCTCCTTGTCGCGCGCGGCATCCACGCCGCCCGCCTTGGCCGGGTCGATATCGGCCACCTCGCGGATATCAACCTTGGCATAGGCACCTAGGCGCTTGGCGTACTCAGCGCACGCGTCCTTCCAAAAGCGCTCCTTGAGCTTACCGACGCAAACGACGGTGTATTTCACGCGCGTCTACTCCTTCGAATCGTTTTGAACTTTGCCGGCGGCCAGCATCTGCTCGAACATCGAGGCCGACTGCGAAAAGTCGCTCGGCAGCACGACCGTCGAGGTTTTACCCGTGCGAGCGAACTCCGTCATCATCTCGGACCACTGCGTAAACATGAACAGTTGGTTGGCCTCGTCATTGCCGACACCCGTCTCCTGGATGATCTCGAGCGAATCTTTGATACCCAGCGCGATGGCCTTGCGCTGGTTGGCGATGCCCTCGCCCGCCTTTTCCATAGCCTCAGCCTCGGCGGTCGCCTCGGTGACGCGCTTGATGCGGTCTGCCTCAGCGAGCTCCTGTGCCGCAGCGCGCTTGCGCTGGGCGGCGTTGATGTCGTTCATGGAGTTCTCAACCTCGGTCGGCAGTGCGATTTTGGTGATGAGCGTCGACACGAGGGTGAAGCCGTAGGCGGCCATCTGCTCGGAAACGGTAGCGTTGACATCCTTGGCGATGTCGTCCTTCTTGGCAAAGACCTCATCGAGTGTGTAGACGGGAATCGAAGAGCGCAGGGCGTCGGTGATGAAGTCACGCATCTGGTCGACGGGCTCCTGCAGCATATAGTAGCTCTTGTAGATGCCCGAATCTGCCGGGCCGGCGCCCATGTCATAGCTCACGTGGTACTGAGCAGAGACCTCAAGGCCGATGGTCACGTTGTCCTGGGTCTTAACGTCGATGCCAAAACCGTTTTTCATGGTTCGCAGACTCACCGTGGCGGCCTTGCGGTCGATCACGGGCACCTTCATGTGGAAGCCCGCGTTGACGATGCGGTTAAACTTGCCCAGACGCTCGATGATCACGGCATGCTGCTGTTCAACGACGTAGCAGGCGTTGGGAAGCAGCAGCAACAGAATGATGATGGGAATCAAAAGGCTGGTAAGGGCAGCGATGATACCGGACAACAGCATGGTCTCTCCTCTGATAGGCACACGTTGGCATTAGGATACCCGCACGAAGCAGCTGTGTGACACCAACAAGAGGACCCGTGGTCAAAAAAGGCCAAATATGAGTACTGTTACCAGTTTAGTAACAGCGTATTTGGGTCAAAATCGCCTCGTTGAACCCGAGGTCTATCGAAATTACTTCATTTTGTCTCAAGGTTGAGCCAAATTAGCGTACATCTGTTGCGCAAAATGAGCAAAAATAGCTTCATGAAATGTCTCTATTTTCATGTCAGTACTCATATTTGCCACTTTTTGACCACAGGGACATCTACCGCGCGAAATCGATATGTCAAATCTGCCAAAACGGCCCATAACAAAAAAGCTCCCATTGCTGGGAGCTCTTTCATTTAATGGTGCGGGCGAAAGGACTTGAACCTTCATGGGGTTGCCCCCATACGGACCTGAACCGTACGCGTCTGCCAATTCCGCCACGCCCGCGTGCAGGAATTAGAATAACGGAGCACCATCGCGAACGCAAGAACTATTTTTGAAAAAGTTTGCAGGCATTTTCCCAAGCTGCTCGCGCGATTGTCTCAGCATCCTCGCCGGTACGATCGACACGGTCGTTGACCAGCGTGTTTGCCGTGATAGAAATCATTGCCGGCTCGCACTCAAGACCACGAATGGGCTCCGGCGCCATATACGGGCAATCTGTCTCGAACAAAATGCGATCGATCGGGGTCGCCGCAAATGCCTCGCGCACATCGTCGTTGCGCTTAAAGGTGGCCGCGCCACCATAGGCGATATAGCAGCCCAAACCCACAAAGCGCTCCATCGTGACTCGATCCTCGCCAAAGCAGTGCAGCACGCAACCGGCCTGAGGCACACCCACCTCGCGCAGCACGTTGTACGCATCAACGTGCGAGGTGCGCTCCCCATCCGAGTCCTCGTGCCGCAGGTGCAGCTCCACCGGCACATTGCGGCGCACGGCAACTTCGAGCTGACGCGCCATGCAATCAATCTGCACGCTATGGGGCGCCGGCGCGATGTCGTCGTCGTAATCCATGTGGTAGTCCAGACCGATCTCGCCGATACCGGCGCACAAAGGGTCATCGAGCGCGGCAACGACCTGTGCGTGAATGTCGTCGGTATAATCCGGCGCGCCATAGGGGTGAACGCCAGCGAGATACTTAATCTGCGGAATATCCCGCATCGGCAGAATTTCGCGCACGAGCCAGTCACTATAGTCCGTCACACCGCGCTTGTCGGCGATGGGGTCGAGCATCGTCACCAACAGGTCGACGCCCGCGGCTTTGGCACGCACGAGCGTCTCGGGCACTTCTTTGCCCCAAAACGAAAGCAGATGCGCATGCGTGTCGGCAAGCGGTGCCAAGGGCACGGGGCAGGCAACCGTCTTCTTTTTCTTGGTAAACGTCACGCGCTCGGCATTAGGCATCATGGATTAGCTCCTGGGCCAGGCGGACAAAGTCGGCAACATCAAGCGTCTCGGCGCGTGTGGTGGGTGCGATACCGCAAGCCTCAAAGGCGGCATCGAGCACGTCCTTGGCAAAGCCGTTAGCGCTCATGGAATTGCGGATGGTCTTGCGGCGCTGAGCAAATGCGGCGTCAATCACGCGGGCCACAAACTCGCGATCGAGTCCTTCGGGCACCACGCCGTCAACACGGTCGATACGCACGACGGCCGAGTCCACGTGCGGTGCCGGCATAAAGCAACGCGGCGGCACCTCAAAGCGACCCGTCACCTGCGCATACAGGCCGAGCTTTGCCGTATAGCCGCCATAGGTCTTATTGCCCGGCACTGCGGCAATGCGATCGGCAACCTCCTTTTGAACCATGACGACGGCGCGCTTGAGCGCGGGCATCGTCTGGAAGAACTGCAGGATGATCGTCGCCGCCACGTTATAGGGCAGGTTCGCGACAAATACCGTCGGCTCACCGCCCGCAACCTGCTCAATCTGCTCCGGTGTCACCCTGAGCGCGTCGCCCATGATAAAGCGGAAGTTGGCATAGTCTGCGGCGTGGGCATCGAGCACCGGCTCGAGCTCGGGGTCGGCCTCGATCGACGTGACGCACGCCGCCTCCTGCAGCAGCGCAAGCGTGAGCGTACCAACGCCCGGACCGACCTCGAGCACGCGTTCATCGCCCGCAAGCTCGGAAAGCTCGCAAATGCGCTCAATTACATGGTTGTCGATCAGGAAGTTCTGGCCCAGGCGATGCTTGGTCGCAAGGCCAAACTCCTCCAGCAGCTCCCTTGTTGCCGTGGGGTTTGCCAAAGGCGAAGTTGTCATAGTTGCCTCCTTAGCATGGCGGCGGCGTCTTGAAACAAAAGGGCATGGACCGTTGCGGCCATGCCCTTACATCTAAACAGCAAATTGCCGATATGGCGCGCGGCGTCTTAGCCCAGACGCGGGAACAGCGGCTCGCCCTTCTCGACGGGCTGACCACCGGCAAGCAGGCCCCAAGCGCAAATGCCCTTGAGGTCGTCGCTCGCGGCCTCGTCCTCGCAGGACAGGCGGCGCAGAGCCTCGGCAGAAGTCTGGGGCATGAGCGGCATCAGCAGGTGAGCGGCAATGCGGATAGCCTCGAGCAGGTTGTAGATCACAAATGCCAGCTCGTCAGCCTTGGTCTCGTCCTTGGCAAGCGCCCAGGGCTCGGAGTCCTCGATGTAGTGGTTGGCGGCATGGATGAGCTCCATGACCTCGTCCTTAGCTCCACCGTAATCGAGCACGTCCATCTTGGCCATGTAGCGCTCGACCAGGCCATCGGCGATCTTTGCCAGCGGGTTTTCGAACGCATCGAACGACGCGGGCTTGGCGGGCGCGCAACCGTCAAAGTACTTGCCGCTCATGTTGAGCGAACGCGAGATAAGGTTGCCCCAGCTGTTGGCCAGGTCGGCGTTGTAGACCTGCTCCATGCGATCGAAGCTGATGGCACCGTCGGTGCCGGGGACGACGTCGGTCATGAAGTAATAGCGGTAGCCCTCGACGCCCAGCATGTCGATAACGTCCTGCGGAGCGATGGCGTTGCCGCGGCTCTTGGACATCTTTTCGGCCTTGCCGGTCTCGGCATTGCGCACGGTCAGGAAGCCGTGGGCAAAGACGTGCTCGGGCAGGGCCTCGCCGATGGCCATGAGCATGGCGGGCCAAATGACGCAGTGGAAGCGGATGATGTCCTTGCCCACGATGTGGAACTGCGCGGGCCAGCGATAGGCCAGCTCGGCACGCGCCTCGTCGGTGTCGACACCGTAGCCGACGGCCGTCATATAGTTGAGCAGCGCATCGAACCACACGTAGGTCACGTGACCCTCGTCAAACGGGACCTGAATGCCCCAGTCAAAGCTCGTACGGCTCACGGAAAGGTCATTAAGGCCGCCCTCGACAAAGCTACGTACCTCGTTCATGCGGAACGCAGGCTCGACAAAGTCGGGGTGCTCGTCGTAAAGCTTGAGCAGCTTGTCCTGGAAAGCGGAAAGCTTAAAGAAGTAGGACTCCTCCTGCACGCGCTCAAGCGGACGGTGGCAGTCGGGGCACAGGTGCTGGCCGACGCTGCCGTACTCCTCGTCGCCCTTCTGGACCTGCGTATCGGTGAAGTAGGTCTCGTCAGGCACGCAATACCAACCGTCGTAGCTGCCCTTATACAGGTAGCCGGACTCCTTCATGCGCTCCCACAGGTACTGCACGGCATGATGCTGGCGCGGCTCGGTGGTGCGGATGAAGTCGTCGTTGGAGATCTCGAGCTTGCTCCAAAGCTCCTTGAAGTGCGGAGCCTGGCTGTCGGTCCACTCCTGCGGCGTCATGTTGTGCTTGGCCGCGGCCTCGGCGACCTTCTCGCCGTGCTCGTCCATGCCGGTCAGGAACTTGACGTTATAGCCGGCGGAGCGACGATAACGGGCCTGAACGTCGGCGATGATGGTGGAATAAGCCGTGCCCAGGTGCGGATCGGCGTTGACGTAGTAGATGGGCGTCGTAATAAAGAACGAAGGCTTGCTTTGATCCATGGGGTTTGTCCTCCAGAAAAACGTTGCATACAGGGGATGATTCTAGCGCAAGGGCTGGATATCCTCCATCTATTGCATATCGAGCACCATGGCATAGACATCGCGCTTGCGGCGCGAATACTTCTGAGACAGGCGCTTGGCCACCGCAGAGGCGGGCTCCCCCTCCTCGAGCGCGGCGCGGATATCCTCGCGCAGGGCCTCGTCGGGATCCGCTGCCGCGGCGCCAACCGGCACGATACCGGCCTCCTCATCCTCGCTCGGCGGCGCGATGACCAGCGCAATCTCGCCCTTTACCTCGCCGCGAGCACGCAGCTCCTCGGCAAGCTGAGCAGCGGGCCCGCGCAAGACCTCCTCGTGCAGCTTGGTGAGTTCGCGGCAGACGGCAACCTCACGCTGGGGAAAGACCTCCGCCACGGCCTCGAGCGTCGCCACGATGCGATGTGGAGACTCGTAGAAGATGAGTGCGCCGGGCACCACGGCAAGGCGCTGTAAACGGCGCACGCGGTCGCCGTGCTTTCGGCCCAAAAAGCCCTCGAAGAAAAAATGCTCGCAGGGAATGCCGGACGAAACAAGCGCCGTGACGCAAGCAGAGGGCCCGGGAATAACTTCGACGGGCACATCGGCCTCACGCGCTGCCTCGACCAGCGCCTGGCCGGGATCGGACACACTCGGCATGCCGGCGTCCGAGGCAAAGGCGAGGGTCTCCCCCGCCAGCAGACGGTCGACCAGGCCGGCGGCGCGGCTGGCGATCACATTCTCGTCGCAACGGACAAGCGGCTTGGAAATGCCCAGATGCATCAGCAGCTTTGACGTCACACGCGTGTCTTCGCAGCAAATGGCATCGGCGGCGGCAAACGCCTCGCCAACGCGCGGGGACAGGTCGCCCAGGTTGCCGATGGGCGTGCCGACCACATAGAGTTTGCCCGTATGGGCGCTGTTTTGCGTCATATCAACCTATTCAATCATGCCGCGCTCGAGCGTACCGAGCGCCGCGCGGGCGTCCCATGCTGCAATGCGCTTCTCGGTCTTCCACGTTTGGAAGAACCAACCGGCAGCCGGCGCAAACGAAGCCAGCTGGTTGGCGATAAACACGCGCTCGTAGGCATTGCGGCCCTCGGGCGTAACCGACGAGTTGGCAAAGATCGCCGCGCCCGACCATTCGCCCACCAGCACGGGGAACCCAGTCGAAATCGCTTCTTTAAGCTCGCGCTTGTTACGCGAAATCGCCGTCGTCAGCCCGCGGGGGCTCGTGATATCGAGCGCATACTCGTCGCGGTAATGGTACAGGTGAAGGTCCATGTAGACGTTCTTGTACTTAGCGCCGCGCATAAAATGCTTCCACTCGCTGGGATGTCCCGAAGACGAAAAGACGACGATCTTATCCTCGGGCATATACGAACGGACGAGCTCATAGGCATCGCGATAGAAGTTGCGCAGGTAGTGCGCAGGAATGCCATCCGTCATGGTGAAGAGGCTCTTGCGGACACTCATCTGCGGCGTATCCAGCAGCTCAATGCCCAGCAGGCTCTCGGCCTCGCCGTAGCGATCGGCCAGGCGCTCGAGCACGTCGAGTGCGACATGACGACCGTTGGTGGACGAATGCCACTCGGCAACAGCCTCCGGCGTGGCGGGCGAATCGTTGGAATCGCCCTGGCCACCGGGCACAGTTGCTAGATCAAGCAGCACGCGGATGTCGTACTTGGCAGCCCACTCAATTGCACGGTCGATGTAGTCGACAACCGAGATGTAGGACGCATCGGACTCCTGCGAGCCAAAGGCATACCAGGGTACCGGCAGACGCACGGCATTGAGACCGATCTGCGCCATGCGGCGGAAATCGTCCTCGCTCACAAACGTCTCGTAATGACGGCGCATGCGCTCGTTATAGGCGGCGGTGCCCATGGCCTCCTGCAGCTCGGCCGCGTTGGATGCACCGGTCGCCGCGTATAGCGACGGGGTCACCCAAGGCTCGGGAATAAACCAGCCAGAGAGATTAACGCCGAGTATCCTCTCCATCACTGCCCCCTTTTGAATCATACGGGCTAAGCCCGCATCGCTCTTGCATGACATATCTATCGATTTGAGTATACCCGCGCATGCAGACAGGCGACCGAACGGTCTGTAAAGTGACGCGAAAGTGAGAGGAATATCTGGGAACAGGCGGGCTCGGGATGGTGCGACGAGATGTGCACGCACGTCGGAAGTAAGCGCCGGAAAGCGCATCCCGCTCTGGGTCAAAATAATGGGATGCATTTTCCGCGGAACCCCACAAAAAAAGAAAAAGGACCCCTTTGCAGAGGTCCTAGTCAATTCAAGGTGGCGGGGAAGGGAATCGCGTCCGCGCGCTGCGCGGACGGACCGCTGCGGCGCTTGCGCGCCTTGCGAGCTGCGCTGGCAAACGCTATCGCGTTTCCTCAGCTCCGCGCCCTCACGGGGTTCGATTCCATGTGGGGGCTGCATAAAAGAAAAGGACCCCTTTGCAGAGGTCCTAGTCAATTCAAGGTGGCGGGGAAGGGAATCGAACCCCTGACACGAGGATTTTCAGTCCTCTGCTCTACCAACTGAGCTACCCAGCCATTTGAGGTGTGCCTTGTTTCAAGGCTTGATTAGTATAACCAAGGACGCGTTCCGGTCAACCGAGAATTTTAAAAAAGTTTTTGAGCACAGCCTCGGTTCTATAAATCGGCACGTCAGAGGCATCAGCCGGCAGCAAGAAGTTTTTCGCTCAGTCCCTTAAGCCGGCACGCGTTGGAGAGCAGGGGTCGAAACAATGATTGAAGGGCGCTCTAGTACGGCCCAGGCGCCGGGGCAGGAGCACATACGCCAGGGACGTACGTTTTCGTAGCATACGAGGACATAGCCGCGCGCATCGATGAAGGCGATGTCGATGGGATAGGCCATAAAACACGTATGGACCGAAGAGCAGCGTGGAAACGCCATGACGAGCGGCAGGCCGTTGGCGGCAACCGGACGCCGTCCCAGCATGCCGCGCAGGCGCACGACAAACGACTCCGCCACCGCAAACTCGGCCGGCGTCCAACCCAGCCTGTTGAGTGCCCGCGCGTAGGCGATGTAGGACGAGACCGCGGTCACATGACCACCCCCGGACGCCATGGATCGACCGTCACCGCGCGCTCGTGCGACAACGTTGTCGGCGCCCCCAGCGAAACGCCAGCGATGCTGAGAGAAGTCGGCCACGGCTCATAGTGCATGGTGCAGGTGTAGGTCCTAAACGTACCGGATAGGGAGAGCAGGCCACCATCCGATGCCTTCGCGCCTTGCTCGCTCGACACTTCGATCCGCAAGTCATAGCCTTCCATGGCATTCAGAATTTGAGTCTGAACCGTCGCCGAGGCATCGGCAGAGCTTTCGTCGCCCTCCCCCTCCGACGCCACGGCGTGCGCCAACACGATGTCGGGTACCACGCGGTCGAAGCGCGCGACAGCGCTGGCAAAGATCATGACGTTGTACACGATGAGTGCCAGCACCAGCAAAACGGGCGTAACCACCGCCATCTCCACCGTCGCTTGGGCGCGCTCCTCGCGCAGACGCATGCGGATACTCATTACGACCCACCGCCCAGAGCGCCAACCAGCGTGGCAACATCGACGGTGAGTGGGATGGAGCCGCCGCCGGGCAGAGGAATCTCCGCAAGCGTGAACACCGTACCGCTAATGGTGCGTTCGACTTGATATTCCAACGCCTCGCAAAGCGCCTTGGGATCGGTCACGCCCAACGGAATACTTCGCAGCTTGTCTTGCGCTTGAGAGAGACCAGCAATGTCAGACCCCGGGCTCTTAATGACGTTGGCGGAATCGGTCAGCACTGGCTTTCGCAGGCGCAAGTCGCACGGTTCCAGACCCAACGCCGCCATGGACGCCGAAACGGTATCGCCGAGCCACGATGCGATGGAACCCAACGCGCCGCTGCCCCCTCCTAGGCCTTTAATCATCTCGTCCATAAGTTCGTCGGCCGAACCTTGGATATCACCGTATCCTACGAGCAGCCGTCCCCAAACATCCATGACGCCGTCGAGCACGCCGGCAACGCCGCCCGAGCGTTCCTTCAATGTCGAGAAAAATCGCGAAAGCACGTTGTTTTGCGCCGTCGCCTCATCGGGTGCCAACACCGCGGCAGAGATAGCACCGCGATCGCCGAGCCTGACTGCCGTGCTAAACGAAGAGTTGAGCTCATCGGGGCTCGAGATGGCACCCGAAACCGCAAGGGCAACTACGCCGTTGCGACCGGGCGGAGCGATACGCGGACGCTCGCCCGAAAGCGCTTTGATGGCCTGGTCAAACGCATTGCTCGCACGGTCGGTCTCGTCTTCGGTCTGACGTTCGAGCTCGAGCTCTTTGTTGCGGCATTCGACGTAGTCTTCCAGGGCGTCTTTAAACTTGTCAAAGTGATACTCGAAGCCGTTTTCGATAGAGGTTGAAGGCGCCGCAACAGCACCAAGCGACGAAACGCCAAAATGGCATTTGCTGCATTTATCCTGTCCATCGTAATCGGCAACCGAAGCAAATCCGCTCGGCGTCCCTTTCTTATAGTTAGGGCAGGTCGTCCCGTAATGCAGATACGCCTTGTCATCGTTCACGCTCGTCGGCCACACCGCATCGGTATAGAGCTCCGTCGCCCGAACCTCATCAGAGTTGCGCGGCAACAGTGGAATATAGGAGGAAACCCTGTCTCCGTTCTCGGTTATATATGCCCGATCGACCTCCGCACTCGCATAGGTATAAAACGCCTTACGCGCCGCAGACTCTGCCCTCATCTCGACACTCGAGCCGTGGGGCTTCTCATTTGTCAGACGCCAATGGTAGTAGTCCTTCGCGCGATCAAGGGCAACTTGAGGCTCCCACGTAACGCTCGAAGCGTAATGCGGATTTTGAACACCGGAGAGATCCGTTAGGCTTTTCGCGCGCTCCCACATACACGAACAGCTGCCGACCGAACCTTTATCCGATCCACCGCAATCCGCTAGCCAGGCACGCTCCTTTGCCTTCGCCGTCTCCTCCGATGCTTTTTGTAGCTCCTCGGCCGCGCGCTCCAGATCTTCCGACGCATCTTTAATGGCATCGGTCGAGATCTCGGAACCCTCGAGCGCAACAAAATCAGACTCGGATGTCCTGGGCACGGCAAGCGCCGTACCGGTATAGGTCACACTATCGGTATCCTGCGCCGACACCGCCTGCGTGGCACGCGCGGCGATCAGATACGGCAGAGCCGTCTCGATTTTCTGTAAGCCTTCCGATGCGCTTTTGGCAAACTTGTTGCGCGTTTTAATGATCTCAATCCCGGTGTCGACCATATTGCCGGCAACTGATTCGGCACCCGGGATGAGGATGGCGACCAGGCCCGTCCCGATTGTGGCAAACCCCGCCAGCCCCAGACTCAAGATGCTCGCATCAACCACCGTGGCAGCCGTGTGATAGGACGACACTACGTTGGCACCCGCCAGCGCGCCGCTATCGGCCGCCACCTGGGTATCCCCGGCACGCGACATGCTCCATATCGCCGCGGTCGACGAAAACAACAACGTGAGCACCACTAGGATGACCACGGCAGAAGAAAGCGTGGTGTAGGCACCGTCTTCGATAAACAGGTCGATACCGGCGCGGCCCATAAAGCCGCCTCGCTTGCGATGGCAGCTCGGACGGCGCGTCAAAACGCATCTAGACCAGAAACGCTTAATCCCATGTAGCAATCCACGAATCATAATCTCCCTCCAGCCATTCGGGACGTGATTGATACGAGACATCGACCTTGAGCTCAACGTAGCCGCCCTCGGCGGTACCACCCATAGCCTGCGCAAACGCACCGATCACAGGCAACGGCCTGACCTCGCCGGAAACGGACACGGACGAGACGCCACCCGCACCGGCCCGACCAAGCTCGATATTCCACGACAACGGCCCGCCGGCATGAAAGATCGAAACGTTGGGCACCGCGGCAAGCCGGCGGCGGGTGAACTCCTTAAGATCGTCGTCCTCCGCCGTCGTCGTGGTCATGAGCCGCGCGGTCTCGGCGGCGGCAGACTCCATGACCGCGCGCGTATAGAGCAGGCACACCGGTTGCAGTGCGAGAAGGATGAGCGTCAGAAACGTCGGCAGCAAAAAAGCGGCCTCGACCGTAGACTGCGCCCGGTCCTCGCGCGCGATATCAATACAACGCAATGTCCTTAGCGCCCGCAGCGGCGTCGATAACCGACGTCGAGGCAACGCCATGGGATGCCGCCCGCTCAACCAGCGCCGCCAAGCGCCCATCGGTGCCAGCACGCCAAAGCCCCGCGATCGCCAGCACGATCGATAACAGCGCCACCGTGACGATGGCGTATTCCACAGTCGCTTGGGCAACCTCTTCACGCAGAACGCCATGCATTTCACGATCCCTCCTTTGAGCTTATTGTTTGCGGGACCAGGCGCACGGCGCGCAGACGACACGAAGCATCGCCGGTATCCGCGGCAACCGTCACCATATCGACCCAGCCGCGTCCGTCACGCACGATGGCGCCCCATACGTTGCCCTTAATATCGAGATAGCCGCTCAGGGCGAGCTGGGCCGTTGGCACCTCGCGGTAGGCGCGTAACATATCCGCCGCTGCCTCGGTCATCGGTCGGTCCTCGGACCATGCAAGCCGGACCGCAATCGCGTTGTCCTCAGGCGAATCCGTCGCAGTGCCAGACCGCTTGTCGAGCGTCCGCAGAAAGGTTTGCGCCGTGACAGCGACATCCGAATCGTCCGCATCTCGCATCTCATCTTTTTGAGTCGCCACCGCCGAATCTGAGCCCGAATCGAAGGCGGCCCCAGGACGCTGCTGCCGCGCGGCGTTAAGCCCCCAAAGCACCGCCGCTATCGCCACGGTCAGGCAAGCAAACACCAGCAGCACCCCGATGGGGCGCTCGCCCTCTACAGGCTGTTGATGCCCTCGCTGATAGCGTTCCATAGATCTTGGACCTTGCCCTTAAATGCGACAATGGCAATGATGGCGATCACCACGAGCACGCCGACCAAGATGGCGTATTCGGTGGTGCCCTGCGCACTCTCCTCCTGCAGTAGCTCCCCGGCATGCTGGCGAGCGCGAATTGACTGGCAAACAGCCCAGCTCCAGACCTTGCCAGCAACGTCAGTCATCGTGTTCATGTATTCCTCCCTACATCATCCCGCCTGCTCCCAACAGCGGGCCCAATATGGACAGAAGCAACGCCGGCAAGATGAGTGTGCCGGTGGGAATCAGCAGCTTGACGGGCGCACGCTCGATCTCGCGCTCGACCGCGGCGCGATGAGCCGCACGGATCTCGCGACTTTGAGCGGCCAGTGTCTCGGCAAGTGGGGCACCCAGGGCGAGCGCCTGCCCCACCGTGATGGCAAAGGTCTCGAGCGCTCGCACGTCCAGGTCGCGCGCGGCGGCCAATAACTCGTCCTCACGCGTGCCCACGCCCACCTGCCACGCCATGCAGGCCCGCTCAAGGCGAAGAGCCAACACTGACCGGCGGTTGGCGCAGAAAATCTCAAGCGCCGCATCAAACGAAAGGCCGGCCGAAAGACCCAAGCGCACAACATCGATCATCTCGGACACTTCGCCGAGCGACACTCGCGCCGGGCCGCCCGCTCCAACCGCGCCCTTCATTCGCGCGGTCAGAGCATCGACCACCAAGCGACACGCGGCAGCGACCAGCACAGCATCGCACTTGCAGGCCACTGCGATTTTTTGTTTTTTTTTTTTTTTTTTTTTTTTTTTGTTTTTTTTTTTTTTTGTGTTTTT
>UQIS01000048.1 GCA_900541245.1 uncultured Collinsella sp.
CGGCCCTGTACTTTGGGGCCAGCTCAAACTGCAGCACGCACTTGCCGCTCTTCACGTTGCCGGCGGTGAACCCCCCCCCGTACGGTCACCTCGTTCAGCATGGCCTACTCCTTCTCGTCGTACGCGGTGTCGCGCGCGATGGTCTTGAAGTCGGTGCTCCAGCCCTTGCCGTTCACGCTGAACTGCACGGAGCTGTAGACGTTGAACTGCATGCCGCCGAGCTCGAACCAGGTCGTGCTCGCCTCCAGAAGCTCGATGCCGCTCGTCTGGAAGCCCCACATGGCCGTGATGCGGCGCTTGAGGCTGTCGTGCGTCTCCTCCATGCAGCCGTTCTCGGCCAGCTCGAAGTTGACGGCCACGCGCTTGCGGTCGTCGATGAGGTGGTCGAGCGTTTTGCCGATGATCTCGGCGACGAAATCGGGCTGGTGACTCTTGGTGGTCATGGTTTCTCTCCTATCTATAGGTTTAACTATCGTTGCTGCCGAAAAAAATATCAGCCACACGCACGCCGAAAAGTTTTGCCAGTTTTTTGGCGTCCTCGATAGTTACGCTATCGGGGTTGCTTTCCATCTTTGCGTACGTGGGCCGCGAGATGCCGAGAAGGCCAGACACGGCCTCCAGTGAGTACCGTGCCTTCTTGCGCGCATCAACCAATTCCATCGAATCACCTCCTTGCTTGGTATTCCTAAGACTATAACCAAACATATAGTGACTGTAAAGAAGATTTGTCATATTCTGTAAAAAGATTTTAACGGTCGCAGCGGAAGGAGGACACGTGAGCATAGCCGAGAACATCCGAAGGATTAGGACGCAGCACGACATGACGCAGGAGGAGTTCGGCAAAGTTGCCGCCGTCTCCGCTATGGCCGTATCTCAGAGGGAAAACGGGCGAGCAGTGCCTCGCATGGGCGCAGTTCAGCGTATTGCGGATTATTTCAATATCAGTAAAGGCGAGGTTATTGACGAGGGAACAGATGGCGTTGTTTTGCCTTCCGGTGCCATGCCCGTGGTGGCCAGCAGCGCCACCGTGCCGCTGCTCACGCTCGGGCGCGTGCACGCCGGCGCGCTCGCCGACGAGGAGGAGATAGCGCACCGCGTTGAGGTGCCCGCCTCGGTGTGCGCCGGGCATCCGCGGGCGTTCGCCCTGGAGGTCGAGGGCGACTGCATGAACCGCGTCATACCCGAGGGCAGCCACGTGCTGGTCGACCCCGACCGCCAGCCCGCCAACGGGTCCATCGCCGTGGTGGAGACCGAGGACTACCGCGCGGTCATGCGCCGCTGGTACAAGGGCAGCACCAAGCTGATGTTGTCGGCGGATAGCTTCGAGGACTACGAGGACATGATTTTCGGCATGGACGACGGCCCCGTGCGCGTGATCGGCACGGTGGTGTGGTTCCAGGCCGCCGACGAGATGGAGTAGCCGTGGGCGGACGTGCGGCGATATACGCCCGCTTCTCCAGCCACAACCAGCGCGGCGAGTCCATAGAGATACAGGTGGAGAAGTCCCGCGCCTACTGCGCCGAGAACGACCTGCGCGTGGTGGCCACGTACTGCGACTTCGCGCAGACGGGCACCAACACCGACCGCGCCGAGTTCCAGCGCATGATGGCCGACGCCAAGCGAGGGCTGTTCGATTTCGTGGTCATATATAAAGTTACCCGAATCATGCGCAACCGCGACGAGATGGCCATGGCGCGCATCATGCTGCGCCGCTGCCGCGTCGAGATACTGTACGCGGGCGAGGATATTTCGGACGGCTCGGCGGGCGTGCTGCAGCTGGGCATGCTAGAGGTGCTGGCGGAGTACGAGAGCGCGCTCGACGGCGAGCGCATACGCGACGGCATACAGAAGAACGCCGAGCGGTGCATGGCCAACGGCTGCGTGCGCTACGGCTGGGACATAGTGGACGGGCGCTACGTGGTCAACGAGGAGGAGGCCGCCGCCATCCGCCTGGGCGTGCGCATGGTCTTGTCGGGCAAGTCGGTGGCCGACGTGGTGCGCGCCTGGGAGCCGTACCGCACCAAGCGCGGCGGCAAGTGGCGCTTCCAGACGGTGCGCCGCATACTGATGCGGCGGGAGAACGGCGGGGAGTACCGCTACGCGGGCGTGGTCGTGCCCGGCGGCATGCCCGCCATCGTTCCCATGGATGACGAGGAGAGGGTGATACGGATGCTTGAGGACTCGCACAGGCCCCGCGCCAAGACCGAAGCGTGGGACTTCCCGCTCACGGGCAAGCTCTACGACGGGCGCGACGGCGGGCTGATGACCGGCACCAGCGGCACGGGCAAGTCGGGCAGGCCCTATCACTACTACCGCTGCCGCAGCTGCGGGCGCACCGTGCGCCGCGATGTCGTGGAGAAGCGCGTGGCCGACGCCGTGCGCGAGGCCCTGGGCAGCGCCGACAGCCGCGAGCGCATCGCTCGCATGCTGGCCGACGCCGAGGAGGAGCGCGCCGACGAGAAGCCCTTGAGCGAGACCATAAAGGGCGAGCTGGCCAAGATCGAGACGGCGTTCTCCAACATATGGGCGGCCATCGAGTCGGGCATCGCGCCGCCGGGCGGCAAGGAGCGCATAGACGCGCTGAAGCAGCGGCAGGCGCTCCTCAAGGACGAGCTGCGCACGGCCGAGGCCCTTGAGGCCGCCCGCCTTGACTACGACCGCGCGCTGTTCTGGCTTGAGGGCATGGCCGCCGCCGAGGTGGACGACGCGCAGCTTCTGCGCACGTTCGTGGCGCGCGTGGTGCTGGGCGGCCCCGACGATGACGACGGCCTGCGCGTGGCGTTCACGTTTGACGATTCTGCCGGCTTGGGCGATAATCCGTCGCTGCCTGGCGCTATAGGTCCAGGTGGCGAGGTGTTCGACCGAATGAACGCCAGCTCCACCATAAGTAACAGGCAGGTAGATATTCGTATCTACCTGCCTTTTTATTTCTAGTCCGCACCGCGGAGAATCGAACTCTGTGCAGGGCGCGAGCGTTAAACAAACGCGGAGCGTTTGTAGCGAGCGGGCGAGGACGCCGGCAGGCGGCCGAAGCCGGTGCGTATTTGCGAAGCAAATACGCGGATTCTCCGCGCAATGACTCTACAAGGTGGAGTAGTCAATTTGGGACGGGGCTATTTTAGCTACCCCTATAAGCCAGTCGATATTAGTTCTGGTCCCCAATAATTCGTCGACAGTCAAAGGGCAGCTAAAATAGCCCCGTCCCAAATTGACTACTCGCGTTGACGCCTCAAGCGGAAGTTGCATCCCAGAATATCGGCTCAGAATGGGATGCATTTTCCGGTTGTCGGCGGAAAGTTCATCCCGGAATCCGCGCTCAGAACGGGACGCGCTTTCCCAATGGCGGTCCAAGCGGAAAGCGCATCCCGGAATCTCGCCTCAAACTGGGGCACACTTTCCGCTTCACTTGCCGCCTTGAAAAACCCATGCGCTCGCCATCCCAAAACTGGGTAGAAGAAAGCCAAAACGAAATCGCAGGAGGTCAATATGACTGCAGAAGATAAGGCAAAGAACGCCGGCAAGGTCGCGCTCGTCCTGGAGGGCGGCAGCTTCCGCGGACAATTTACCGCCGGCGTGCTCGACGTTCTCATGGAGGCCGGCGTCGAGATTCCGGCGGTATATGGCGTATCGGCCGGCGCCCTCAACGGCGTGAACTACAAGTCGCACCAGATCGGCCGTGCCAACCGCATCAACCTGGCTTTCTGCAATGACAGCCGCTTCATGGGCGCCGCATCGTTTGCGTCTACGGGCTCTATTGTGGGTTACGACTTTATCTTCAACGATGTCCAGGACCGCCTGGATCCCTTTGACAACGAGACGTTCGATGCGAGCCCCATCGAGATGTACGCCGTCGCGACGGACATGCTCTTTGGAACCGCCACGTACCTGCCGGTCAAAAGCGCCGTGCTCGACCTCGACGCCGTGCGCGCCTCGACCTCGCTGCCGTTGGTGACGCCGCCGGTCGAGATTGACGGGCACAAATACGTCGACGGCGGCGTCGCCGATTCGGTCCCCATCGAGCACGTGCTGGAGGAGGCGGGCTTCGATCGTGCGGTTGTCATTGTCACGCAGGACCGCTCCTACGAGAAAAAGCCTTACGAGTTTATGCCCGCCGCGCGCGCCCGCTATGCCGACTACCCCTACCTGCTCGAGGCTATCGAGACGCGCCACGACCGCTATAACATACAGCGCATGCATCTGTGGAAGTATGAGCGCGAGGGCCGCGCGCTGGTCGTTGCTCCGCAAAAGCCGGTCGAGGTCGGCCACATTGAGCACGATTCGGCAAAGCTCCTCGACCTGTATATTCAAGGTCGCCAGGAGGCAAAGCGCTTGCTGGGAGATATCGAGGCGTTTGTCGAGCGCTAGTGTCGCGACTTCACGGCTCATGGATGACATGTGCAGAAACTCTGGTCGGAGCCAAAATACCTGTTGACTCGTACGGCGAGCGGGGTAATATGGACGGGTTACTTGCAGAGCCCCGTGAATCTCTGTAACAACACGTACTGTACATGGAGGAGTCTAAGTGATTTCGAAATCGACTCACTACGCCAAGCAGGGCGAGGTCCAGCGCAACTGGGTTCTCGTCGACGCCGATGGTGCTGTCTTGGGCCGTCTTGCCACCCAGATCGCAATGATCCTGCGCGGTAAGAACAAGCCCCAGTTCACGCCCAACAGCGACTGCGGCGACTTCGTTGTCGTCATCAACGCCGATAAGGTCCAGCTTACCGGTAACAAGGCCGACACGAAGACCTATTATCGCCACAGCGGCTACAACGGCGGCCTCAAGGCTGAGAGCTTCCGCCAGGCTATGGAGAAGCACCCGGAGAAGGTTATCGAGCGCGCCGTTCGCGGCATGCTGCCCAAGACCACCCTCGGCCGTGCCCAGATGACCAAGCTTAAGGTCTACGCTGGTGCCGAGCATCCGCACGCTGCCCAGAACCCCACGAAGATTGAGCTGGAGGCTTAAAGATGGCTGAGAACACCGTTGTCTACCAGGGTACCGGCCGTCGTAAGAACGCCGTCGCCCGCGTCCGTCTCGTCCCCGGCACCGGCAAGGTGACCATCAACAAGCGTGACGCCGAGCAGTATTTCGGCCGTCATCAGCTCGTTGAGAACGCCCTTGCTCCCTTCAAGGTGACCGACACCGCCGGTCAGTTCGACGTTATCGCTCTGTGCGATGGCGGCGGCATTTCCGGTCAGTCCGGCGCTCTGCGCCTGGGCATCGCTCGCGCTCTTCTGAACGCTGGCGACTACCGTGCTGACCTCAAGAAGGCCGGTTTCCTTACGCGCGATGCTCGCGTGGTCGAGCGCAAGAAGTACGGCCTCAAGAAGGCCCGCCGCGCTCCCCAGTTCTCCAAGCGCTAAGGTTTTATCTCCTTTCGAGATACAATGTACAAGCGGGGCCTGCCGATTCCTCGGCGGGTCCCGCTTTTCTTTTTCGACTAGGGTAGGCGGTTGCATATCGCCTGCTAGGGAAGGAGCAATCCTATGCCCCAGAACATCTTCGGTACCGACGGCGTCCGTGGCGTCGCCAACGCCGATCTTTCGTGCGACCTCGCGTTTCGCCTGGGTCGCGCGGCGACCAAGTTTCTTGGTCCGGACATCTGCATCGGCCGTGACACGCGCCTTTCGGGCACCATGCTCGAGAGCGCTCTGACCGCCGGCATTATGGCCGAGGGCGGCCGTCCGCACTGCTGCGGCGTCATCCCCACGCCTGCCGTGGCGCTGCTCACTGTTCAAAACGAGCTCGACGGCGGCATCGTCATCTCCGCTTCGCACAATCCGCCGGAGTTCAACGGCATCAAGTTCTTTAGCCGCAAGGGCATGAAGCTTCCCGATGCTGTCGAGGAAGAGATCAGCGCCTGGGTCATGTCCGAGGAAGCCATGGCTGCCGACACGCTGCCGACCGGCGCCGGCGTGGGCCACATTATCAAGATGAAGGACGCCCGCAAGGCATATGTCGACCACGCTATCGATACGCTTGATGGCCTGAGGCTTGATGGCCTGGTCGTTGCCGTCGACTGCGGCCATGGCGCTTCTTGCCAGACTACGCCCGCCGCGCTGCAGCGCCTGGGCGCCACGGTGCACGCTATCAACACCGATTACTGCGGCACCGACATTAACGTTGAGTGCGGCTCTACGCACCTTGAGCCCCTGCGTGAGCTCGTGCTGCGCACCCACGCCGATATCGGCCTGGCCCACGACGGCGACGCCGACCGTGTGCTGTTCGTGGACAGCGAGGGCAATGAGATCGACGGTGACTACATCCTGGCTATCTGCGGTTCTGACCTCGCCGCTCGCGGCAAGCTCGCCAACTCCGAGATCGTCTCGACCGTCATGTGCAACCTGGGCTTCTCCATCGCTATGAAGGAGCAGGGCTTCGAGATGGTTCAGACCGCCGTGGGCGACCGCTACGTTCTGGAGCGCATGCTCGCGGACGGCGCCGTCATCGGCGGCGAACAGTCCGGCCACATCATCTTCCTGGAGCACAACACCACCGGTGACGGCCTGGTGACGGCTCTGCAGCTGCTGGCTGTGCTCAAGCGCACCGGTCGTACCCTCACCGATCTTGCCAGCATCATGAAGAAGTACCCGCAGGTGCTCGTCAACGTGCATTCCGACAACAAGGCCGGCCTGGACGATTGTCAGCCCATCTGGGATGCCGTCGCTGCTGCCGAGAAGGAGCTTGACGGCCGCGGCCGCATTCTGGTGCGCCCGAGCGGTACCGAGCCGCTGGTCCGCGTGATGGCCGAGGCCGAGACGCACGAGCTGACCCAGCGCGTTGTCGACGACATCGTCGAGGTTGTCAAGCGCGAACTTCCCTAATGGTCAAAAACCGTTGCCAAGTGGTAAACTGTTAAGGTTATTTTGATTGATTGGTATGTCCGAGGGGGAGCATGTTCACTAAAGTCCTAAGGTCTTTTGGTATGCGTGGTCGAGTCCTTACGCTGGATGCTCCCATCTCGGGCGACGTCATTCCGCTTTCCGAGGTAAACGACCAGACGTTTGCCACCGGCCTTTTGGGCCAGGGCGTGGCGATCCGGCCCACCGGAACGCGCGTGATTGCACCGGCTGACGCCAAGGTCGAGGCCATTTTTCCCACGGGACACGCTGTTGCGCTTAACACGGTCGATGGTCTGGACGTGCTCATCCACGTTGGTTTGGACACTGTTCAGCTCGAGGGCAAGCACTTTACCGTACATGCGCAAGTGGGCGACATCGTCCATAAGGGCGATGTACTCATTGAGTTCGATCGCGAGGCAATTGCTGCCGAGGGCTACGATGTGACGGTTCCCATCTTGGTGTGCAACTCCGTTGAGTTCTCGAGCATCAAGGGCTCCGTTGGCGTGCATGTCGAAGAGATGGACCAGCTCATCGTTGCTCGCGAGCGCTAGCAAGTGCACATGGCCATTAGCCTACAATTCAAACACGTTTGCGGAGGGCGCCCTTGAAAGAGGACGCCCTCCGTGGCAAGATGGGATTTGTCCGAAGCTAAAAGGCTTTGGGTCACCGTGGACGGGCAGGGGCCTCGACGCGGTTAGACACGAGACGCATACATTACGCGACCTCGCCCTGGTGGCCGCACACGTTGGTTGCGGCCGACGCGGGCCGCGGGCAAGTGCTTGTAAGGGAGCCTTGCCTCTCTTGTACGAGAAAGGACGCGTAATGAAGATCATTAAAGCTAAAGACTACGAGGATATGAGCCGCAAGGCCGCTAATATCATCTCGGCCCAGGTTATCCTCAAGCCCGACTGTGTGCTGGGCCTTGCCACCGGCTCCACCCCGATCGGTGCCTACAAGCAGCTCGCTGCTTGGTACGCGAAGGGCGACGTCGACTTTGCCGAGGTTAGCACCTACAACCTGGACGAGTATCGCGGCCTTTCGCACGACGATCCCCAGAGCTATCACTACTTCATGCGTGAGAACTTCTTCGATCACATCAACATCGACCTGAACAACACGCATGTGCCCGATGGCTCCAACCCCGACGCCGCCGCTGCCTGCTCTGAGTACGACAAGATCGTCGCCGACGCCGGTTACCCGGATCTGCAGCTGCTCGGCATCGGCAACAACGGCCACATCGGCTTCAACGAGCCCGATGACCACTTCTCCAAGGGTACGCACTGCGTCGACCTCACCGAGAGCACCATTCAGGCCAACAGCCGCCTGTTCGACAGCATCGACGATGTTCCCCGTCAGGCCTACACCATGGGTACCCAGACCATCATGTATGCCCGCATGATCCTGGTCGTCGCCAACGGCGAGGCCAAGGCTCAGGCCGTGCATGACATGTGCTATGGCCCGGTTACACCCGAGTGCCCGGCTTCGATCCTGCAGCTGCACACCAACTGCGTTGTCGTTGCCGACGAGGCCGCTCTTTCGCTCTGCGAGTAGCGCGAATCCTGCAGCTCGACATAACCTTGCCTAAGGCCTCCGCTTTGCGGGGGCCTTTTTGCTATCCCTTTCCGCCCGCTTGACCAAAAACTTGCCGTAAGCTTGACGAATACCGGATGTCCAACAGCTTGATTCATTCCATATCAGATTCTATGCAAAAATGCCACTAGAAGGTCGTAGACGGTAGCGGGTGCTAGGCGAGTTGAATGACATGGCTGAACCTTGTTCATCTGCGTTACACTGCCGCTTAGATGGGACAAGCTGACAAGCTCATTTACCTGCTTAAAGACCGATTAGTCGGGGGATTAATAACAATCGGCCCTCGCTGTACAAAAACTTGCCGCTTGCGTACCAAAAGACAACCTAAAACACAAGGTCGCTCTATTCATAGCGCGGCTTGTATGGTCTTGCGGCTACAGTGTCCATACGGTCGAGTTGAGGAGCGGGCATGGTAAATGATTTGAGCGGTATAGACGACCTCGAGCTGATGCCGCTGGGCGGAGGCTATATGGTGCGACGCGAGCGCTTGATGAATGAGCTTATCGCCAAGGGCCGAAAGGCCGGCATCGTGGTTCTTTATGCGCCCGACGGGTTTGGGAAGACCTCGGTGCTGCTTCAGTACACCCATGAGGTTAAATGCGACCCGACGCGAGGCCCCGTGCGGATTATCGAGGCCGATCGCGCCATTGGGCGCGAGGTGTTTATGCAGCTCGAGGTGGTTACCGAAGAACTCAAAGACAAACCGCACTCCCTTATCGCGATTGATAATGTGCCAAACCTCGATCAGCACGATACCGAAGACCTCATCGACAGGATTCGCGGCCTGCGCGCTATGGGGGTAGGGGTCTTTATTTCCTGCCGTCCTTCAAATCGTCAGCTGATTCATGGGCTGGGCGATTCGGTTAAGATCAATGCGCAGATGCTTAAGGTGCATGCCTATGAGTATTCGGCGTGGGCATCGGCGTTTTCGATCAGCACATCGCTCGACTTTTATCAGCTCACGCAGGGCGTGCCCGAGCTCGTTTCGGCATTGCAGACGGGTCTGTATGGCCAAGGTGACGTAGCCGGTCTGCTCGAAAACGAGATTGTCAACGTATATGGCGCGGCACTTGCCGATCTGGCTTCGCTCGACAATAATGCGCTGTTTTGCGTGGCATGTCTCATGGTTTTGATGGGCGAGGGTAATATCGCAGAACTCGAGGCTTGTGGGGTAAGGCTGTCGATGGTCGACCAGTCCTACTTTGTACGCGACTACCCGATCTTTGGCTTGGACCCCGCCGAGCGGAGTTTTACGTGTCTGGGCACGGAGGATAACGGACGCTTGCGTTTGCGTAAGTTGGTGGCCGAGGTTCGCCCCGAACTTGTTCCGAGGGCGGCCCGGATTTTGCTTAAGGCGGGCCGATGCGATGCGGCGATGGGCCTGGCGGACGCCTTTTTGGACCGTGAAGCGGTCCTTGAACTTGCTGGGCAGTATGGGGTCGATCTGGCTCTGACGGGGCACGGGGCCGATATCTGCCGAGCGGCGCTGGGCACGATCGATGCCGACGATCCGGCTCCAGAGCCAACGCCTGCCGAAGCGCTTGGCGTATATCTGGCAGCGGTCAGCGTGTCCAATACAAAGCTCGCTCGCTATATGGCATCGGTCATCGAACGCGGGGGCGAACGGGCGGCCTGCGAAATAGACCCTGTTTCATGGAGGGTGGCCCAGACACTGACGGCTGTTTGCTATGGGGACAACGGGCTCGGGCTTCCTACGAACCTGGCCGTGCCAGAAATAGAGACGTCCCATACCGCACTCGATATGTTGTCTGCGCATATCGAGGTCAAACGCTGTCTGACCGAGCGGGGAAATGACAGCGGCGTTCTACAACAGCTCAAAACGAGCAAGGCCTACGACTGCGAGCTCGACATCGCGGGGATTGTTATACGGGCCGATAGCATGCTGGTGGAGCTCTTTGACGGGTCGTTTGCGGGAACCGACGAGCGCGACGACGAGATGACGGTGGTGCGGGAGGCGCTCGACGTACGTGGGCTTAAGGCGATGGCTATCTGGGTGCGCATGGTGTTGGCGGCACGGCGGCTCCTTTCCGGCTTGCCGGTAACCGACGACGCGGCGTTCAACGAGCTCGATCGTTTTGCCGTGCGCATGCGCGACAACCAGATTCAGCTGTTTGGGCTGTTGCTAGAAGGCTGGCAGTCGCTGGCAGAGGGACGGCCGGTTAATGCAAAGTTCCGTGCGGTCCAAGTGCTCAAACTTGCCGAGGAGTCGATTGCGTACATGCGCGATAACGCATTGCTGCTGGAGCGCGCGGCATATCTGCGTAACACCTCGATGGTTTCGGTGCGCGAGGAAGCGGAGTTGCTCGATATAAGCCAGACGCAGGTTGGTGGAGCGGAGGCCTGGATGGTGGCGCTGCATTTGGCTTGCGCGGGACGAGACAGCGATCTTGCGGCCTGGATGTCCATGAATCGCGCGGGGATTCTAGAGCCATCGTATCGGCTCTTTGCGCGCCTTGCCATGCATTGTCTGGGCGAGCCGGCGGGCAGGATACGTAAGAAGCTTCCCGTGCGCGAGCTGTCGCGGTACTCGCTGCGCGACGATTTGGAAGGGGAGGGCGAGCGCCTGTTCCAGGCCGGCGAGGTTGAAGCCGTTGATACCATCGACCATATCGAGATTCGCATGTTTGGTGCGTTTCGCGCCGCGCGCGACGGGTTTCCCATCACGGACAAAATGTGGCGCCGCAAGAAGGCGGCGACACTTGCCGAGCGGCTTGCGCTGGGCATGGATGCGCTCGTCGATCGTGAGACGCTGGCCATGGAGCTGTGGCCCCATGCCGAGTTCAATAGCGCCCGCAATAACCTGTACTCGACGATATCGCGCTTGCGGTCGGCTTTGGGACCGACGCCGGATGGCAAGTCGTGTGTGCTCATCCAAAATGAATGCATCGGACTCAACGGCGACTACGTCAAGACCGATGTGCGGCTGTTTGACCAGATAAGCCGCGAGGTTTTGGGAAATCGCACGGGTGCGCGCGGGCCCCATTTAGTTGAGCTGTGCCTTAAGATTGAGCAGCTTTATGCCGGACCGCTGTATGTTCCCAATGGCTGTAATCCCACCTACTTTTTGCGCATGCGGCGCATTATGCAGTCAAAGTACATCGATTGCATGATTAAGGGAGCAAATGCCGCTCTAGAAGAAAACGATCTGCAGTCGGCGATTTGGCTGGCGGAGTCGGGGCTTCGGCAGGAAACGGCGCGTGAGGATATGGTGCGCTGCGCCATGCGCGTCTACAGTGCGGCGGGGCGGCGGCGCGATATCGTCGAGCTATACAGCGGGCATATGCACCATCTGAGGGAGCAGGTCAATGGCGTGCCCGAGCCCGAGACGCGGCGTCTATACGAGCGCTTGGTGGAGGGTCGGCTCAACCGCGTGCTGGTCGAGCGATAAAAAACGGGCGCCCGAAGTACTTGGGCACCCGTAAGCTTGCTATATGTTGGCTCGCCGGATCATTGGCTCTTAGACGAGCTTGATCTTCTCGATGTCCTTGCGCGAGGACTCGCGATACAGCGAGAACTTGCGGCCGATGACCTGGACGACCTCGGCGTGGCAACGCTCGGCGAGCTCTTCGGCGGCCTCGCGGGCGGAAAGGCTGGAGCCATCGAGCACGGAGCACTTAACGAGCTCGTGCTTCTCCAGGTAGGCGACCGTCTGCTCGACGGTGCCCTCGTTGACATCGGACTTGCCGATGATGATGGCGGGGTTGAGGTGATGGGCCATGCTGCGAAGCTGCTTGACCTGGGCTCCTGTCAGTGCCATGGGTTCTCGCTTTCTATGTATGGGGCGCCCCACGACGGGGCCTTAATCTACGTGAGCTGTCCCACGATAGCGCAGGAACGGCGCGGTGTGGAGCGCGTTTGCCCAGTTCAAAAAGAATGCGGATGCCGAGTGAGTGGGCGGCGGGGGCTGCGAACAGGCTATGAGCTGGGCGCAGAGACCGGCTCCCATGCAATAAACGCCCAACGAACCTTACGGATATGGTCGAGCATATAGCGCCCCTGCGGCACGCCCTTGGAGCCCGGCTCACCGGCATGGGGATTCTCAATCATGTGTTGGGCGATGTAGTCGCGCAGGCGGTCGATCTTATCTTCGTTGCCATGTTCGAGCATACGGGAGAAGTCCGCCACGCCTGCCTCGAGGTTATCGAAGGTATCGCGACGAGGCGATTCAAAGTATGTAACCTGCGGCAACGCGCCCATCTGAATGAGGATGTTGAAGGCATACACAAAGCCATTGCTGCAGGTAACCGAGGCGCCGATAGCGTTCATCAAGTGCAGATCATAGCGCGGGCTGGAGTTGGCGACCATCGTGACAGCACAACGCCGACGAGCCGTTCGATCAAGCTTGGCAAGCACGCCTTTTAGGTTGGTCGTGGTGACAGAGCGACTGGCAAAGGCAACATCTACCGCTTTCGCGACCGGTCCAACCAAATCCCAGTCATCATCCCAAGCAAGCTCAAGCGGTGTAATGCGATCTTCGAGCCCATAGTACTCAATGCCAGCATCAAGCGTGCCCAACATGGCAGGGGAAAAGTCAGCAGCAATCACGGGATGCCCAGCCTGAGCAAGCGGAATAGCAATCGACCCAGCCCCACACCCCATATCAAGCACCGACTCACCAGGCTCAAGCGCTAACAGCTTCATAAAATCCCGAGCATACGAAGCAGTCTCAAGCGGCCGAAAATGCCGAGCCCTTTTATCCCACTCAAAAGAATCATCAGCCCGATGCCGCGCGGCCTGCAGGCGCATCCATTCGCCATTCCAATCAGCAGAAAGCAGCTCAGAGCGAGCATCCCCATCAACCACGGGTCAACCTCCTAGCAACAAAAAAGCGACTCCTCCCAAAAGAAGAGCCGCAACCAGCATATATCAGAAAGAACCGATCCAACGCCAAACCGCCGCACCAGCCAAGTGGTGCAGGAGCGAAGCAACTGCAACCGGGACAGAACCCAACTGAGGTCCCGCTGTGCGGGAGCCCCGGGGAGGGCAAATATATAAGGTCGATCGGGGGGTACGGCCGCGGCCGGGAGCACATAATATGGAAAACAAGGGAGGAAGGACAGTAACGGCAGGCGGCCAAATAATATTTACCAACCCCGGGCAA
>UQIS01000049.1 GCA_900541245.1 uncultured Collinsella sp.
GATCCCCGGCATGGCTCCGAACGCACCCGACGAGGGCTTCGACCGCATTCCCATGTGGGTGGCCGACATGAATTTTGCCACGGTGCCCACGGTTCAGGAGTGCCTCATCAAGCGCGCTCAGCACCCCATGTTTGGCTACTTCAATCCGCGTCCCGAGTACTTCGATCGCATCATCGAATGGCAGAGGCGCCGCAATGGCGTTGAGGGCTTGGCACCGGAGCATATCGGCTACGAAAACGGCGTGCTGGGCGGTGTCGTGTCGACGTTGCGCGCGTATGTCCAGCCGGGCGATGCGGTGCTGGTCCATAGCCCCACCTACATCGGCTTTACCAAATCCATCGAAGCCGCGGGCTATCGTATTGTCCACAGCCCGCTTAAGCTCGACGATCAAGGCGTGTGGCGTATGGACTTTGAGGGCATGGAGCACAAGCTCGCCCAAAACCACATCCATGCCGCGGTGTTCTGCTCGCCGCACAATCCCTGCGGCCGCGTATGGGAGCGCGACGAGATCGAGCACGCCATGGACATCTATCGCCAGCACGATTGCGTGGTGATCTCGGACGAGATTTGGTCCGATATCATCCTGCCGGGGCACAAGCATATCCCGACGCAGTCGGTGAGCGAGGATGCCCGCATGCGTACGGTTGCCCTCTACGCGCCCAGCAAGACGTTCAACCTGGCGGGCCTGGTCGGCAGCTACCACATCGTCTACAACGAGACGCTGCGTGACCGCATGTGCGCCGTGTCCGACAAGACTCACTACAACGAGATGAATGTCCTCTCCATGCATGCGCTTATTGGTGCCTATCAGCCGCAGGGCTACGAGTGGGTGGACGAGCTCAACCAGGTGCTTGCCGGCAATATCGAGTACTTCTGCACGTATGCAGAAAAACACTGGAAGGGCGTCGCGTTATCGCGTCCGCAGGGCACGTACATGGTGTTTCTGGACTGTACCGAGTGGTGCCGCGAGCATGGCCGCGATATTCAGTGGTTGCTCGACGAGGGGGCGCGCGTGGGCGTGGGGTATCAGGACGGCCGCCCGTTCCACGGGCCCTGCCACATTCGCGTGAATCTGGCGCTGCCGCTTTCGCGCGTGAGGGAAGCGTGCGACCGCCTGGACCGCTACGTTTTTAATGCACGGTAAGCGCGCACTGCATGCGGAGCCTTCTGCCAAGTCGGCTAGAAGGCCCCGTGTGGTAAGGCATCTGTAACCATTGGGCGCAGACCTGCTGCGGAGGTTTATTTTTCTTGAATCTGCTTGCCGCAGAGATGCTCAATCGTAATCTCGTAGAGTTGGACGCCCTTAATGTCCTTGGCGATTTCCTCTTCGACTTCTTCGGCAGAAGGGTAGTACTTAAGCGCGAGCTGGCGAACTTTATCCTCGATAAACGCGGGGGTGTCATTCGCCAGGCGACAGCGGCCAAAGACCACAGTACTCATAACGTAGGGAGCCCAGTCACCGTCCTTGTACCACTCGTTGCCGTAAACGGTAAAGCAGATCTTGTCATCGCGTTTGAGTGCGTCGACCTTGTGGCCGGCTTTGGCGCCATGGAAATAAATCTTGTCGTGCTCGGCGTCAAAGAAGTAGTTGACGGGAATGGCATAGGGGTAGCCATCATCGCCGTTGACGGCAAAGACGCCGCGCTTGCAGGTGGCGAGCAACTTGCGCGCTTCCTCGTCAGTGATGGCGCGTTTCTTTCGACGTAAGGGCCTAAACATCATTGGCTTCCTTTCTGCTGCGTATGGTGGTTGAGCACAAACTATAGCGAAACAGCTCCGTATTTCTTGATGCGGGCGAGCATGTTTTTGAGCTTGTTAAAGTCGACCGGTTTGGACAGATGGGCGTTCATGCCGGCGTCGTGTGCCGCTTTGGCGTCCTCGGCGAAGGCGTTGGCGGTGAGCGCGATGATGGGGATGTCGGCTGCATCGACCTTCTCGCTCAGGCGAATCGCGCGGGTTGCCTCGTAGCCGTCCATGCCCGGCATCATGATGTCCATCAGAATCGCATCGAAGCTGCCGGCGGGACGGCCAACGTATAGGTCGACCGCTTCGTTGCCATCGGCGGCGCGAGTTACGACAATGCCTTCGCTTTCGAGCAGCGCCTGGGCAATCTCGGCATTCAATTCGTTGTCTTCGGCGAGCAGTACGTTCATGTCGGCGAGCGAGCAGTCGAGCGCCCTCTCGACCGTATCTGCCCGCGTCTGAGGGTTCTTGTCGATATCGAGCGGAATCTGGACGTTGAACGTACTTCCCACGCCAACCTCACTCGAAATCTCAATCGTACCGCCCATCAGTTCAATAAGCGACTTGACGATTGGCATGCCCATGCCGGTTCCTTGGAACTTGCTGCGCGCATTGTCACCTTCTTGTGCAAACGGCTCATAGATGTGCTTTAAAAACTCGGGAGCCATGCCAATGCCGGTATCCGAAACGCTAAAGCAAAAGAGCGCGCGCCCGTTATCGAGTGGCTTGGTCTTTGAGCTAAAGGTGACGGAGCCGCCGTGCTTGTTGTACTTAATGCTGTTGTTTAACAGGTTGATCATAATCTGTCGGATATGGGTGGGACTGCCGATCATGTATGGTCCCGTGGCGTACGGCAGACTATTGTCCTGCATTGTGATGCCGTTATCGGATGCGCGGAGCTTGCACAGCACCAGCGTGTCGTCACAGAGCTTTTTGAGGTTAAAAGGCGCATGTTCCAGTGTTAGCTTGCGGTCTTCGATTTTGCCCATCTCGAGGATGTCGTTGATTAGCGAGAGCAGGTGATTGGCAGCAACGCGCGCCTTGGCACGGCTCTCGCGGGCGACTTGCATATCGCCTTCCTTCAATTCCTCGATCTCGATAAGGCCCAGGATGCCGTTGAGCGGCGTGCGGATGTCGTGGCTCATGCGCGTGAGGAATGCCGTCTTAGCGGCGTTGGCGGCATCGGCTTTTTTGCGCTCGGTTCGAGCGCGCACGAGCGCCCAGATGAGCAGGACGATGCCGACCGACAACATACCGATGAGGGTAGCTGCAATGGCGGTGCGGTTGCGATAAAGGAATTGAAGCGCGTTGGATTCCTGGGCCGTGTACGACGTGGAGGAGAAATTGCTTGCGGAGAGCGATTCTCCGGCATTGATGATGCCCTTGTTGATGATTCCCAGCAGCTCGGGCTTTCCGCGCGAAATCCAGCACGAGAGCTCACAGGTGTCAGGGAGCTCGACCGTCTCGCAGTCCTCGAGATCGTAACGGTCGCCAATGGTTTTTACGCGTGAACTGGGAGCGACGATGCAGTGCGCCGTTCCCTTCCTGAGGGCGTCGAACACTTCATCGTCGGATTGGTATTCAGTTACGGTCGCTGTGGGGAACAGACTTTCAAGTGCATTTTTGTTGATAAACGATGATTTGGTACAGGCGATGTTCTGGAGGTCTTTGTTCAGGTTGCTGCCGGTGTGGATGGCGGTGAGGGACATGGTCCCCAACGATACCGACTGCACAACGCCTATTTGCTCGGCAAACCAGTAATCTCGGTATACCGGCAGCGCAACGTCTATGCTTCCCTTTGACAGGGCCTTTGACATCATCTTGTAGCTATCAAAGGCGACGGTTTTGACCGTAATGCCAAATTTATCGTGCAACGTTGTCGCAAGCGATGCGAGCGAGCCTTCCATTTTGCCGTCTTCGTCTTCGTTGCAGTAGGGGAGTTTGCCCGTAATGTAGCCGAGTGTGATGGTGTTGTCATTTGCTTTGAGCCAGGAACGTTCGGGGCCGTTGAGCGATGATGAACCGCTGTTTTGGGTCGAGTAGTTAGATTTGACTTCGTCGTTATAGCGTGGGTTGACGCGGGCGATTGCCGTCATGGCAGCATTGATGTCGTTCATCAGGTCGGGGCGGCTTTTGGAACGGCAAAATAGTAGTCGCTCGAGCCGATGTAGAACATGGGGGAGGCACTGGGCGACGAGGTCGTGTCGTTCATGATGACGGCATCGACTTCGTCGTTTGCGAGCGCATCAAAGAGATCGGATCCTCCGTCATACTCCCTGTATGTGCAGGTGACTCCCTCGTTGGCGAGCCACTGCTGGCCAACGAAGGTTTGCATAACGCCAGGGTTGTAGCCGATAGTGAGACCTTGGAGTTCTTGAGGGTCACCCTTTGCGAGGTCGTCACGGTCGGGCCTGGCGTAGATGTAGTAGCGCTCGGTGCCCTCGGGGTTCGAGGAAAAGAGCAGCTTTTGGGCGCGTTCCTCGGAGTAGGAGATGTTGGGCATGAGGTCGATTTCGCCCGCCTCGAGCATGTCCATAAGCTCGGTGAAGGTGCCAGAGACGTATTCGTACCGCCAACCGGGCGTGTAGTACGATAGGGTCTGGAGGTACTCGTAGCCCCATCCCGAGAGACGCTCGCCGGGGGTGCCGTCCTGGAAGCTCTCGTTGTTGACGAGCCAACCAACGCGGACCGTCTTGACCTGCTGATCGGATTCGGCGGCAAAGGCGGGGGCGGGTATGACGGCGCTCAGTACGGCGAACGCAGCAAGCGCGACGGCCAGGGTGCGACATATAACTGAACGAAGGACAGCGGAAGCTCTCACGTGCAATCCTAACGAATCGAGACAATACCGCATAAGGATACCAGCTCAGCCTGCCCAGTCGGCAGCTGGTGGTCATTGGGGACGTTCTTAAACGACTAGTCATTTAAGAACGTCCCCAATGACTAGTTCCGTTTGCGGGGGAGGCGTGGGACAATACCGAGCGAACGTGATTGGTTGTCCGTGGAAAGGGTCGCGATGAAAAAGCTCAGGACGCTTGCCGACGTGTTACGCCAGGCTGGCTTTGCGCGCATCACGGGCCTGTTTCTTATCTTCTATCTGCTGTGCTCAACGGCTGTCTGGCTGTCCGAGCCCACGACCCTCACGTTTGGCGATGGTCTCTGGTTTAGCTTTGAGACGGTCTCGACCATCGGCTTTGGCGATATCCCGGCCGAAACGCCGGTCGCCCGTGCTATTACCGTCGTCCTGAGCGTCATCAGCATCTTCTACATTGCCATGCTCACGGGTGTGGCGGTGAACTACTGCAATACGCTCATCAAGCTGCGCCAAAAGGACACCATGGCGCGCTTTATGGACGATCTGGAGCATTTGGAAGAGCTCGATCGTGACGAGCTCGCCGACCTGTCGCGCCGTGTGCGCGAATATCGCCGACGCCAACGCTAGAACGGGCGCCGCGCGTCACGACGAGGGGGACTGAATATGAATATCACGGTATACCTGGGCGCCAGCGTCGGCAATGACCCGGCGTTTCTGCCTGCGGTGCAAGAGCTGGGCAACTGGATTGGCTCCAACGGGCACGCGCTGGTATACGGCGGGTCCAAATCGGGCCTGATGGGCGCGCTCGCCGATAGCGTACTCGAGGCAGGTGGACACGTGACGGGTGTTGAGCCGAGCTTTTTTATAGAGGCCGAGTTTCAGCACGACGGCATCGATGACCTCATCGCGACGAGCGATATGGCCGAGCGCAAGGCCAAGATGATTGAGCTCGGCGATGCGTTCATTGCCTTTCCCGGTGGGACGGGCACGCTCGAGGAGATTGCCGAGGTCATGTCCGCGGTGTCGTTGGGGCACCTGAGTGCTCCGTGCATCCTGTATAACCTTGACGGTTACTACAACGACCTCAAGGCGCTGCTCGGGCACATGATTGATAAGGGGCTTTCGAGCCCGAGGCGCCAGCAAGGCATCTACTTTGCCGACGATTTGCGCGAGATTGTCTCGATTATCAACGGATAAGTCTTGAGCCTGCCCCACTATGACTCCCAATGGTGCCGTTTGCGGCGCAGACGGTTAGCTCGTTCGGGCAACGCTCGCTCTACAATAAAACGTAATTATGTCGACTTTGACCGCGGGAGGACCCGATGGACAACCTTGCCAAACCCACAAACCGCGCGCTGTTTTTAGTTAGCGTTGCCGTGACCGGTGCGTTCGCAGGTGCCGCGGTCTGGCTGTTCTTTTTTGCGATGGAGCACGGTATCGACTATCTGTGGACCGAGATCCCCCACATGCTGGGCGCGGCGTCGCCCGAACTCGCCAGCGGCCCGTTCGGTTTTCTGCCGTATCCGTTTTTTGTCTGCCTGCTGGGCGGCCTGCTGATCGGTCTGTACGAAAAGCTTACGGGCACCAAGACCGACGACCTCAACCAGGTGATGGCTAAGGTTAAGCAAGATGGGCGCTACCCGTATGACAATCTGGGCAGGCTTTCGCTCGCGGCATTGCTGCCGCTGCTGTTTGGCGGAAGTATTGGACCGGAGGCCGGCCTGACCGGCGTTATCGCGGGTCTGTGCAGCTGGGTCGGCGACCGCATGCGCCGCTTTGGCGCCGAGTTTAGGGAGCTCACGCTGCTGGGCACCCAGGCCGCGCTGACGGCGCTCTTTACCGCGCCCGTCTTTGGCTTTGTGGCGCCGCTCGCCGGTAGCGCCGACGGCCAGGGCGAAGACGCCGACGATGGGTCCGCGTCCGGCGAGATCACCATCAAGCTGCCCAAGGCACAGAAGACTGTGGTCTACGGTATCGCGATCGCTGGCGGTCTGGGCACCTACCTGCTGCTTGGCCAGCTTGTGGGCGGCGGCATGGGCATGCCCAGGTTCGAGGCCGCCGAGGTGGGCAACCTGGAGCTTACCTGGCTCATTCCTCTGTCGCTGATCGGAACAATCTGCGGCTGGCTGTACTTTGTCTCCGAGCACGCCAGCGAGGCGCTTGCCCATGCAATAGGGGAGCGTCCTGTCGTCAAGGCCATGCTAGCCGGTCTGGCGCTCGCCATCTGCGGCACGGTCCTGCCCTACACCATGTTTGCCGGCGAGACTCAGGCCGACGTGCTCATGGAAACCTACCTGACCATTCCCGCTGGCGTGCTTATCGCGACCGGTCTGGTCAAGGCCATGCTGACCCCCGCCCTCATCAACCTTGGTTGGCGCGGCGGTCACTTCTTCCCCGTTATCTTCTCAGGCGTAAGCCTGGGCTATGGCCTTGCCATCCTCACCGGCGCAGATCCGGTCTTTTGCGTCGCCGTCTGCACGGCATCGACGATGGGTGCGGTCATGCGCCAGCCTGTCATGGTTGTGGGCCTGCTGCTTATGTGCTTTCCGCTCAAGGGCATCGTCTGCATGATCATCGCCGCCGTTATCGCCGCTGGCATTCCGCTGCCCAAGCCGCTGCGCAAGTAGCACGGTGACGCACGCCGGGGACATGCCGTTTGTCACGGATTTGCGGATGGGCGATTGCGACCGATAGTGGCCTGCATAGGTCGAGTTTCGCGTGCCTACAAATCGCGTACTTGATAAACCTTGGTGCTGACGGTACAGCTGACTGCACATAGCGCGAGGGCCAGTACGGCAATTCCTGCGCAAAGGCAGTCAAGAACGGCAGGATCGGGATTCGCTCCGGCAATCGACATGAGCCAGTTGCTGATGGGGTTGGAGGAGCTCAGCGTGGCCATGGTGCCGCAACCAAGCAGGGCAAACAGGCCAACGGATAGGCGCAGCGCCTCCATGTGACCAAATCGAAAGAACAGCGGCTGCGCCAAAAACACCATCATGAGGGAGATGAGCATCGATGCTGCCGAGGCGATTGCGATTTCAAAGACCGTCTGTCCCGTCGAAGGAATGCCCGCGCTGTTGAAGAGCGGGATGGAGGCGATGCTCAAAAGCGTAGCTGCACATGCCATGACGGCGGAGAAGACAATAACGCTCAGGTAGCGTGCGCGGATGATGTCTTTGCGCGAGAAGGGCAGCGTTGCCCGGTAGCGCTCCCAACCGTTTTGATTGTCGAAACCGGCCAGTGAGTTCATGACTATGATGGGCGACATGGCACTGACGGCGCAGGCGCCGGCGCTCATACCGGAATCGCCATCCGATGCGTTGGCAAGGGTCAGCACAACGAAGATGAACAAGCCGACGCCCGCAATGCTCGGGATGAGCGTGCGAACGATGGCGAGTTCGGACATAAAGGCGCGTTTCATTTCGAAGCCCCTTTCAGCGTGAGGCGAAGATAGTCATCAATGGTTGCCCGATCGCAGGGAATCTCGGGAAAGGCCTCGAGCGTTTCGCGACGGTTGGGTACGAGTACGTCCACGCTGTAGGCGTGACGGGCGGCACGGGCGCCTTCGACGCAAGCCATAAGCTCGGCAGCCTGCGATTGGGTGCAGTGGGCGATGCCGGCGCGGTCGGTAATGTCCTCGCGCGGCAGGTCAAAAATAATCGAGCCATTATCGATGCAGATGACGCGATCAGCGGTGCGATCGAGGTCGGATGTAATGTGGCTCGAGAGCAGCACACTGTGCTGGCCGTCGGCGACAAAGGCAAGCAGCTCATCAAGCAGTTCCTCGCGTGCCATGGGATCGAGGCCCGCGGTGGCTTCGTCCAAAACGAGCAGCTTGGCCTTGTGACTGAGCGCACAGGCAAGCTGCAGTTTCATGCCCATGCCGCGGGAGAGGTCCTTGACCTTTGTCTTGGGATCGAGGCCAAATCGGTTGATGAATCCGGCGAACGTTTCGCGGTCCCACGTGGGGTACGCTGGTCCTACGAGCGACTCGATCTGGCCCACCTTGAGCGTGGAGGGGAAGGGGCACGTGTCCAGGACAAGACCGACGCGGGAGCGTAGATGGCGTTGCGACTCATCGGGCGCGTCGGCGCCACAGCGCTGCCCAAACAGGTGCACTTCGCCGGCATCGAGCTTTATAAGCCCGAGAGCAGCTCGAATCGTCGTTGTTTTGCCAGCACCGTTGGCACCAACAAAGCCGATGATCTGGCCAGGCTCCACGGCAAGCGTGACGTCGCGCAGCGAAAAGCGGTCGCTTACAGCGTGTGAGATGCCTTTGATTTCAAGCAAGTTTTGCATGGTATAGCCTTTCTTGCAGATGGCTACTGCATGGTTTCGGGGGCTACCAGGTCGAGCATCTCGTGCAGTTTGTCGCGCGTGACGCCCAGGGTTTCGGCTTGGCTCGCCGCTTTCGCAAGTAGCTCTTCGATATGGCAGAGCTGGTTTTCGCGCAAAAGCTCCTGGTTGCCCTCGGCGACAAAACAGCCCTTGCCCTGCACGGTGCAGATAAAGCCAAGCTGCTCCAAGTCGGCGTAGGCACGCTTGGTGGTGATTACGCTCACGCCCAGGTCGCTCGCGAGTGCACGGATGCTGGGGAGTTTGGCTCCCGCAGCGAGCGTGCCCGATAAGATCTGAGCTTTGACCTGCGAGGTTATCTGCTCGTAGATGGGCTTATCGCTCGAATTGGATAGGATGATGTCCACAGCGGCTCCTTAGCTGTTGGGCTACACGTGTATATAACCGGTAAGCACAGTATATATACACTATGCACAGTTATGCAAGAGCTAAATGTGGAATAGACCATCGGCGCCGCGCTTGCTCCAAAACAATCTCAATCTGTAACATCTGGATCCGTTTTTGGTCGCCAGCTGTTACAGATTGAGATGTTATTTTCCCGCCTGCCTATTTGTCTCAATCTGTAACAGTAAGAGTCGATTTGCGCGGCTAGATGTTACAGAACGAGACATTGGCTGCCTGCCTTTCCGTTTATCTCGATTTGTAACAGCTAGACCCAATTTGGGCGGTCAGGTGTTACAGATTGAGATTGTGTCGGCGGGCAGGTTTGTTTGTCTCAATCTGTAACAGATAGGGGGGCAAATAAGCTCTGCTGTTACAGATTGAGACAGTCTGCTGCAGAATACTTTCGATAACTAGCCGTTCACGTTCTGACTGATGAATTTGTCCTGATAGGTGCCCTAGAGCGGGATTTCGCGGCTACAATAATACGGTTACAACGACGTAATGCACTCAATGCAAGAAAGGATCCGCATGGCAAGCCTGTCGGATGAAATCTCGTCGCGCCGCACATTCGCGATCATCAGCCACCCGGACGCCGGTAAGACCACGCTTACCGAGAAGCTGCTGCTCTATACCGGCAGCATCCAGACCGCCGGCTCGGTCAAGGGCAAGAGCTCGGCCAAGCATGCCGTCTCGGACTGGATGGACATCGAGAAGGAGCGCGGTATTTCCGTTACCTCCTCGGTGCTGCAGTTCACCTACAACGGCGCCTGCGTCAACATCCTCGATACCCCCGGCCACCAGGACTTTTCGGAGGATACCTACCGTACCCTTATGGCCGCCGACGCCGCAGTCATGGTCATCGACGGCGCCAAGGGCGTCGAGGCCCAGACCAAAAAGCTCTTTAAGGTCTGCACGCTGCGTCACATTCCCATCTTCACCTTTGTGAACAAGCTCGACCACGAGGCTCGCGATCCGTTTGAGCTCATGGAAGAGATTGAGAATGTCCTGGGCATCAATACGTATCCCATGAACTGGCCGATCGGCAGCGGCCGCAACTTCCGCGGCGTGTTCGATCGTCAGACTCGTCGCGTCATTGCTTTTGAGGGCGACGGCCACGCCAACGCCACCAAGAAGGTCGCCGAGGTCGAGGCCGAGCTGGGCGACCCCGCTATGGACGAGCTCATCGGCGAGGAGAACCATAAGAACCTGATGGACGACATCGAGCTGCTCGATGGTGCCGGCGACGAGCTCGACTTGGATGCCGTGGCCTGCGGCAAGCTGAGCCCGGCGTTCTTTGGCTCGGCGCTCACCAACTTTGGCGTGGAGCCCTTCCTCAAGGAGTTCCTGCGTCTGGCCCCGACGCCGCGCGCCTATACCGATACGCTCACCAGCGAACCGGTCGATCCCTGCCGCGACGACTTTAGCGGCTTTGTGTTTAAGATCCAGGCCAACATGGACAAGAACCACCGCGACCGCATCGCCTTTGTGCGCATTTGCTCGGGCAAGTTCGAGCGCGGCATGGACGCCTTCCACGTGCAGGGCAACCGCAAGCTCAAGCTTGCCACGGGCACGTCGATGATGGCCGATGACCGCGCCATCGTGGACGAGGCGTACGCGGGCGATATCGTGGGCCTGTTCGATCCGGGTATCTTTAGCATCGGCGACACCGTGTGCTCCGGCAAGCGCCACGTGCGGTATCCGCAGATCCCGACGTTTGCCCCCGAGATGTTCGCTCGCATTACGCAGGTCGATACGCTCAAGCGCAAGCAGTTCGTCAAGGGTATGGAGGAGCTTGCCCAGGAGGGTGCCATCCAGATCTTCCGCGAGCTGGGTGCCGGCATGGAGAGCGTCATCGTGGGCGTGGTCGGCGTGCTGCAGTTTGAGGTACTCGAGCGCCGCCTCAAGGCCGAGTACCGTGTCGAGGTTCGTCGCCAGCCGCTGCCCTATACGGACATCCGCTGGATCCAGAACGACCCCGATACCATCGATATCCCGGGCCTTTCGCTCACGCGCGACACCCTGCGCGTCGAGGACATGCGCGGCGGCAAGCTGCTGCTGTTCACGAGTCCGTGGAACGTGGATTGGGCAACCGACCACAACCCCGACCCTATCCCGCCGGAGTTCCGCAACGCGGCCTTAAAACGCATCGGCGCGGTGACCCTGCGTGGCTGCCGCGCCATTTACTTGCCTGATGCCGTGTGAGCGGCTATCATACCCACCGTCGTCTCAAGACCGGGGCGTCCGAGCAGTTCGGGTCCGATATCCTGCTCGTTAAACCTAAAACCAAAGGAGTACATAATGATCAAGAAGGTCATGGAGGACTACAAGGTCCTGTTGCGGAGCATTCCCGCGGCAACGGTTTCGCTGTTTTTCGTGAGCGTCATCATGATGAATCTGCTGGCCAACAAAGAGCTTATCAGCCTGCCGTATCTGGCGCTCGACTGTGGCTTTGTGGTGAGCTGGGTTTCGTTTTTGTGCCAGGACATGATCTGCAAGCGCTTTGGCGCCAAGGCATCCATCAAAATCTCTATCCTCGCGCTGCTGGTTAACCTGGCCGTGAGCCTGTGCTTTTGGGCATGCTCGCTCACGCCCGGTATGTGGGGCGCCTACTACGACACCGGCATGATCGAGGTCAACACCGCCCTTAACGCCACCATCGGCGGCACCTGGTACGTGGTGCTGGGCTCTTCGCTGGCAATGCTCGTTTCTGCCGTGGTTAACTCCACGCTCAACCAGTCGCTCGGCCGTATGCTCAAAAAGAATAACTTTGCGAGCTTCGCCTTCCGTTCCTATGTGTCTACGGGTGTTGGCCAGTTTATCGACAACCTGGTCTTTGCCATTGTGGTGAGCCACACGTTCTTTGGTTGGACCTGGGTGCAGGTCCTTATGTGTTCGCTGACCGGCGCTGTCGCCGAGCTGCTGTGCGAGGTCTTCCTGAGCCCCGTGGGCTACAAGGTCGTGCGTGGCTGGGAGCGTGAGAATGTGGGCGCCGAGTACCTCGAGCGCCACGCAACCGCCTAAGGAGCAAGTATGCGGGTTTTGATCACGGGCGCTTCGGGCGGTATCGGAGCCGCGTGCGTGCAGCGCTTTTTGGACGAGGGCCACGAGGTCGTGGGTTTTGATCTACTGCCGGCGGCGATCGAACACGAGCGCTACCGCCATCTGATCGTTGATGTCCGCGAGCCGGACTCGTTTCCAGGCGACCTTGAGCCTCAGGTAATCGTGAACGTTGCCGGTACGCAGGATTCGGCCGACGACATCGCTGCCAACCTGTGTGGCACCATCAACGTGACCGAGCGCTACGCCTTTGTGGGGGAGGGGCTTGCCGCCAGGCCGGCGCCTGCTATCCAATCCGTGGTCAATGTGGGGTCGGCGAGCGGGCATACGGGATCGGAGTTTCCCGCCTATGCTGCCAGCAAGGGCGGCGTTATCGCCTACACCAAGAACCTTGCAAACCGCCTGGCACCGCAGGCCATCGCCAACAGTGTGGACCCGGGCGGCGTTATCACGCCGCTCAACCGTTGCGTGATGGAAGACGAGCACCTGTGGAACCAGATTATGGAGCTCACGCCGCTTAAGCGCTGGGCCACCGCCCAAGAGATCGCCGAGTGGATCTACTTTGTGGGCGTGACCAACCGGTTTATGACCGGGCAGAGCCTGCTGATCGATGGCGGCGAGGCCGGCCGCACACAATTTATTTGGCCCGAATAGGAAACGCGCCCGATGGAAAGCCGTCGGGCGCGTTTTTTGATGTATCGATTTTTAGGCTTATAGGACAAAATGTGTGTCTACTTTAGGGGTATCGGCGCAGGTCGATGCCCCTTTTTCAGCCGTTTAAATTCCGTGCCCGCTTTTAACCGCTCGGACAGAATGTGTGT
>UQIS01000050.1 GCA_900541245.1 uncultured Collinsella sp.
ATTACGAGCTCCTGTGCGAATTGAAGAGAACGCTCCCGCAAACTGCCTCTTGACAACTTATAGGAGCGTCGGTTTTAATATCATCAAAATGACCGTGGTTGAGATCATCCAATTCATCGTAGTAAACCGAAGTACTTTTGGTTGGCTACAAATAGTATCGGTATAGACGTTTTTAAATATCGCGATAATTTGGGTGGTAAAACGATTTTCTAGGACAACCGTTCGCCGATGGTAAACGGATGTTGTTTATACAGCCTGTGTACAACAGATATACTTACATCCTGTGCGTAAAGCCCATGGCCAGCTGGCCATGATTCTATTGAACTGGACCGTACTATGAGATTGATACACAACAGCCGTCTGCCGCAGTTTCGCACTCCGTTTGGCGCTGTGACCACAGGAACTACCCTTTCGCTCTCCGTGATTCTAGAGGATGCCGATCCCGCGCAGGCAACGCTTACGCTGCGCACCTGGGTCGATGAGATCGGTGAGTCTCTGTATCCCATGACGCACGAAGGTGACGGCATATTTAGCGTAGAGCTTGAGTGCACCGAGCCCTGTCTTATCTGGTACAGCTTTATCTGCAATATCGAAGGCCAGCCCGAGGTCCGCTTGGGCGCACCGCAGGGACGCACCGGCGGCGAGGGTGTAACCTACGACTACGCCGAGGTGCCGTCATTCCAGGTCACCGTCTACAAGCACCGCGAAGTTCGACCCGAGTGGTACGAGCGCGGAATGGTCTACCAGATCTTCCCCGATCGCTATGCCCGCGACGAGCACTGGCGCGAGCGCGCGCTGGCCGAGGTCGAAAAACCGCGCAACGGAATCCAGCGCCGGATGGTCGAGGACTGGAACGAGCCGCCCGTTTACGAGCGCGCCGAGGACGGCTCCATCAAGACCTGGGACTTCTACGGCGGATCGCTCAAGGGTATCCAGGAAGACCTGCCTCGCATCGCCGAGCTGGGCTTTACAGCCATCTACCTCAACCCCATTTTTGAAGCCGCGAGCAACCACCGCTACGACACAGCCGATTACACCAAGATCGATCCGATTCTGGGCACTGAGCAGGACTTTACTGAGCTGTGCGAGGCGGCCGAGAAGCTGGGCATTTCCATCATTCTGGACGGTGTGTTCAACCACACGGGCGACGATTCGATCTACTTCAACCGCTACGGCAACTACCCCGGCGTGGGCGCGTGGCAGAGCGAGGATTCGCCGTGGCGCGATGCGTTTTATTTCCACGAGGACGGCTCATACGACTGCTGGTGGGGCGTGGGCAATATGCCCGCCATTAATGAGAGCTCCGAACTGGTACGCGAGCGGCTCCTGGGCAAGGACGGCGTCATTCGAAAATGGCTGCGCGCCGGCGCTCACGGCTGGCGCCTGGATGTGGCCGACGAGCTTTCCGACGATTTCCTAGCCGAGATCAAAAAGGCCGTGCTCGCCGAGAAGCCCGATGCACTGCTGCTCGGCGAGGTCTGGGAAGACGCCTCCAACAAGATCAGCTACGGCCATCTGCGCCGCTACCTACAGGGGTCCGAGCTGGACTCTGCTATGGATTATCCCTTCCGCGACATGGTCATCGGCTTTTTGATGGGCTACAAAAACGCCTACCAAGCTGCCGAGGATATCGAGACCCTGCGCGAGAACTATCCGCGTGAGGCCCTGTCATGCGCACTCAATCTGCTTTCGAGTCACGACCGTCCGCGCATTATCTCGGTGCTCGGCGGAGGTCCCGACGAGTCGCAGCTGCCCGAGTGCGAGCGCAGCAAATGGCGTCTGGACGAGAACGCGATGGGCCTGGCCAAGAGCCGTTTTTGGCTCGCGACGCTCATGCAGATGACGTTCCCGGGCGTTCCCTCGATCTATTATGGCGACGAGTACGGCTTGGAGGGTCTCACCGATCCGGGCAATCGTCGCACCATGGCGACCAAGGAAGACCTGCACGACTTCGATACGTTTGCGATCGTCAAGAACGCATCTGCTGTGCGCCGCGCGCTGCCGTTTATGATCGATGGCGAGATCAAGGCCTTCGCGCTCAATGACGAAGTGCTGGCCTACAACCGTACGGGCAAGGACGGCGAGTCTGCGACCGTTATCATCAACCGCAGTCTGCGCAACTCGCATCGTGTGACCATTCCGGCGCTCGGCGAATGCGCGAGCGATGTGATCAGCGGTCACGAATGCGAGATTCACAACGGCACGGTCACGCTCGACCTGTACCCGCTGGGTTCGTCGATCATCTATCACCACGCCGAGCAGCGCCTGCAGGAGCCGCTCGATCACGGTGCGGGTGTTGTGTGCCATATCACATCAGTGCCGACCGACGATGGCAAGCCCGGTACGATCGGCGCGCCCACGCGTCGCTTTATCGACCATCTGGCCGCCATGGGCATGCGCTACTGGCAGGTTCTCCCCGTCAACCCCACGGACTTCTTCCGCTCCCCTTACGCCGGTCCTTCGGCCTTTGCAGGCAATATCGACCTGCTACCCGAGAGTCACGAGGAGCTGGCCGCCGACTTTGAGACTTGGAAGGCCCGCGGCGGCGAAGATGCCGATCCGTTGTACACAGCGTTTAAACATCGCAATGCCGATTGGCTCGAGAAATACTGCGTCTATATGGCCGTCAAAAAGTACTTTGAAGGCGAGTCGCGCCACGATTGGCCGGCAGATGTCGCGCGCTACAACGAGCATCTGATCGACGACAAGCGCTTCCATAACGAGGCCGAGCTGCAGGCGTACATGCAGTACCGCTTTGACCTGGCTTGGTGCGAGCTCATGAACTATGCGCACAAGAAGGGCGTCGAGGTTATCGGCGATATTCCTATGTACGTGTCTGACGATTCGGCAGATGCGTGGAGCGAGCCCGAGAACTTCTGGCTGTCCGATACCGGCAAGGCGATTGAGATTTCCGGCGCGCCGCCCGACAACTTTGCACCCGAGGGCCAGGTGTGGGGCAACCCGACGTTCCGCTGGGACCACATGAAGCAGAACGGCTATAGCTGGTGGATGGATCGCCTGCGTCGCGCGTTTTCACTCTACGACCGTGTGCGCCTGGATCACTTCCTGGGATTCCACAGCTACTTCAGTATCCCCGCAGGCAAGGCTTGCGCCGACGGTCGCTGGCTGGCGGGCCCAGGCAAGGACCTGTTCCAGACCGCCTACGACGAGCTGGGTCCGCTCAACTTTATCGCCGAGGACCTGGGCTATTTGACGCCCGGTGTTCGCGCCATGGCTTCGACCTGTGGTTTCCCCGGCATGGATGTGCTGGAGTTTAGCGATTACGACGTTCGTTGCGGTGTGCATCCCACGCCCGGCAAGATTCTGTACACCTCGACGCACGATACGTCGACGCTGGCCGGTTGGTGCACGCGTTCCTTTGCGGGCGGTGATGAACCGAGCGGTATTGAGGTGGCGGCCAAGCTGATGAGCGACGCGCTGGCAAGCGACGCTCCTCTGGTGATGATGCCGCTGCAGGATGTTCTGGGACTTGGCGACGATGCGCGCATGAACGTTCCGGGCGTGGCCACGGGCAACTGGACCTGGCAGGCTGACGAGGCGGACATTACAGCCGCCGAGAACAAAACCGCACAGCTCCTGCGCAACAACCATAGATTCTGGGGCGAAGCGTGATAAAACCCCCGATATAGGGTACAGTTACAGACGTTTGAATTTTTGCGGGCAGAGTAATCTGCCCGCTTTGTGCTGAAAAGGAAGTATTATGGCGCGCTACGATTACAAGTGCTCGAGCTGCGGCAACGTGTTTGAGGTTGAGCATCCCATGTCCGAGACTCCCGAGGTCATGTGCCCCAGCTGCGGTGCCCCGGCGGCCAAGACGTTCTCGGCCAGCGGCATTAAATTTGAGGGCAGCGGTTTCTACAACACCGACCAGCGAAGCGGCGGCGCCAGCACCAGCGCCACCAGCGGCTGCTGTGCCAACTGCCCGCATAGCCACTAGGAACCAAACAGCCCCGCGATCGGCACCGATCGCGGGGCTAATTCTTTAGCTACCCAGGTTTCCTTATGAGTTGCGGTGAAATAAGGACTGTTTGGCGGGTAGAAGCCGCTAATCAATCCCTATTTCACCGCAACTTAGTCATTACTTGTGGACCAGCCTGGCGCAGAAGTGGCCGTCGTAGGAGTCGGCGTTTACTGGCACGCTTTGGAAGAGGCCTCGAACGTTCTGGCGTACGGATACGAGCTTCTTGGCCTGATCGAACTCGGGGAGTTGCAGAATCTGTGCCTCGGAAAGCGGTGCCACGCTAAAGCCGGCACCCTCGGGAGAGGCCAAAAAGGCATCCACGACCTGCGTGTTCTCTTCATCAAAAACCGAGCAAGTGGCATAGATGAGCTCTCCGCCGGCGGCCACGCGCGCAGAAGCCTCCTTAAGCATCGTCAGCTGAAGCTTGGGTAACTCGGCCGTCACATCATTCATGGTCAGGCGCCACGGGATCTCGGGATGACGACGCATGGTTCCGGTGCCCGAGCACGGCGCATCGATAAACACGGTATCGAACTTGACCCGCTCACCGCGCATGGCATCAAACGATGTGAGCACCTCATCGAGCTCGCAGGCATCACCCGAAACCGTACGAACGCCCTGAATACCCGCCTTGTGAAGGCGCGCGAGATTCAGGTCGCACTTACGGTCATGAAGATCAAGTGCCGTATGCTGACGCTCATAGCCGGCGCGCTTGGCCTGGCACATCATCACATAGGTCTTGGTACCGCGACCGGCACCAATCTCAAGGCAGCTTCCAGGCCGCGTGGCAGCTGTGGCGATGAGCTGGGCGTTAAGATCCGAGGCCACCGCGGCAGCACGCTCAAACACACCCGAAGCAACGGTAACCTGGGCATCAACCGGGGCATGGCAGCCCGGAAAGACAGGCGTGACGAGCTGCGAGATATACGGATCGGGTTTGGTCGCAAAGGCGTTCTCATGCAGGGCCAGCGGTGCGGGGGCCAGATTGCCGGCAAAGTTAAGCGCACCCTCAGGCGTGTCGAACGATGCCATAATGCGAGCGCACAGCCAACGCGGCAGTCCCATCAGGCGCGACAGACGAACCAAGCGTCGCGCAGACTCATCCACATCGGACGCAGTAGCAAAGTCCTCAACGTTGTCCGCGACCTTATGCAGCACGGCATTGGCCAAACCTGCGGCAGACTTAGCTCCACTGCGCACCAGCTCAACGCCCTGACTCACCGCAACGCGGCCAGGCGTATGTAGATAGAGCATCTCAAAGGCCGAGATACGAAGCGCCATGCGAACACGCGGCGCAACCTTTTTAGGCTTATCAAGAAACTGATCGAGCAGCTCGTCCAAAATACCCTGCGTGGCGGCCACACCGAGCGCCAAGCGGGCGGCAAAAGCAGAATCGCGCTGGTCAATGGCCTTGGCAGATGCGCGAGAGGACAGCACGTCGCGCGCATACATGCCGCGGCGATCGGCCTCCATTAGCACATCGAGCGCAAGCTTGCGCGCGGGAGACAGCTTGCTCATGACAAAACACCCCAGATAAGATCGGCACCCTGCAGGCCGGCAGCCCAAGCAGAAGCAGCCATAGCACGCTTGCCATCGGGTTTAACCTCGAGCAACTCAACCGAGCCATCGGAAAGGCCCAGGTAAACACGCTTGGCCTTAACGAGAACCTGACCCTCGCCAAGCGACACATCAGCCGGCGCAGCATCGAGCACACGCACGGTCTTGCCGGCAATCACGCAACGAGCAGGCGCGGTATCGGACGAGGCCAGCACATGACGCACGCAATCAGGCGCCGCCATTTGCGGATCCAGACGCATCTCCTGCTTGGAAATCTTCGCAGCATGGGTAACGAGCGACTCATCCTGCTCAATCCAAACCGCCGTACCATCGGCAAGCGAAGGAAGCGTGTCGGCCAGCAGCTTGCCACCAAGCTCGCCAAGCTCCATCGTGAGTGCCTCGGCGTGCTTACCGGCAACCAACGTAGATGCCTGAGCGCAATAAGCGCCCGTATCCACGCCATGCCCAATACGCATGATAGAAACGCCAGCAACCTCATCACCAGCAAGAATGGCACGCTGAATAGGAGCAGCGCCACGCCAACGAGGCAACAAGGACGCATGAACATTCACAATGCCGAGCGGCGCCATATGCAGCACCTCATCGGGCAAAATGCAGCCATAGGCAGCCACGCAGAAAATATCAGCCCGCGCAGCTTGGAGCGCCTCAACGACCTCCGGCGTCATACGATTAGCCTCAATAACCGGCAACCCCAGCTCAAGCGCCTTAGCCTTAACAGAAGACGGCTCCAACTTTTTACCACGCCCGCGAACAGCATCGGGACGAGTAACAACAAGAGCAATCTCGTTCCCAGCCTCAACAAGCGAAGTCAGCGAAGGCACAGCAAAATCAGGCGTACCCATAAACACAATACGCATAAAATAGACCCCTCAAACCCAGAGCCAAGAAGGCTACAAATAACAGCGCCAGGCCAAGTCCCAACCAAGACGCCAGATCAATTCAACACGTTCAAATATACCCAAAAACAAAGAAAGGACTGCAGCAAAAGCAGCCCTCCCAACAAAGCAATTATCAGCGAAGACGCCCCTCCCTGGCCCAACGGCACCCGGGCGAACCGAGCCAGAACAACGCAGTCCCCGGTGCTGGGCGCCCAGATATCGTCCCGCGCGCAGTTTCGCAGCGAAGCGAGAATGTTTGAGCACGGGATGATATGTGGGCGCCCAGCACCGGGGACGGACAAACCTACTCCGTCTCGCCCGGTCGAGCGCCGCGAGCCAGGGCGTCCTGGTACTCCTTGACTGCCTTGAGCCTCTGCATGGGCTTCAGTCGCTCAAACATGGTGTTGCCGTGCAGGTGATCGATCTCGTGCTGCAGGCACACGCAGAACAGATCGCCCGTGGCCTCATAGCGAATCAGGTTGGCGTCCAGGTCATATGCCTCTACGACGACATGGTCGGGACGCTCGATCTCGCAGCTAATGCCAGGAATGGAAAGGCAGCCCTCGCTAAAGGGCACCAGATGGTCGCTCTGCTCAACAATGACGGGATTAATGAGCACGTACGGGTCGTAGTCGTTCTTGTCGCTGTAGTCGCAGTCGATGGTGACGAGCTGGATGAGCTCGCCGATCTGCGGAGCAGCCAGGCCGCAGCCACCGTTCTCGAACATCATCTTCTTCATCTTCTCGGCAAGCGCTTCGATTGCCGGGGTGATCTCCTCGATGACGGCGCACTCCTGGCGCAGACGAGGGTCGGGCGACAGTACGATTCCGTTGGCTTCCATGGCCATCCTTTCGAGTTGTTACATCAAATCATAGGCGTCGACGTCAACACTCACGCTCACGCCGCGCACAGAGCACACCTCTTTGAGGCAGGCGTCGATATCATCAGAGACATGGTACCCCACGGGCGACTTCACAAGCAGATGGAAGCGGTAACGGTCCTTGGCTCTCTCGATTACACACGAAGCCGGGCCCAGCACCTGCGGCACGGCGCTCCCCGCACGTAAAAAGTCGGGCGCTGCGGCATGCCAGCGGCGCTTGAGGAGCTTTGCGATGCGCCAAATGTAGTCCTGAGCGTCATCCGCGTTCGCCGACCACACCAAAATGTTGACCAGACGCACAAAGGGCGGATACAGCGCGTCGCGACGCTGGTCCAGGTCGTAGTCGGTAAAAATCGACCGGTCATGCTCGGCAACGGCGCGAATGACCGGGTCCTCGGGCAGATACGTCTGGATGATAACCTCACCGGGGCGATCGCCGCGACCGGCACGGCCCGCCACCTGTTCCAGCAGGTCGTAGGCGCGCTCCCCTGCGCGGAAGTCCGGCAGCTTGAGGGTGAAGTCGGCATTGACCACGCCCACGAGCGTGACCTCGGGAAAGTCGAGACCTTTTGCGATCATTTGGGTGCCCAGCAACACGGCGCAATCGGCCGCATCGAATTGCTCGAGCAGCTTTTTGTGCGCATCCTTGCCGCGCGTGGAATCGGCATCCATGCGAATAATGGCGACGTCCTCGGGAAGCATCTGGTGCAGTGCGTCCTCGATCTGCTGAGTGCCCAGACCCATTTTTGCCAGGTAGCGACTGCCACATTTGGGGCAACGGCTCGTGGGCGCGGGATACGGCTGAACGCGCCAGGACGATCCGCAGGTGTGACACTGCAGCGTGTGCGTGCGCTCGTGATACGTAAGCGCGGTGGAGCAGTGGTTGCAGGTGGGGACGCAGCCGCACTCACGACACATCAAAAAAGGCGCAAAACCACGGCGGTTATGCAGCAGCACGGCTTTTTCGCGGCGCTCGACAACACGCTCCAGGCCTTCCATCAGCGGTTTTGAGAACATGGAGCGGCTGCCATGCGAAAACTCACGGCGCAGGTCGGCAATGCGGACTGTCGGCAGCACGGCGTGTCCCGGGCGCTCGGGTATCTCGACGCGCGTCCAGGTGGCGCCGTTGTACGTACCGCGGCGACAGCGGTCGAGGGCCTCGGCAGAAGGCGTGGCGGAGCCCAAAACGAGCGGGCAGCGGTAGCGCCGCGCCATCTCAGCCGCCACCTCGCGCGCATGGTAGCGCGGACTGGAGCCCTGCTTGTAGCTGGTCTCGTGCTCCTCGTCGATGATGATGAGACCTAGATCGCTGAGCGGGCAAAAGAGCGCCGAGCGGGCGCCGACGACCACGCGCGCGGCACCGCTGGCGACCATATCCCACTGGTCCAGGCGCTCGCCGGCCGAAAGGCGCGAATGGAACACGGCGACCGTCTCGCCAAAGCGCGAGCGGAAGCGACCGACAGTCTGGGCCGTAAGCGAGATCTCGGGCACCAGCACGCAGGCTGAACGGCCGGCTGCGAGCACGCGCTCGATAGCGGAGAGATAAACCTCGGTTTTGCCGGAGCCGGTGACGCCGTCGACCAGCACCACGTCTCCATGAGCGTCCAGACGGGCGCGCTCAATCTGCGCGAGCGCCTGCTGCTGGCCGTTGGTAAGTGCGACCGGCGCCTTGCCGCTTGCCGAGGACAGCGTGGTCTGCTCGCTGCAGCCACGCCAGGCGCGACGCTCCTCCACCACCACGACGCCGCGTTTTTCGAGCGCCTTGATGGTCGCCGACATGCTGTTATAAAGCAGGTTGAGGTCGCGCGTCGTGACCGGCCCGCACTGGAGCGTCTCGATGAGCTGACGCTGGCGAACGGCGGTCTTGGGCGGCAAATAGTCGAAGCCCTCGGGCGTAAGCATGACCCAACGGTTTTGGATAGGCTTAACGGCGGGGCGCTCGACAGTCCAAACGCCGTCGTCGCCCTTGACCACGCGTGGGCTTCCACCCGGGGGCAAGAACAAACGCAGGCACTCGGAAAGCGTTGCGACATATTCGCGGCTCATCCAACGCGCGATGCGGGCGGCCTCGGCACTAAAGAGCGGTTTGCTGAGAATCGCCTCGACGGGCTTGATGCGCGCAGGATCGAGGGCGTTGTTGCCTTGCAGGTCGCCCAGCTCAGGCGCAATGTCGACGATGTAGCCTGCGGCGGCACGATTGCAAAAGTGGACCAGGACCGTCGATCCGACCTGGACATCGCTGGCAAGGGACTCGGGAATGCCGTAAGCAAACGGTTCGGAAAGAGCGCGGGTGGGGATGTCGAGAACCACGCTCGTATAGACGGCAATGGGCTCAGGTGCAGGCTTAGGCTGAGCCGAGGCGGCAGCAGGCACTGGCTTCACCGGAACCTCCTCCGGTTCCGGTGAACCAAACAGCGACAGTTGCTCGGCCATAGTCCCAGCACCTCCTATCCCATACGTCTACAGAAACAAGAGCCCCGCTCTGAGTGAACGGGGCTCGGATACATACGTTTGCGCAGCGATTACAGTGCCATCGTGCGGGCGCGGTCGATGCGCGCCAGGCAGTCGTCGCGGCCGACGAGCGCCATGGTCTCGCCCAACGGAGGGCTCACCATGTTGCCGCAGACGGCGACGCGCACAGCCTGGAACACCACGCGCTTCTTGAGGTCCATCTGCTCGGGCAGCGGCTCAAGTGCGGCGTCGATGGCCTCTGCGGTCCACTCGTCCACGCCCTCAAGCGCGGCCTTGGCGGCATCCAGAATGGCACCCATGCCTTCCTTGGCCAGGCCCTTGTTGACGGACTTCTCGTCATACTCGAGCGTCTCGGCCGTAGCGAAGATGGGAGCGGCGACGGTCACGGCGTCGGCCGGCATCTTGGTGCGCGGCTTGACAATGGCGGCAAGCGCGTCGATCCAATCCTCGCCGTACTCGACATTACCCTCGATGAGACCCGCCTCGTGCAGCTCGGGGACCATGATCTCGTCGGCAAACTGAGCATCGGACATGCCGTTGATGTACTCGGCATTGACCCAGTCGAGCTTCTTGGGGTCGAAGGTCGCCGGGTTCTTGGAGATGCGGTCGAGCGAGAACTTGCTGGCCAGGACATCGCGCGGGATGATCGTGGTCTCACCGTCGAGCGACCAGCCGAGCAGCGCCAGATAGTTGACGAAGGCATCGGACAGGTAACCGGCGTCGCGGTATTCCTCCACCGAGGTGGCGCCGTGGCGCTTGGAGAGCTTCTTGCCGTCGGCACCCAAGATCATGGAGATGTGGGCGAACGTAGGCACGGGCGCGCCGAGGGCCTCGTAAACCATGACCTGACGCGGGGTGTTGGACAGGTGGTCGTCGCCGCGGATGACGTGGGTTATCTTCATCATGGCGTCGTCGACGACGGTCGCGAAGTTGTACGTGGGCGTGCCATCGGAGCGGAAGATGACAAAGTCGTCGAGCT
>UQIS01000051.1 GCA_900541245.1 uncultured Collinsella sp.
ATCATGCTTCACCCTCAAATCAACGCGCATAAAGAAAGCCTCCCATTTCTCATGTCCAAGAAATGGGAGGCAGTTCAATTGGTAACGGGCTTCTCGTTTCAAATGGTGCCCCCAGCGGGATGTCCGCGTGCGGCTGGCGCCGCCCGCCTTCGCTGCGTCGCTCCGCTCCTTGCGTGCTGCGCTGGAAAACGCTTCGCGTTTCCTCAGCTCCGCACCCTGTCGGGTTCGAATCCCGGCATACCGGTAGCAAAAAGCCCGCTACCGAATTGGTAACGGGCTTCTCAGATTCTGTGGTGCCCCCAGCGGGATTCGAACCCGCGATATCCACCTTGAAAGGGTGGCGTCCTTGGCCGCTAGACGATGGGGACAGCGGGAAAGAGTATAGCAGACTTTTTTATGCGTTCACATATCGTTGGCAGATTGAAAAACCACCACAAAGGTGCCTGTCCCTTTGTGGTGGCGGGGCGTTAGGGGAGGAGCTTCATGGCTGCGTCGTGGGCGGCGTGCTCGTAGGTGTCGTCGAGGGGCTTGAGCGGCAGCAGGGCTGTGGCTTGCGCATCGCCGCGGCGCTCGAGGGCGTGGGTAATGAGCCAGTCGGCGAGTTCAGGGTTCTTGGGTAGCGCTGGTCCGTGCAGGTACGTGCCGATGACCCCCTTGTAGATCAGACCCTCGAAGCCGTCGTCGCCGTTGTTGCCGGTGCCCGCGACGACGGACGTTCCGAGCGGCGTCGCCTCTGCGTCGAGCAGGGTACGGCCGCCGTGGTTCTCGAATCCCGCAAAGGGCTCAGGTGCCAGGTCGGTCTTGACGGCGACGTTGCCGATCAGACGGTCGGAGCCGCGCACAGTCTCGGCGGCAATGACGCCCAAGCCCTCGATGCGATCTTCACCCATGTAGTATGAACGGCCGAGCAGCTGATAGCTGCCGCAGATGGCAAGCAGTGTGCCGCCGTCCTCAACATAGGCCGCAACCTTGTCTTTTTGAGCGAGCAGCTCGTGTGCCACGGCCAGTTGGTCGCGGTCGGAGCCTCCGCCCATCATGACGATATCGGCGTCGGTGAGATCGAGCACCTCGCCCATGCGGACCTCGTCCACGCGAACGGGGATGCCGCGCCAGGCGCAGCGGCGCTCGAGGGCGATGACATTGCCGCCGTCGCCATAGAGGTTGAGGGCATCGGGATACAGGTAGACGATGCGCAGCGGGCGCGAGAGCTCGACCGGCGCGACGCCGACGGGAACGGCACTGCCATCGGCGCACGTTGCAGCGTGGGCGGCAACCGTAGCCGCATCGGTGTCCTTGAGCCCATCGAGCTCCTTGACCAGCGGCGGAAAGGCCGTGTAGTTGGCGACGGCATAGAAAGTGTCGCCAGCCTCCTCGTCTGCCACGGCGCCGATCGCCTGCTCGATATTCGAGATGATGGCGGCGTCGATGCCGGCGTACTTCAGGCGTACCTGCATATCGTGCGCGCGCGTGCCGCCAGCAAAGGCGACAAGCCCCGTTGTGTCGGCGATGCGCTCAAAGTCGACGTCGTAGATCCACGAGACATCGTGGCCGTCGGCATCGTTGTCGTTGAGGAAGAAGGCGCAGAGCCTGCCGCCTGCCGTTTTAATGGACTGAATCTGGCGATCGAAACCAACGGGATTTTTGGCCAGGTTTGCCTCGACGGTACGGCCGGCGATATTCCAACGGCCCATGCGACCGCCTGCTGGCACGTAGGCGTCGAGCGTGGGCTGCAGATGCGCCGCGTCCACGCCCAGCTCGTGGGCGGCGAAGAAGGCTGCGGCTACGTTGTAGACCATATACAGGCCGTTGTAGCGTGTGGCGATGTGTGCGGCAGCCGCGTCGGGCGCAGATCCAAAGACCAGGTCAAAGCCGTAGCCGTCGCAGCCGAGCTCCACGCCCGTCACGCGACGGACAAGCCCAGGGCGGACCCAGCCGCACGAGGGGCAATGGTATGCGCCAAGCTGTCCGTACTGCACATAGTCGTACTCCAACGGCGCGTTGCACTGTGAGCAAAAACGCGAGTCGCTAATGCGGTCGGATTCGGTGTCGGTGGCGCCGTCGATGCCAAAGGCGAGGCTTGCAGTGGGAACGCGCGCGGCGATTGCGGCACACAGAGGGTCGTCTGCGTTGTAGATGAGCGTCGTTGCCGGTGAAAGCTCCAGCGCGTGGGCGATGACGTCCTGGGTGTGGTCGATCTCGCCGTAACGGTCCAGCTGGTCGCGGAACAGGTTGAGCAGCACAAAGTACGTCGGCTTGAGTTTGGGCAGAACGCGTACGGTGTAGAGCTCGTCGCACTCAAAAACGCCCACGCGCTTGCCGCTGCTGGTGTGCTTAAGGCCGCCGCGGGCCTCGAGCAGAGCACCCACCACACCAGGCTCCATATTGTTGCCGGCACGGTTGCACACCACGGTAGCGCCGCTGGCAGCAACTGCGTCGGCGATGAGGTTGGAGGTCGTGGTCTTGCCGTTGGTGCCGGTGATCACCACGCTGCGGGCGACTCGGCTTGCGAGGTCGCTTAGCAGCTCGGGGTCGATCTTCATGGCGATACGGCCGGGAAGCACGCCACCCTGGCGTTTGAGGACAGAGCGCAGCCCCCAGCGGGCGATATCGCTCGAGGTGCAGGCGAGAGATGAGCGGAGGTTCATGAAGCCGTTCCTAACATAGATGACATGGTCGGGGCGATCGCGTTGCTAAAAGCCGTAGCGGCGTGCAAATTCCTGGGCAAGCTGCGATACGTCTTCGCAGGCGTTGGCCCAGGGGGCAAAGTCGGGGGTGTCCGAGATAATGCCGTCGGCTTCCCAAACCGCCTGGTGCGAGAGGTCCCAGGGGTCGCGCGGCTCGGGTCGGCAGGGAAGATACGGCGTCTGGTACATAGGGTTCAGCAAGAAGAACGCGCCGCCCTCGCAACGGTTGGCGAACTCACGCAGCGCGCGCGTCGCCGGGCGCATCTTATTTGTTTTGAACAGCAGAATCGTGCGGGCGAGCAGGTACCAAGGAGAGTTTTCGAGTGCGTCCGCCCCTATCTGTTCCTCGAGCTGATGTGCCAGGGCAAAAAAGCCGTCCTGGTCTTCCAAGCGGGCGAGGGCAAGCAACACGGTGCCGGCGGCCCGGGTGGTATAACCCTCCGTCTTAAGGACACGGCGAGAATAGTTTGCGGCGGCGCGGTAACGAGCACTCGCCATGCACAGCTGCGAGATGGCCTCGAGCGTGTGAAGCCAGCCAATAAGCGCCGGCTCACTCACGGTAAGGTCTGCTGCGGTGACACCGTCGGCCAAAACATTATTGGCCCAGTAGTGCGGAGCCTCCATATCAAACCCGGGCACGCTCTGTTGCAGGTAGTCGGCCGTGCTCGTCTCGAGCTTCATCAGGTCGCCCAGGCAGGCATCGACGGGCGTGTCCGCCAGGATGATGGCGAGCAACTGAGCATCGACAGTCAGCGCATCGACGCGAACAATCTTGAGCAGCTCGTCGCGCATATCGTCGAACAGGCGGTTGCGCGTCTGCTCAAACTCCTCGTCGCTGCTCATGTCCTCGATGCGATGGAGCTCGTCGAGCAGGTGACGATGAACGCCGGCATAGGACAGCAGCGCCTGGGCATGCTCGGTCTGCGCATACTTGTGAGGGTTTGCGCTGATGTCGTTATGGACAAGCTCGCGTGCTGCATCGGTGAGTTCGGGGTGCGACGCAACGTAGGCGCGCTCCAGGTAGGCGGGGATGTAGACGCTCGGATCCATTAGAGGTCTCCTCCCTTAAACGGCAATCCCTGTTCGGCCGCGCGCAGGATTCGTTCGTCGATTTGGGAGCGCACGATATCGTTGGTGGCGACCCAGGCGGCAAAACTGGCGTTGTCGGGGGCGCCCAGGCCCTCCTGCAGTACCGGCGTCGCCTCGGACAGCGCAAGGACAAGTTCGTCGGTGGAGCCCACACCCACGTTGACGCGGGCATAGACGCCATCGGGAAACTCGGTTTGGAAGTAGAGTGCCTCGGCTGCGTGCGGACACGAGCGCGCAAGGATACGCAAGTAGTGCTCGGCGCTCTCGTAGTCCAGCTCGCGCCAGGCAGCGCTCATCAGCGCGATGAGCGTCCATGGGTCCAAGTCGCGCTCAGCGTCCTTGGGACGACGGCGCAGCGGCGTGTTGGCGAGATAGGGGACGGAGTGGGCAGAGCGAAAGCGCTTGAGCTCCTCGGCGGGGTATTCGAGCTTTGCCATGGCGAGCATCGCGGTGTGGCGGACACCAGCGGGGTCGTTGGGTGCAAAGTCCAAGCTGCGGTTTGCGGCTTCGAGCGACATGCGATAGCGGCCGCTAATGAGGGCGCGCGACGCAAGGGCGGCAAGCCAGCGCAGGTAGGGACGGCGGGTCAGGTCGCCTGCGGCCTCGCGCTCGTAGGGGTCCTGCGCCGAGGCGATCTTGAGTGCCAGGTCGTGCTCGACTTCATCGCGCTTGGATACCAAATACTGTACGTACTCCTCGTTGGAGCTGGCGGTGAGAGCGGTCAGCATGCGCTGAGCGTCCCAGTTGGCCGGATCGAGCGCGGCTGCCTCGCGGAGCATGTTCTCGGCAGCTGCCTCTTCTTGCTCTGCCTGGGCATCGTCAGGGATAAAGGGAATGCGGTAGTCGACGGCCTCGACCACCTTGGCAATGAGGTGCCCGGCGCGGTCGCGGTCGTGCACGATGAGCGGTGCGGGGTTGCGGGTGAATTGTTCCATCAGACGCTCTACGGCGGCAGCGTCGGTGAGCGGGATATTGTCGCGGCGCAAGGCCTCAAGAACGAGGCGATGGCAATCCTCTTGAATGGGATCGAATGCCATGGGGCCTCCTTTGCTGCGGTTAGGGTTCAAATGTTTCTATATAAGGTTCTAGTTTACCCGCATGTGGCACACCGGGGGTGCCGCACTTGGACTTGCACCTTTGCACCACGAAGACGGATGTCGCACAAATGTCGGCACCTTGGACGATCGAGTGGTATCACGGTGCCGCAAACGGTCGATTTTTGGCCGCGAACGGTGCATATTTTGGAGGGGCACAGTCCTGCCCGGGATATGTAGTCAACCTTGATAAAACGTTTGCCCAGCTTGGGAGTATGAATGCCGCACAAGGGTCTTCAGGGATAGAAAAAACGTTTCATCATTGGCGGCTTTAGGTGAATAACTGACCAACCAGAACGGTAAAATAGTGTTTGTCTGAGCGTTGAGACGTTTAGACATCGCGCATTGTCATCGCCGGCAACGCGCAAACCGGTCCTAACGGAGCCAATTGGGTGCTCCGTTATATACGCAAGTCTAAGAGGGGCTTGTTTAGGAGGCACAGTATGGGACGTTTTACCAATCCTCGCGATCTGTACTTTGGTGAGGGCGCTCGCCACGAGGTGAAGAACCTCAAGGGCAAGAAGGCCATCATCGTTTCTGGCGGCAGCTCTATGCGCCGCGGCGGGTTCCTGCAGGACGTCGAGAACGACCTTAAGGAAGGCGGTTTCGAGGTCAAGCTGTTCGAGGGCGTCGAGTCCGACCCGTCCATCGAGACGGTCATGAAGGGCGCCGAGGCCATGCGCGAGTTCGAGCCCGACTGGATTATCGCCATCGGCGGCGGCTCGCCCATCGATGCCGCTAAGGCCATGTGGGTCTTCTACGAGTATCCCGAGGAGTCCTTCGATAACATCATCCAGCCGTTCAGCTTCCCTGAGCTGCGTCAGAAGGCTCATTTCTGCGCCATCTCCTCTACCTCCGGCACCGCTACCGAGGTCACCGCGTTCTCCGTCATTACCGACTACGCCAAGGGCATCAAGTACCCGCTGGCCGACTTCAACATCACCCCTGATGTCGCCATCGTCGACCCCGAGCTCACCTACACCATGCCCGCCAAGCTGTGCGCTCACACCGGCATGGACGCTCTGACCCACTGCATGGAGGCCTACGTTTCCACCTGCGCCTCTATGTTCACCGACGCCAACGCTCTGCACGGCATCCGCGAGATCGTCGAGTGGCTGCCCAAGTCCTATGCTGGCGACCATGAGGCCCGTCAGCACATGCACGAGGCTCAGTGCATCGCCGGTATCGCCTTCTCCTCGGGCCTGCTCGGCATCGTTCACTCCATGGCTCACAAGACCGGTGCTGCCTTCGAGAACGGCCACATCATCCACGGTGCCGCTAACGCCATGTACCTGGGCAAGGTCATCCAGTGGAACTCCAAGGATCCCCGTGCTGCCGAGCGTTACGCTTACGTGGCCAAGGAGATCCTGCACCTTCCCGGCGAGACCAACGAGGAGCTCATCGCCGCGCTCGTCCAGAAGATCCGCGACCTCAACGACCAGCTCAACATTCCGCAGTCCATCAAGGATTACGCGAATGGCGGCGTGAAGGTCGACGCCGAGAACCCGCAGATGGTTTCCGAGGAGGAGTTCCTCGCCAAGCTGCCCGAGATCGCCGCGAACGCCGAGCAGGACGCCTGCACGCCCGAGAACCCGCGTGAGACCAAGGCTGCCGACTTCGAGAAGATTCTCAAGGCCTGCTACTACGACACCGACATCGATTTCTAATCGACTCTTGTTATCGTAACGAGGGGCTCCGCACGTATCTGTACGGAGCCCCTTTCTTTTTTAGAGAATGGGATAGTTATGGCTGCAATTTTCAATAGCCCCAGCAAGTACATCCAGGGTCCGGACGAGCTCGCCAAGCTCGGCTCCTATGTCGAGCCGCTCGGCGCTAAGGCCCTCGTCATCGTGACGCCTTCGGGCAAGAAGCGCGTCGGTGCCAAGATCGAGGGCGGCTTTGCCGAGGCTAAGGCCGAGCTGCTGTTTGAGGACTTTAACGGCGAGTGCTCCAAGGGCGAGGTCGATCGCCTGGTTGCGCTCGCTCGCGACAACGGTTGCGACATCATCGTCGGCGTCGGTGGCGGCAAGATCCTCGACACCGCCAAGGCCGTCGCCTACTACCTGGAGTCTCCGGTTATTATTTGCCCCACCATCGCCTCGACCGATGCCCCGTGCTCGGCACTTTCGGTGCTCTACACCGATGACGGCCAGTTCGATAAGTACCTATTCCTTAAGGCAAACCCCAACATTGTCCTGATGGATACGACGGTTATCGCGGCGAGCCCGGTGCGCCTGACGGTTTCCGGTATGGGCGATGCGCTCGCAACCTACTTTGAGGCTCAGGCGACGCACGATGCCGACGGCGGCACCTGCGCTGGCGGCAAGGGCGGCATGGCCGGCCTGGCGCTCGCCAAGCTCTGCTACGAGACGCTTATGGCCGATGGCGTCAAGGCCAAGGTTGCGCTGGAGAAGGGTGCGCTCACGCCTGCCGTCGAGCACATCATCGAGGCCAATACGCTGCTTTCGGGTATTGGCTTTGAGAGCTCGGGCCTTGCTGCTGCTCATGCCATCCACAATGGCCTGACGATGCTGCCCGAGTGCCACGGCATGTATCACGGCGAGAAGGTCGCCTTTGGCACTATCGTCCAGCTGGTACTCGAGGATGCTCCGACTGAGAAACTCGAGGAAGTCTTGGGCTTCTGCATTGAGCTGGGCCTGCCGGTCACGATGAAGGAACTTGGCGTTGCCGAGGCTACGCGCGAGAAGGCCATGATTGTTGCCGAGGCCGCGTGCGCGCCCGAGGACACCATGTGCAACATGCCGTTTGAGGTGACGCCTGAGATGGTCGCCAACGCCATCCTGGGTGCCGACGCGCTGGGCCACTACTATCTCATGGATGAGTAAATCAAGCTAAGGAAGGGGCAAAGCCAGCAGATGGCTTTGCCCCTTTTTGCTATGACGCAAAGGGGTCAGGTTAGTTGAACCAAAGAAGGCGGGGTAGGCCTGCGATGAGGTTTTTGCCCCGCTCTCGTTTGACTACAGCTCGCAAACGTTTTGCGCGCGACCCTCGACGTAGGCGACGACGTTGTCGAACTCAATCTTGGCGCGGCGCTGCATGCCCTCGTGCGTAAGGAAGCCTACATGTGGCGTGAAGGTGCAGTTCTTGGCGTTGATGAGCGCGTAGTCGGCGGGGATGGGCGGCTCCATATCAAAGACGTCGATGCCGGCACCGGCGAGCTTATCGTCGTTGAGTGCCTGGGCAAGGGCATCGTTATCCACGATGGCACCGCGGGCGCAGTTGATAAAGACGGCACCGTCCTTCATCTGGGCGAACTGCTCGGTGCCAAAGCTCTTGCGCGTGGTGTCATTGTTAGGCAGGTGCAGGCTTACGATATCGGACTCGGCGAGCAACTGCTCGAGCGAAACCTGCTCAATGCCGGCCTCGGCTGCCTCGGGATGCTCGTGGCGGGCATATCCCAGCACGCGGGCGCCAAAGGCCTTAAAGAGACGACCCGTGGCGCAGCCGATCTTACCGCAGCCCACGATACCCACGGTCTTGTCGCGGATCTCGGCGCCCATTAGGCCGGCGCTCGTCTTGCCGCTGCGGACGGCGGCATCGGCGGCGCCCACCTTGCGCAACACGTCGATGGTCAGGCCAAGGGTGAGCTCGGCGACCGAAACGTCGGAGTAGCCGGCGCAGTTGCGAACCTCAACACCGCGCTCACGGCAGGCGGAAAGCCCCACGTGGTCGATGCCCGTAAAGGCAACGGCGATCATCTTGAGCGCATCGGAGCCGGCGACGACCTCGGCAGGGTAGGGGTTGTTGGCGATCATGACGACCTCGGCGCCCTCGCTGCGTCGAGCGAGCTCGGCCGGATCGGTTGTTTTGGTATCGAAATAGACAAACTCGTGTCCGGCATCCTTAAGGGGTGCGGAGAGCCTGTCGATGGTCTGCTCGGGTACTCCCAACGGTTCGATCAGGGCAATCTTCATCTTGTGACTCCTCAATAAACCTAGGCGATTAGGTTGGCAATAGATTGTAGGTCTATTTGCCTCAAAGGTGCTCCGCGTGTAATTTGCCCGAGGCGTGGGCCGATAGCGTATCATTATCTCTTGCTTGTTTGCACTGCTCAGGGAGGGGCCGCGCATGGCGCAGGAACACGATCTGTTTGATGACATTATCGAGATCAGCAAGGGTTTCGACTTTCTTAAAAACCCGCTTGGCGGCGTGACCGATGCACTCGATCCGTCGGCGCCGCAGTGGAATCCTGCCGACTACAAGGAGCGCCCGCGCGGCAACACCATTCCGTGCCTGACCTGCAAAAACGAAAAGAGCGGCTGCACCGCGTGCATGGACGTGTGCCCGGTCAACGCTATCGAGGTCGAGGAAGACTCCATCGAGATCCTCGACTCTTGTCGCAAGTGCGGCCTGTGCGCCGCTGCCTGTCCGACCGAGGCGATCATCTCGCCGCGCCTGGCGCCCAAAAACGTCTACGACGACATTGTCTCTGCGGCTACGAGTCACGAAACCGCCTACGTTACCTGCACGCGTGCCCTTAAGCGCATGCCGCGCGAGAACGAGGTTGTCGTTGCCTGCGTGGGTGATATTACGGCCGAGACCTGGTTCTCGGTGCTGGCCGATTATCCCAACGTGAGCGTGTACCTGCCGCTGGGCGTGTGCGATAAGTGCCGTAACACCGGTGGCGAGGACATCCTGGGCGAGGCCATTGCTACCGCCGAGGAGTGGGCGGGCACGGGCATGGGTCTGGAGGTCGACCCCAAGAGCCTCAAGTGCCATAAGCGCCGCGAGTACGAGCGCAAGGAGTACATGGAAAAGATCGCCCGCACCACGGGCCTTACCGTGACCAAGCTCAACCCGGCAACGGCGGCGCTGGCCTCGGTGACGCAGAAGTTGAAGGCCCACCGTCACCAGATCACGCAGCTCGAGCGCACACTCAACACCATGTGCGGCACCACGACGACCAAGCGTCGCCGTTCGCTCACGCACGGGCGGCAGCTGGTGCTCTCGACGCTGCAGAACCACCCCGAGCTTGCCCAGAACATGCAGGTGAGCACGCCGGAGTGCGATTTTGACAAGTGCACGTCGTGCGGCGAGTGCGTCAATGTATGCCCCACGTTCGCCTGCGATTTGGTAGGAAGCGGTCGCTTTGCGCTGGAGTCCACGTATTGCCTAGGTTGCGGAGCCTGCGTCAAGGTGTGTCCCGAGCATGCGCTCAAGCTGGTCGAGCTCGATGCGTCCAATCTGGTCGTTGTCGACCCCGAGGCCGAGGAAAAGGCCGCCCAGAAGGCGAAGGCTCACGAAGAAGCTGAGAAGGTCAAGGCTGAGGCAAAGGCCAAGCTTGACAAGATGCTCGACCAGGTGGAAAAGCTCGCGGACTAGCTAAAAGAGCGTACATGATGGCCGGTAGGACAGGGGTGACGCATAATTTCTTTCGCAAATTGACAACCGCATAGCGGAACACGGCCCGCGCCCCGTCATATGATTTCTAG
>UQIS01000052.1 GCA_900541245.1 uncultured Collinsella sp.
CGGGCTCATAACCCGGAGGTCGTAGGTTCAAATCCTGCCCCCGCGACCAAGAACTTGCAGCTCGTCGGCCTAGCCGGCGAGCTTTTTTGTTATTTCGGGACCGTGTTTTCGGTCCAATTCTCGGCCTCTCAAACAAAATCTCGACCTGTAACATCTAGACCCGATTTAGGCGGCTAGGTGTTACAGATCGAGATATACCGATGGGTTGGGTCGTGTTTGTCTAAATCTGTAACACGAGGGACGGTTTTTGCCGAGTAACCGTTACAGATTGAGATTTTCTAGCAGGCGGGTTTGGTTTGTCTCGATCTGTAACAGGTAGGGGTCAAAAGTGGGCCTAGCTGTTACAGATCTAGATTGTTGAGGATGGGCCGAGAGGAATGTCTCGATCTGTAACAGTAAGACCCGGTTTTGTCGCGTAACTGTTACAGATTGAGATAAACCGACGGGCCGCCCCGCCCATCCCCATCCACCTGCCGCTACCTGCTGTCCGCCGATTTCCGTTGCGCTGCTGTATTCCCATGCCATATCCTCTAGATAACTACGCGGCATCATCGCCGCCGCGCCTACAAGAGAGGAATGTCCATGACCACACCTGCATCCAAGCTGCTCCAGCCCATTACGGTTGGCCCCCTTGAGCTCAAGAACCGCATTATGTTTCCGCCGCTGACCACCGGCTACGAGGAGCGTGACGGTTCCATCGGCGAGCGCAGCCTGGCTTTTTACGAGCGCTTGGCCCGTGGCGGCGTGAGCTACATCGTCATCGGCGACGTCGCTCCCGTCATGACCGCAAGCCCCACGCCCAAGCTGGCAACCGACGCCCAGATCCCCACGTTTAAGGCGCTGGCCGACGCCGTCCACAAGCACGGCGCCAAGGTCGCGCTGCAGCTGTTCCACCCCGAGTACGATGTGCCCGGTGTCGGCCGCATGGTCATGGGATCCATGGCCGCCGCCAAGGCCGCGCAGGAGGCCAAGGCCGCCGGCGACGAGGAGACCTTTGCCGCCAAGATGGCCGAGTCCAACGAGATCCGCAACCAGGCCTACGCCAAGCTGCATCACGACATGCAGCACTTTGTGAACGAGGCGAGCGTAGAGCAGCTCACCCAGATCAAGGAGGCCATCGCTGCCTCGGCCGCTCGCGCACAGCAGGCCGGGATCGACGCTATCGAGGTCCACGGCGACCGCCTGGTGGGTTCGCTGTGCTCGGCCATCCTCAACCAGCGCACCGACGAGTACGGTGGTTCGTTCGAGAGCCGCGTTCGCTACGCGCTGGAGGTCGTCGCCGCCATTAAGGAGGCCGCGCCGCAGCTGATGGTGGAGTACAAGCTCCCCGTGATCATGGAGAACCCCGACGGCACGCCGCGCGGCAAGGGCGGCCTGCTACCCGACGAGGCCTGCGAGTTTGCCAAGCTGCTCGAGGGCGCGGGCATCGACATGATCCAGGTCGCGCAGGCAAACCACACCGGCAACATGGGCGACACCATTCCGCCCATGGGCGCCATGCCCTACAACTGGACGCTGCCCGTGGCCGAGCGCGTCAAGGCCCTGGTCTCCGTGCCGGTGGCAACCGTCGGCCGTGTTGTCTCGGTCGAGGCCGGCGAGAAGATTCTGGAAGACGGCGCCGCCGACATCATCGCCTACGGCCGCTCGCTCATGTGCGACCCCGACATTGCGCTGAAGGCCGCCACGGGCGAGCCCATCCGCGAGTGCCTCAACTGCAACAAGGGTTGCGTCGACGCGATCCAAAACCGCAAGTACATCTCGTGCGTGCTCAACGCCGAGAACGGTGACGAGGCGACCATCGCCATCAAGCCGGGCGAGGGCGACAAGAAGATCGCCGTGGTGGGCGGCGGTATTGCCGGCCTGGAGGCCGCACGCGTGGCGGCCAAGCGCGGCTACGACGTGACCATCTACGAGGCGAGCGATCACTTGGGCGGCCAGATTGTGCTGGCGGCTGCGCCTCCGCGCAAGGACGAGATCATGCGCTCGGTCGAGTACTACGAGAAGATTCTGCCTGGCCTGGGCGTGAAGGTTGAGCTCAACCACGTCGCTAGCCCCGCGGACCTCAACGCCGCCGACGCCGCGATTGTGGCTGTGGGCGCACACGACGTGATCATCCCCGTTCCGGGTGCCGACTCGGAGAAGGTCGTCTCGAGCTGGGACGTGCTGGCCGGCAAGGTGGAGCTCAGCGGCCGCGTCGCCGTCATTGGCGGTGGCCTGGTGGGCACCGAGACTGCCGAGTATCTGCTGCAGCACGGCTGCGAGGTGGCGATCGTGGAGATGCTCGACAAGATTGCCGCGGGCGAGTCCGAGACCATTCTGCCGCTGATTATGAGCGACTTTGCCGAGCACAACGTGGAGCAGCACGTGAAGACCCGTCTGACCGCCATTACCGACGAGGGCGTGGAGGCCATTCGCACCACCGAGGACGGCGCCGAGGAGCCGGTGAAGATCGCCTGCGATTACGTGGTGATGGCCGTGGGCTCCAAGGCCAACGCGTTTGATCTGGACGGCGTGACGGTGCCCGTGACCTGCGTGGGCGACTGCTCGGGTGAGCGCACCGCCGACATCGCGAGCGCCATTCGCACGGCGTATCACGCGGCCAACGAGCTGTAGTTGAACATCGCGGCCAGGCGGGGCGGTAGCACGGATCCGTCTCGCCCGGCTGTGTCCCGTCGGGTGTCAACCGGTGCGGGGCCTGCAAGCGCAGCAGGTCCCGCCCTTTTTGTTTTGCTCCGGTGGATGGCAATGCGCGGTAATCATGAGGAGTGAGGACGTCTACTGCCTCGCAGATCACTCAAAATTATTGGGGGAGGGGTTAATAACTATATCCTCTATACCAAAGGACATAAAGAGATGCCAATTTTGTTGACAAGCGAATGACTATTAGCTGCGAGTCGGCTACCAGCGTAAATAATCGATAAAGAAATGTCGTAATTTGGTGCCAAATGCCCAGATAACGCCGCGTCTATTTTAATTAACTGCTTTGAGCAAACGGTAAAATGCTACTATCTAACTTGCACGTAAGAAAGCAGATTAACGGTTAAGGCTAAGAAGTGGCAGGTATGTCGGAAGCAACTAGGACTCGCACGCATGCGCCCGAGGTTAGGCAGCGCGCCGTCGAGATCCTTCAAGAGGGGGTCGGTCATCGCGCCCTCGCCGCGGAGCTTGGCATTCCCCAGGCCACGGCTCGTCAGTGGGCCCGCGCGTATGCCGTGGGCGGTGCCGACGCCGTTCTCAATGCCGGTTCGCATCATCACACCTATTCGTACGACGTAAAGCTCGCTGTGGTTAAGGACCGTCTGGAAAACGGCTTGACGGTTCGCGAGGCCATGATCAAGCACAAGATTCCCAGCGAGTCTTCGGTCAAGGCTTGGTGCCGTCAGTACCGCGAGAGCGGTGAGGCCGCACTGGTCGATAAGCCGCGCGGTCGCAAGCCGCGCGTTAAAAAGCCGGAATAGCGAACGGGATGGTGCGCCCACGAGGCGCATTTTTCTTGCCGCGCCAACTTTTCGAACCGCCGCGAGCCTATTGGGACATTCTTCAACGTGGCCAATAAACCGCACACAGTGGGCCGCGCGCCCGTCGCTGCGGTAAGGAAACGTCACCCTCTACTCCAGTGCGGACAGACTCCTTACCCCGTACGCCTAAAACTCCCCAGTTGGCCGAAAATCTGCCGCCGCTGCTCCTCAATTGAGCTATAACGTTAAACAATTGCAGCGTTTTTGCATGGGGGAGTGATGGTATGACGCTACTGTATTTCCTTACCCTGTTTCCGCTGGTACCGGCGCTGGGCATGCTGCTTGCGCGCGGTGACCGTGCCCGCGATGCGGTGGGGCTCATAGGTTCCGGCATTATTATGGCGGTGACAGTTGTAGTCGCCGTCATGTTTTTTGGCACGGGGCCGCAGAGCTTTGAGGTTGCCCCCGGCACCTCGCATGTGCTCTCGATCATCAGCTCCGCCATCGATGTCATCCTGTGCGCCGTCATCCTGTACAACGCGTACAAATATAGGAACGCGCTCACCACGGCGCTCGGCGTAGTCCAGTTGGTGGGCTCGCTCGCCTTTGCAGCCATGACGCTGCCCGCGACCGAAGCCGTCACCGCAACCCCGCTCTACCTGGACTACATGAGCGTGATCATGGTCCTCGCCGTCGGCATTATCGGTAGCCTTATCTGCGTGTATGCCCTGGGCTACATGAAGGACTTCCAGGCCCATGACGAGCACGAGGCCGCGCTGCGCGGGCAGACCGCGCCCGACCGACGCCCGCAGTTCCTGGCGCTTATGTTCCTGTTCCTCTCGGCCATGTTCGTCATCGTGACGAGCGACAACCTTGAGTGGCTGTTCTGCGGCTGGGAAATCACCACCGTGTGCTCGTTCCTTATGATTGGCTACACGCGCACGCCCGAGGCCATTAAAAACGCCTTCACCCAGATCATCCTCAACATGCTGGGTGGCATCGCGTTTTTGGTTGGCCTTATGTTCCTGCACGTCAACGGCATGCCGTTGACCATCTCGGGCATGATCGAGCTTTCCGGCGCCGGAACCGCGCAATCCGCGCTGCTGGTGATGCCGGTCGTTCTGCTGTCGCTCGCCGCACTCACCAAGGCCGCACAGATGCCGTTCCACACTTGGCTGCTTGGCGCCATGGTTGCCCCCACGCCCACGAGCGCCCTGCTGCACTCGTCCACCATGGTCAAAGCCGGCGTGTTCCTGATGGTCAAGCTGAGCCCGCTCTATGCCATCTATCCCGTGACCGGCTTTATGGTCACGAGTGTGGGTGCCATCACGTTTTTGCTCGCTGCCCTCATAGCCATCTCGCAGAGTAACGCCAAGCGCGTGCTCGCGTACTCCACCATCTCCAACCTGGGCCTCATCAGTGCCTGCCTGGGTGTCGGCGCGCCCGAGGCCGTGTGGGCCGCCATCTTTCTGATCCTGTTCCATACGGTGGCAAAGTCGCTGCTGTTCCTGTGCGTGGGCACGGCCGAGCATCATATCGGCAGCCGCAATATCGAGGACATGGACGGTCTGTTCAGCCGCATGCCGCACCTGACGCGCCTGATGATGCTGGGCATTATGGGCATGTTCGTGGCGCCGTTTGGCATGCTCGTGTCCAAGTGGGGCGCCCTGGTGGCGTTCGCGCAGACCGGCAACGTGCTCATGATCATGGTGCTTGCCTTTGGCTCGGCCGCGACGTTTTACTTCTGGGGCAAGTGGCTTGCCAAGCTTTCGGGCGTCGACCCCACGGCTCAAAACGTTGAGGTCAATGTCCATAAGACCGAATGGATGGCCCTCAACACCATCGCCGCGCTGCTGATTCTGTGCTGCGTGGCGTTCCCGGTTATCTCGAGCGGTCTGGTGTCGCCTTACTTGGCCATGGTGTTTGGCCGCGTGCCGTACGTTATTGGCAAGGACGCCATGTACCTGATGGTGGTTATCGTGGCGTTTATCGCCGTGGTGCTGCTGACTTCATTCCGCGTGAGCAACAAACCGCACGTCAACGTGTACCTTTCGGGCGTGGGGACCGACAAATATCGCCATTTCCGCGGCTCGATGGGACACGAGGTGAAGGCCGAAAAGCGCAATTGGTACTCGGAGGACGCCCTTGGCGAGAAGCGTATTGGCCCCGCGGGCAGCGTCGTGTGCTGCAGCATTATCTTGTTTGCGCTGCTGTGTTGCGCGTGGATTGGGCCCGAGCGGCTTGCCATGAGTGCGCCCTCGGTGCTGCGCGGCAAGTATTTTGAAGGTTCGGGCGTCGTGGGCATTTTTATTGGCACCGTGGCGTTTGCCTTGCTGGCGCCGCTTGTGGGCGGTCTGATCGACGGCCTTGACCGTAAGCTTTCGGCTCGCATGCAGGGCCGCGTGGGACCGCGCCTGCTGCAGCCCTTCTACGACGTTGCCAAGCTGCTGCGCAAGGCCCCTGCCAGCGTAAACACCATGGACGATACTTACATGGCGTGCGCGCTCATCTTTACCGTGGTGGGCGGCGGCATCTTTGTGTCGGGCTCCAACACGCTGCTGTGCGCCTTTATGGTTACGCTCGCCGCGATCTTTGTGGTGCTGGCGTCCGCCTCGACGCAAAGCCCGTTTGCCCAGGTCGGCGCTGATCGCGAGCTGCTGCAGGTTATGAGCTACGAGCCCGCCGTTTTGCTGATGAGTGTGGGCCTGTATCTTGCCACCGATAGCTTCGATTCCATCGCCGTGACGGGGCAGTCGGCCCCCATCATCGTGTACAGCGCGCCCATTTTCCTCGCGCTGCTCGCGGTGCTTACCATCAAGCTGCGCAAGTCGCCGTTTGACCTTTCGTACTCGCATCACGCGCATCAGGAGATCGTCCAGGGCGTCGCCACCGAGATGAGCGGCGGCACACTGGCCAAGATGACCCTTATGCACTGGTGCGAGACCGTGCTGTTTTTGATGTGGGTGGGCATGTTCTTTGTTTGGGACAACCCGGTGAGCTGGGTGGTCGCCCTGGTCGTGATGGCCGCGACGTATTTTGTCGAGGTGCTGATCGACAACACCTTCGCCCGTAGCACCTGGCGCAGCTGCTTTAAGCTCGGATGGGGCGTGGCGCTGGTGTTTGGCCTGCTCAACCTTATGCCCATCCTCGTCGACGTGTTTATTTAGGAGGCGGCATCCATGGATCATAAAATGTCGCGCTCGCCGTGGGTTATTCATTACGACGGCTCGAGCTGCAACGGATGCGATATCGAGGTGCTGGCCTCGCTCACGCCGCTGTTCGATGCGGAGCGCTTTGGCGTGGTCAACACCGGCAACCCCAAGCATGCGGATATCTTTTTGGTGACGGGGTCGGTCAATGCCCAGAACCTGCCCGTCGTGCGTCAGATCTACAACCAGATGCTCGAGCCCAAGTGCGTGGTGGCCTGCGGTATCTGCGCGTGCTCGGGCGGCGTGTTCCGCGATGCCTATAACGTGATCGGCGGCGTGGACCGCGCGATTCCCGTGGACGTGTACGCGCCCGGGTGCGCCATTCGCCCCGAGACCGTGATCGATGCCATCGTGGAGGCGTGCGGCATCCTGGACCAGAAGGAGGCCGTGATGCGCGCCGGCGGTGACCCGCTCACCGTGGGTGGTGCCGCTACCTGGGACGGTGGCGTTGAGCTGGGCGAGGACGGGTTTGTGGCTGCTGCGGGTGCCGGGGCCGGTGTCGACTCAGGCGCGGCTGACGGCGCACCCGCCGCTGCAAAGGAGGCCGAGTAATGCAAAAGGCTATCTATGCCACCGTCGGGATCGATGAACTGTTGCCGCATATGCAGGCGCTCAAGGGTGCCGGCGCGCGCTTTGTGCAGATGCATGCCGAGCGCTGTGTGGACGACGGATCGTATCGCCTGGTCTATACGTTTATCAACGTCCGCGCTGCTCAGGAGAATATTGCGCAGGACGGCAGCTATGCGATCGAGAACCTGGTGGTTGAGGGAATTGATCAGTATCAGGAGATTCCGTCCATCAGCTCGTACTATCCGGCGGTATTTCCGTTTGAGAACGAAGCGCACGACCTGTTTGGGCTTGCCATCACCGACATGCAGATCGACTTTAAGGGCTTTTTCTACCAGGTCTCGACTGCCGAACCCATGAGCGTTATCACGCCCGAGGTGAAGGCCGCACGCGAGAAGGCCATGAAGGTCCGTGCCGCCGCCGAGGCCAAGGCGCGCAAAGCCGCGGCCGAAAAGGCCGCCGCGGCTGCGGCTGCTGCAGGGGAGGGTGCTGCGAGCGCCGGCGACGCCGCGGGCGCCGCTGCTCAGCCCGCTGCGGCTGCCGGCTCCGATGCCCAGCACGATGAAACTGCTGCGAAGGCCGCGCTCAAGGCTGCCGAGATGGAGGCAAAGCTCGCCGCCATGGATCCCGAGAAAGCGGTCAAGGTCCGCGCGGCGTTTGCCGCCAAGGTCGCCCGCGACAAGCAGAAAAAGGAGGCGTAAGGTCCATGGCACATCGCTCCGTTATTCCGTTTGGCCCGCAGCACCCGGTGCTGCCCGAGCCGCTTCATCTGGACCTGGTGATCGAGGACGACCGCGTCATCGAGGCAATTCCGCAGATCGGCTTTGTGCACCGCGGACTCGAGAAGCTCACCGAAAAGCGCGATATGCATCAGTTTGGCTACATTGCCGAGCGCATCTGCGGCATCTGCGCCGTGGGCCATAGCTGCGGCTATGCCAGCGCCTGCGAGCGCATGCTCGGCATCGAGGTGCCTGGCCGCGTGCAGTATATCCGCACCATTCTGCATGAGCTTTCGCGCATTCACTCGCATCTGCTGTGGCTGGGCCTGCTCGCCGACGCCTTTGGCTTCGAGGCGCTGTTCTATCGGTCATGGACCCTGCGCGAGCAGATACTCAAGATTTTTGAGAGCACTTGCGGCGGGCGCGTGATTCTGTCGATTAACGAGATCGGCGGCCTTAAGCACGATATCGAGGACTCCGAGCTGGCGGGCATTGTCCAGACGCTCGATGCCATGCGTCCTGACTACGAGGCCCTGGTGCATACGTTTTTGGACGACAACAGCTGCGGCGAGCGCCTGCATGGCGTGGGCGTGATTAGCAAGAAAGACGCGCTGGAGCTTTCGATGGTCGGTCCGTTTGGGCGCGCCTCGGGCGTGGATTACGACGTGCGCATGTTCGGTGACGGCGCCTATGCGGACTTGGCCGCGTTTGAGCCCATCGTTGCTACCGACGGCGACTGCTATGCCCGCTGCCAGGTTCGTTGCGCCGAGGTCACGCAGACCATGGACATCATCAAAGAGCTGGTGGGCAAGATCCCGCACGACGGTATCGGCGGGCGCACCAAGCTTACGCCGGCCGACGGCGCGCGCGGCGAGGTTGTAATTGAGCAGCCGCGTGGCGAGGCGTATTACTATGTGCGCGGCAACGGCACCAAGAATCTGGACCGTTTTCGCGTGCGCACGCCGACGTCGCAAAACCTGGCGGGTCTGACGCATGCGCTGCAGGGCGTGCTCCTTGCCAACGTGCCCATGATTATCCTGACCATCGACCCCTGCATTAGCTGCACGGAAAGGTAGGCACGGCATGAGTTTGCTGACATTTGCCAAGACGGCCTTGGGCTCTATGGTCAAGCAGCCGGTCACGGTGTGCTATCCGCAGGAGAAGCTGACGGCGCCCGAGCGCTTGCGCGGGCATATCGTCAACGACATGGACGTGTGCATCTGCTGCGGCATGTGCGCGCGCCGCTGCCCGGCGGGCGCGCTCGCGGTCGATCGAAAGGGCGGAACGTGGTCGATCGATCCGTATGCCTGCGTGGTGTGCGGCGAGTGCATCGAGAGCTGCTCCAAACACTGCCTGACTATGGACACCGCCCGTATTCCGGTTGCGGCGGACAAGACTCCCACGGTAGAAACCAAACCGGAATAGAGCTGGAATAGGGGCCGGTGGGGCAAAAATGCCCCACCGGCCCCGCGCTTAAACGCGCGGTGGAGCCGCCGTGAACAAAACTATGCCGGATTACGGGGCTGGATAGCGAACCTCCGACCATACAGAAAATCACAAAAACAAAACCGACGCTCCTATAAGTTGTCAAGAGGCAGTTTGCGGGAGCGTTCTCTTCAATTCGCACAGGAGCTCG
>UQIS01000053.1 GCA_900541245.1 uncultured Collinsella sp.
TGGTCTTTTTCCGCACGCGCCTTTTAGCACTTACTGTCCTCTCGGGGCTTGCCTGTCCTGCCCGCGCTGCCTACCTTATATATTTGCCCTCCCCGGGGCTCCTCGCCCGAACCCCTCAGCTAGTTCTTCAGCGAGTTCAGCGGTGCCGGGAAGCGTCCACCGCGGTGGGCAAGCACGGTGCCGGCGTTGGGGTTCACCGGCATGATGGGCGCACGGCCAAACAGGCCGCCGTACTCGACGCAGTCGCCCACGCCCTTGCCAATGGCGGGAATCACGCGGACGGCCGTGGTTTTGTTGTTGATGACGCCGATAGCCATCTCGTCGGCGATGATGCCGGCGATGGTCTCGACCGGGGTGTCACCGGGGATGGCGATCATGTCCAGGCCAACGGAGCACACGCAGGTCATGGCCTCGAGCTTCTCGAGCGAAAGCGCGCCAGCCTCGACGGCGGCGATCATGCCGGCGTCCTCGGACACGGGGATAAAGGCGCCGGAGAGACCGCCCACGCTGGAGCTGGCCATGACGCCGCCCTTCTTGACGGCATCGTTGAGCATGGCGAGTGCGCAGGTCGTGCCGGGGCCACCGCAGGTGCCAACACCGATGATCTCGAGGATGCGGGCAACGGAGTCGCCGATGGCAGGCGTGGGGGCCAGCGACAGGTCGACAATGCCCTTCTCGACACCCAGGCGATGGGCGGCCTCGCGGCTCATGAGCTCACCGGCGCGGGTGATCTTAAAGGCGGTCTGCTTAATCTTCTCGGCGACCTCCATCATCGATGCGGAATCGGGCAGCGTCTCCAGGGCTGCGGCCATAACGCCGGGGCCCGAGACGCCTACGTTGATGACGGCGTCGGCCTCGCCACCGCCGTGGACAGCGCCCGCCATAAACGGGGAGTCCTCGACCATGTTGGCAAAGCAGACAAACTTGGAAGCGCCGACGGAGTCCTGGTCGGCCGTGAGCTTAGCGGCGTCGATGATGGTCTGCGCAGCCATGAGCACGGCGTCCATGTTGATGCCGGCGCGCAGGCTGGCGACGTTGACGCTGGAGCAGACGCGACTCGTGGTGGCGAGCGCCTGCGGGATGGACTGGATGACGCGGCGGTCGGCGTCGCCGATGCCCTTCTGGACGAGCGCGGAGAAGCCGCCCAGGTAGTCGATGCCGAGGGTCTCGGCCGCACGGTCGAGGGCATGCGCGATGGGGGTGAGGTCCTCATCCTTGCAGCAAGCGGCGATCTGCGCCACCGGGGTGACGGAGACGCGCTTGTTGACGATGGGGATGCCGTACTCGCGCTCGAGGTTCTCGGCGGTCTCGACCAAGTGCTCAGCCGTGTGCGTCACGTGGTCGTAGATCTTCGTGCACATGCGGTCGAGGTTCTCGTCGCCGCAACCCATGAGCGAAACACCCATGGTGATGGTCCTGATGTCGAGGTTCTGCTCCTCAACCATGCCGCGGGTTTCCGCGATTTCTGCGGGCGTGATCGCCATCCTTGCGCTCCTATCTGCCAAAACGAGCATAGTCTTATCTATTCTAACGTGCCGCACGTGCCAAGTGGCGCATGCGGCACGTTTTGGTGCTCGGTTGTTTCCGTTGTGTTACTGCCCAAAGACCTCTTCGGCGATGCGCGCGCTTTCGGCGGCGTCCTTGGCGTAGTAGTCTGCGCCAATCTGTTTGGCGTATTCGGGGGTGAGCACGGCGCCGCCTACGATGATCTTGACGCCCGGCACCTCGGCATGAAGCAGCTTGATGGTCTCCTCCATGGCGACGACCGTGGTAGTCATAAGCGCCGAGAGGCCGACGAGCTTAATGTCACGCTCCTGCACGGTCTTGAGCACCTCCTGCGGGTCGACGTCGCGGCCTAGGTCAAAGACGGTATAGCCGTAGTTATCGAGCAGCATCTTGACGATGTTCTTACCGATGTCGTGGATATCGCCCTTGACGGTGGCCACGCAGATCTTGCCCTTGTCGGCAATCTCGCCGGCGGGCATCAGACGCTTGATGGTGTCGAAGCCCACGCGTGCGGCCTCGGCCGAGGCCATGAGCTGCGGCAAGAAGAACTTGCCCTGGTCAAAGAGGACTCCGACCTCGTCGAGGGCGGGGATAAAGTGATTGTTGATGAGGTCCATGGCGTCGTGATCTGCCAGCAGACGCTCAGTCTCGGCCGCGATTTCGCCTTTGCGGCCCGAGACGACCATGTGGCGGATGGGGTCGTCATCGGCGCTTGCGGTGGTGCTTGCGGCAGGCGCGGCATCGCTCGATACTGACTGAGCGGCCGCCGGGTTCGCGGCGATCTTGTACGGATCGGTCCAGCCGGCGTAGCGCTCGATGTATCCGGTCGAGCCTTCGTCCTCAACGCTCAGGACGCGATAGCTGTAGACGGTATCCATAAAGCGCTTGGAACCCGGGTTCATGATGGGGGCATCCAGACCTGCACCAAAGGCGGCGGCCAAAAAGACCGAGCCCAGCAGCGGCCGCGCGGGCAGGCCAAAGCTGATGTTCGATACGCCGAGTGCGCACTTGACGCCCAGGCGCTCCTTGCACAGAGACATGGCACGTAGAATCTGCTCAGCCTGGCGCTGGTTGGTCGAGGCGGTCATGACCAGGCAGTCGATGAGGATGCGGTCCGGGCCGATGCCGTAACGGGCGGCCTCGGCCACGATGCGCTCGGCGATGGCGAAGCGGGCCTCGGCGGTATCGGGGATGCCGCCCTCGTCGAGCGTAAGGCCGACGACGTTGGTGCCATAGTGGGCCACCAGCGGAAAGATCTCACCCATGATCTGTTGTTTGCCATTGACCGAGTTGATGATGGGCTTGCCGGCGTAGCGGCGCACGGCGGCCTCGACGGCTGCGGGGTCGGTGGAGTCGATCTGCAGCGGCAGCAGCGTGGAGCCCTGGAGCTGCTCGGTGGCCTGCTGGATGACCTTGACCTCGTCGATCTCGGGCAGGCCCACGTTGACGTCCAGGATGTCGGCGCCCTGCTCCTGCTGGCTGATGCCCTGACTCACGACGTAGTCCAGGTCGCCGTCGCGCAGGGCCTGCTGCAGGCGCTTTTTGCCGGTGGGGTTGATGCGCTCGCCGATGACGGCGATCTTGTGGCCGTCGCAGGGGAGGTCCACGACCGTCTGGGCGCTCGTGACCGACATGCTGGGCTTGCGGTGGCGCGGGCTGGGCGTGTGGTTGTCGATAAGCGTGCGCAAGGCCGCCATGTGCGCCGGCGTGGTGCCGCAGCAACCGCCCACGACGCTCACGCCGTCCTCGATCATGCCGGCGACGGCCTCGGCGTACTCGGGTGCCTGGATATCAAAGACGGTATTGCCGTCATCGTCCACGCGGGGCAGTCCCGCATTGGCCTGCACCATAACGGGCTTGTCGGTGACGGTGAGCATGCGCGCGGCGAGCCCTCGGAGCTCGGCCGGGCCCTGGCTGCAGTTGATGCCCAGGACGTCGGCGCCGATGGCGTCGAGGGTGATGGCGGCGACCTCGGGGCTCGTGCCCAAGAAGGTGCGGCCGTCTTCCTCAAAGGTCATGGTGGCAAAGACGGGCAGGTCGGAGTTCTCGCGGCAGGCGAGGACGGCCGCCTTGATCTCGGCCAGGTCGGTCATGGTCTCGATAATAAAGAGGTCGACGCCCGCAGCGACGCTGGCGCGCACCTCCTCGGCAAAGAGGTCGTAGGCCTCGTCAAAGCTGAGGGTGCCCAGGGGGCGCAGCAGGGCGCCGATGGGGCCGATGTCGCCGGCGACGTAGCGGGCGCCGGCCTCGCGGGCGCAGGTGACTGCCGCGGCAAAGACGTCTGCCACGGTGGCGGCGCCGTCGAGCTTGTGGGCGTTGGCGCCAAAGGTGTTGGCGGTGATCACGTCACAGCCAGCTTCGACGTACTGACGCTGGATATCGGTGATGACCTGGGGTTCCTCAAAGTTGAGCAGTTCGGGCAGGGCGCCTGCCTTCATGCCGGCGGCCTGCAACATGGTGCCCATGCCGCCGTCAAACAGCAGGTGCCCGGTGCCCTCGATGGCGGCACGCAGGCGATCGTCCTTAATGCGAAGGTCATCGATCGTGCGCGTTTTGTACGCGGCACCGTTGCAGCGCGCTGCATTGACGGGTGCCGCCAGCGCGGCACCGTCCAGATCATGAGTGATAAGCGGAGTAAACATCGATGGCTCCTAATGGCTGGAATAGCAGGTGGTGTGGGCGGCGCGGAAGCGGCAGTGCTCGCGCATGCGGCAGATATTGCAGGTGGGGCGGCTCTGGGCGTCGTGGACTTCGCCGTCGAACAGACCAATCACCGCGGTCACGCTCTTGGTGGGCATGAGCAGGCTGGTGGGGGTGACGGTAAGTCCAATGAGGCGCGTGGCATTGAGTGCATCCACGATCGAGCGCTGGGCAGAGAGCGGGCAGTCGCCATAGCCGGGACTGAAGCGCCAGTTGCCGGCGAGCCCGTGTGCAGCGGCTGCAGCCTTGACCTGCTGGTCCATCTGCTCGACGGCGGCCTCCACATAGGCAGAGCATGCGGCGTCGAGCACGGCGCCTTCCAGGGGTTGCTGGGCTCCCGTGGTGCGCAGACGGCGTTCGGCAGACATCCCGAGGGTGCAGGCCATGAGCGCCGCCAGGCGGGCGTCTTTGAGATGTCGATAGATATCACGACCCCGCAGCTCAACATTGGTGCCAACCAAGCGGATGCAGGGCTCGCCCTGCTCGTCGACGCCCGTGGCATCGACGGCAAACACGCGTCGCACGCCGCGGGGCTCGATATCCAGCTCTAGGCGCTCGACTACAAGCTCAATTCGTCGTGACAGCTCGGGCTCAATCTGCTGGCCGCCGTAGCCCAGATACCGCAGCATCTCGGCACGGTCGACACGAGGGCGGTGGGCAGCGTCGATACGGTAAAGCGCCGGCGACGCAAGGTCGGCCGGCACTTCAACAACGGTTGTATCGACGTGCGGTTTTTCCATTACCCCAGGCGCTCCATAATGGTCGCGGCGATTGCAGGACGGTTCATAGTGTACAGGTGTAGACCGTCGGCACCGTGCTCCTTAAGGTCGCAAAGCTGACGAGCAGCATAATCTACACCGGCTGCCTGCAGGCTCTCGGGGTCGTTCTCGTACTTGGCGAGAATCTTGATGACGGGGGAGGGCAGCGATGCGCCGCACATAAAGACCATGCGGCTGATTTGCGACTTGCCCATAAACGGCATGATGCCCGCGGTGATAGGCGCGGTGATGCCGGCTTTGTCGGCAAGCTCGCGGAAGCGATAGAAGCACTCGTTATCAAAGAAGAGCTGTGTCACAAAGAAGCTCGCGCCGGCGTCTTGCTTTTGCTTGAGGTGCTCGACCGAGAGGTTGAGATCCTCGCAGGCAATGTGGCCCTCGGGGTAGGCTGCGGCGCCCACGCAAAAGCCGGCATCGACGAGCTCGGGGATGAGGTCACGGGCGTAGGCGTAGTCAGAGGCGGGCTTGTCGTCCTCAGTCGCGCCGGCGGGCAGGTCGCCGCGCAGGGCCAGGATGTTTTCAACGCCGGCGGTGCGATACTCGTCGATCTTGGCGGCGATATCGGCGTGCGAGCGGCCCACGCAGGTAAGGTGTGCCACCGAGGGTGTATCGAATTCGCTCGTAATCATATGCGCGATGGGGGCGGTGGTGGCACCGTTGCCCGAGCCGCCGGCCGAGCAGGTGACCGAGACAAAGCTCGGTGAAAGCTTGCACAGATTGCCTGCCACCTCGCGAGCCGTGTCGAGGGTAAGCTCGCCCTTGGGCGGGAACATCTCAAACGAAACGGGTGCGGTGCCCTGGGATGCTGCCTGCTTAAAAACCTCGTCGACGCGCATATCGTGCTCCTTTAGATACGTAATAGTGTGATGTGTTGTAAGGATTCTACAGCACCACTGTGCCACGGTGGAGTTTTACTCGCTATTTGGGGATACCAATCGAAAATGCTTCGCTATCGGCATTTCCTATAACAGTGCGGTCAATCTAGGATGTGGCTATAAAGACTGGTATCTGATGCGAAATACCAGTTAATAGAGTCCCATCCCAAATTGACAAACCTTAAACTATGGGGAGAGGTCTGCAATTTATACAGTTGATTGGCCATTAAGGGTGGCAGCGCCGCTGCGATGCGGTAACCTCATTGATTGGTTTCGCGACAGCAACATAACGGTAATGTCGCGGAAACACGGCGAGCCTAATCTATGACTCGTTCGTTAGTAATCAACACCGCTTCTCACGCGGTGCCGATACGAAGGGAGTTCCGTATGGCCGATCTTACTGACCGCTTCGGGACCATGGTGTTCTCTGAGGAAGTCATGAAGGACTACCTCCCCAAGGACATTTGGAAGCGCCTTGCTGCAACCCTCGAGGGCGGTGAGCCGCTCGACCTGGATGTGGCCAACGCCGTTGCCCACGCCATGAAGGTCTGGGCCATCTCCAAGGGCGCGACGCACTACGCACACTGGTTCCAGCCGCTTTCGGGCATTACTTCCGAGAAGCACGACAGCTTCCTGGAGCCCAACCACGACGGCACCGCTATTACCAAGTTTACGGGCAAGAACCTCATCCAGGGCGAGCCCGATGCCTCCAGCTTCCCCAACGGCGGCTTGCGTGCCACCTTCGAGGCCCGTGGCTACACCGCCTGGGATCCCACCAGCCCCGCTTTTATCAAGGACGATGTCCTGTGCATCCCCACGGCTTTCTGCTCCTACACAGGCGAGGCCCTGGACAAGAAGACCCCGCTGCTGCGCTCCATGACCGCGCTCTCGCGTGAGTCCAAGCGCGTTTTGGCGCTGTTTGGTAAGACCCCCAAGAAGGTCGTTCCTTCCGTGGGCGACGAGCAGGAGTACTTCCTGATCAAGAAGGACGCTTACCGCAAGCGCAAGGACCTGGTCATCACCGGCCGCACCCTCTTTGGCGCTGCCCCCTGCAAGGGCCAGGAGCTCGAGGAGCACTACTTTGGCGCTATCCGCCCCACCGTCTCGGCCTATATGAAGGACCTGGATGACGAACTGTGGGCGCTTGGCATTCCCGCCAAGACCAAGCACAACGAGGTCGCTCCCTGCCAGCATGAGCTCGCCCCTGTCTATGGCGAGGTCAACGAGGCCATCGACCAGAATCTGGTCATGATGGAGAAGATGAAGCTCATCGCCTCCCGTCACGACTTGGTCTGCCTGCTGCACGAGAAGCCCTTCGAGGGCATCAACGGTTCGGGCAAGCACAACAACTGGTCGCTTGGTACCGAGTCCGAGAACCTGCTCGATCCGGGCGACACCCCGCTCGACAACCTGCAGTTCATTGTCTTCCTCACCGCGGTGATCGAGGCCGTCGATAACTATCAGGAGCTCCTGCGTGCCTCCGTTGCCTCGGCCGGCAACGATCATCGTCTGGGCGCCAACGAGGCTCCTCCGGCGATTATGTCCATCTTCCTGGGCGACCAGCTTACCGAGGTCGTCGAGAAGATCATCGATGGCAAGGCTTCCGTCCATGCCACGCGCGGCGTGCTCGACCTGGGCGCCGATACCCTGCCCAAGTTGATGCAGGACAACACCGACCGCAACCGCACCTCCCCGTTTGCCTTCACCGGCAACAAGTTCGAGTTCCGTGCCTGCGGCTCCGAGCAGAACGTCTCCGACTCCAACCTGGTGCTCGATGCCGCCGTGGCCAAGTCGCTCAAGTCCTTCGCCGATGCTCTTGAGGGTACGCCCGAGGATAAGTTCCAGGACGCCGCGCTCGAGTACTGCAAGAAGGTGCTGACCGATCACCAGCGCATCCTGTTCTCCGGCGACGGCTACTCCGACGAGTGGCCCATCGAGGCCGAAAAGCGCGGCCTTGCCAACAACAAGACCACGGCCGACGCCCTGCCCGCCTTTGTTTCCGATAAGGCTATCGCGCTCTTTGAGGAGACGGGTGTCCTGACCAAGGCCGAGGCCCAGTGCCGTTACGACTGCAAGCTCGAGAAGTACAACAAGCTCATGAACATCGAGGCTACCACGATGGTTCGCGAGGCACGTCGTACCTATCGCCCGGTCATTACCGCCTACGCCACCAAGGTCGCTAAGGGCCTTGAGACTATTCGTGCCGCCGGTGCTGAGGCCGCCATGCAGTGCGAGCAGAACACGCTCAACAAGCTCTGCAACGGCATCACCGCCATCAACGACTCCATCAAGGCGCTCGACGCCGTGCATCAGAAGGCCGAGGCCCTCGATGGGCAGGAGCAGGCCAACGTGTATGCACACGAGGTCGTTCCCGCTATGGATACACTGCGCGCCGCCGTGGATGCCATGGAGGAGATCGTGGCCGCCGACTACTGGCCGGTCCCGACCTACGACGACATCCTGTTCTACGTGTAGAATGTAACTGACATATCGTCACGATTTTGAGCCGGGGTCCGCATCATGCGGGCCCCGGCTTTTTGTTTGAGAAGGACGCTTTGAAGCCCGTTTTGCAACTGATTCACCCACGCAATAAGGGGTCGTGGGCAAAAAACGTCAAATATGAGTACTGTCACAAGTCCCGTAGCATTATCTTTTTGCAAAATATGCAGTGTTACGCAACATATGTTCAAGAACATAGCTGATAAACGCCTGCAATCCTTCCGCCGTAGGATCCCTGGCGTCTAAATCGCCTTCTGATGGCATGAAATCGCTGCCACTAAATTGGTAACAGTACTCATATTTGCTATTTTTTGCCCACGGGCCCTTGGATGACAGTGTGATTTAATGCCCTCGGGGTTCGAATCCCGGCGTTGGGGAAGAAAAAGCCCGTCACCGAATTTGAACTGCGCCCCAAATCTTGGACGCCCTAAATAGCGACTAGGCCGCGAGGGCCTGATTCCGGAACTCCTCCGGGGT
>UQIS01000054.1 GCA_900541245.1 uncultured Collinsella sp.
TTTTTTTTCCCTCTGTGCTATTGTTCTTCTTTTTTCTCTTACTCCCCCTCGCCCCCCCCCGGCCCCCCTGTGGGCGAGCAAGCGGACGACAAACACATCTGTCCAATAATTCGTCCGAAACACAATGAAAAACCGTTTGATGTGAGTTAATATAAACAACGTCGTGAATCTGACTCCTGCCGCACGCACGACAGGGGTTAAACACAAAAAAGGAGTCAATTATGGTTTCTGAGAAGGCTACCCTCGTTAATCCTCAGGGTCTGCACATGCGTCCGGCCGGCCTGTTCGCTTCCACCATGGGCAAGTACGCCTGTGACGTGACGGTCGTCACCCCCGAGAAGGAGGTCAACGGCAAGTCCCCGATGGCCCTCATGGCTGCTGGTATCCCCTGCGGTACCGAGGTCGAGGTCAAGTGCGACGGCGCCGACGAGGCCGAGGCTCTGGCTGCTGCCATCGAGCTCATCAAGAGCGGTCTTGGCGAGTAGAACTCAAACGGGTCGCATGTTGAACAATTAAGTTCATACTTGGGGGCGCAGTGACCTGTATCAAGGTAGCTGCGCTCTTTTGTCATGGATATGGCAAAACGCTTTATCACATGACACGGAGAGAGGAATGGGAATGTATCAGGGAGTCAACGCATCCGAGGGTATCGGTATCGGCACCGTCATGGTCGCCGTCGATCCCGACTTGACGTTTGAGCCGCACGAGGTTGCTGATTCGGCAGCAGAGAAGGAGCGCTATCAGTCCGCTCTTTCGGTCTTCTGCGAGAAGACCCAGGCTCAGGCCGACCACATGAAGGAGACGGTGGGTGAGGCCGAGGCCGAGATCATGAGCGGACACATTGTCCTGGCTCAGGACCCGGGCATGACCGACGCCATCAACGCCGCCATTGACGGCGGTACCTGCGCCGAGCAGGCGCTCATGGACACTTCGACCATGTTCGAGAACATGTTCCTGTCTATGGATGACGAGATGTTTCGTCTGCGCGCGGCCGACATCGCCGACATCCGCACCGGTATTCTGGCCGAGCTGCTGGGCAAGGAGGTCGTCGACCTCTCCGTCCTGCCCGAGAATACTGTCGTTGTCGTTCACGACCTTACGCCGTCCATGACCGCCACGATCGATAAGGCCCACGTTGCCGGTATCGTCACCGAGACCGGTGGCCGCACGTCGCACTCCGCGATTATTGCGCGCGCCCTCGAGATCCCGGCTGTCCTTTCGGTTTCCAATAGCTGCACCGCGCTGCGCAACGGTATGACCGTTGTCGTCGACGGTGGCAAGGGTATCGTTGAGGCCGATCCCGACGAGGAGACGCTCGCCGCATACACCGCCAAGGCCGAGGCCTTCGCTGCCGAGAAGGCAGCCCTCGAGGCCTTCCGCGGCAAGCCGTCCGTGACTGCCGATGGCATCAAGAAGATCATCGCCTGCAACATCGGTAACCCCGATGACGTGCCCAACGCGCTCGATCACGACGCCGAGGCCATCGGTCTGTTCCGCTCCGAGTTCCTGTTCATGGACTCTGCTGAGCTTCCTTCCGAGGAGGAGCAGTTCAACGCCTACCGTAAGGTCGCCAGCGCGCTCAAGGGTGCTCCGGTCATCATCCGCACGCTCGATGTTGGCGGCGACAAGGAGATTCCGTATCTGCACATGGTCAAGGAAGATAACCCCTTCATGGGCTTCCGCGCCGTGCGTTACTGCCTGGCCAATCCCGACCAGTACAAGGTCCAGCTCCGCGCTCTGCTGCGCGCTAGCGCCTTCGGTGACGTCAAGATCATGATCCCGCTCGTCACCTGCGTCGAGGAGGTCTTGGCTATCAAGGAGCTCGTCGAGCAGTGCAAGGCCGAGCTGACCGAAGAGGGTCGCAAGTTCAACGAGAACATCGAGGTCGGCATCATGGTCGAGACGCCCGCCGCTTCGCTGCTCGCAGACCGTCTTGCCGAGGTCGCCGACTTCTTCTCCATCGGCACCAACGACCTGATCGGCTACACCATGTGCGCCGACCGTGGTAACGACACCATCTCCAACCTGTACCAGGTTTACTATCCCGCCGTGCTCCGCTCGCTCAAGAACATCATCGAGAGCGGCGTGAAGGCCGGCATCATGGTCGGTATGTGCGGCGAAGCCGCTGCCGATCCGCTGCTCGAGCCGCTGCTGATCAGCTGGGGCCTGGAGGAGTTCTCGATGAGCGCTCCTTCTATCCTGCGCGCCCGCAAGACCATCAGCCAGTGGACCAAGGCCGAGTGCGACGAGCTCGCCGAGAAGGCGCTCGCCTGCAACACCGCAGCCGAGGTCAAGGCACTGCTCGAGTCCGCAGCTCGCTAATTTGGTATCAGAGGTAACCGCGTGGTTGGAATGGGCCGGCCACGCGGCCCTCACATATACAGGGGGTACTGTAAATGTTCTACACGCTAACCGCTAACCCGGCTGTCGACATGACGGTTTCGAGCTCTCCGCTCGAGCCCGACGAGAACGTCCGCACCGGCTCGGCCAGCTACACGGCTAACGGCAAGGGCCTCGACGTGTCCTTCGCCTTTAAGAAGATGGGCGTCGACACCGTCGCGCTCGGCTTCTTCGCCGGCTTTACGGGCAAGTTTATCGTCGAGGAGGTCATGAACCTGGGTTGCCTCTGCCGCCCGGTCTGGACCGACGGTATCACGCGCATCAACACCTACGTCAACGATGGCCAGCACGAGTACGGCATCCTGAACCCTGGAGCTCCTATTACGCCGCAGCACCAGGAGGAGCTCTACAACATCCTGGACACCGCTGGCGATCTTGAGTGCCTGATCGTCTCCGGCTCCGTGCCTCCCAAAGCTACGCCCGACTTCCTGGCTCAGGTTATGGAGCACGCTCAGGCTCGTGGCGCCGATGTCGTCTTGGACCTGTCCTCCGACAAGCTCAAGGAGCTCGCTCACAAGAAGCCGCTGCTCATCAAGCCGAACCATCACGAGATGAAGGCCATCTTCGGCGTGCCGGTCGACACCGACGACGAGGTTCGCGTTGCCATGAAGATGGCTCACGACGCTGGCGTTCAGAACGTGCTGCTCACCCGTGGTAGCCGCGGTGACGCTTACTTCTCCAACGGTGAGGACATCTGGTACGCCAAGCGTGAGTTCAACATCAAGCTGGTTTCTTCCGTCTGCGCCGGCGACTGCACCCTCGCTGCGTTCCTTCACAAGTGGTACAGGGATCGCGACAACGTCGAGGAGGCCATGAAGCTCGCTATGGCCACCGGCGCCAACGTTGCCGAGTCCGTCGGCATTGGTGACTTCGGTCACGTCGACGAGTACAGCAAGCGCGTTGCTGTCCGCAAGCTCGATCGTCAGTAATCGAAACGCGACATATTCGTGCGCTTGTGGCGCCCCGGTTTCGGCTGGGGCGCCTTTTTGTTCCGCCACGGGGGAGAGGTGTCCCGCCGTACTTCATCACTTCCACACCGTTCACCGAGTTGTCCTAGCCTTTTACCGATGCGTGGAATATACTTTCATTAACACGTTTCTTCGTGAAAGGAACATTCATGATTTACACGCTCACTGCAAATCCCGCCATTGACTACAACATCGCCTGCGACGGTCTTGCTGCCAACACCGTCACGCGTACCCGTAACGCCGTCTACACGCCCAACGGCAAGGGTCTCAACGTCTCGTTTACGCTTGACCACTACGGTGTCGACACCACGATCCTGGGCTTCTTCGCTGGCTTCTCGGGCGAGTTTATCGTCAAGGGCGCCGAGGCCCTGGGCGTGCCCGTCAAGCCCGTGTGGACCGACGGCATCACGCGCGTCAACGTGTTCCTCAACGCCGGCCCCGATACCGAGTACAACATGGTCAACGCCGGTGCCGCCATCAATGAGGCCAACGAGCAGGAGATGTTTGAGCTCATCGATTCGCTCGATGACATGACCTGCTTGGTCATCAGCGGCTCGCTGCCTCCCAACACTTCCGAGGGCTTCCTGGCCGAGGTCCTGCGCCGCGTCAAGGCTAAGGGGGCCGAGTTCGTCCTCGACATCTCGAGCCATCAGCTGGCAGACCTCATTGCCATGGAGCCGCTGCTGATCAAACCCAATGACGACGAGCTGCTCGACATCTTTGGCATTAAGGTGAGCGGTGGCGACGATGAGTCCGTTAAGGGCGCTATGGCCGAGCTGCACGCCAAGGGCGCCAAGAACGTGCTGCTGACCCTTGGCGGCGACGGCGCGTACTTCTCCAACGGCGAGCATATCTGGTTTGCCACCCGCACCTTCGACGTCAAGCTGCTGTCGACGGTGTGCGCCGGCGATTCCTCGCTCGCTGCCTTCTTGTCCGTGTGGCATGACGCCCCCGAGCGCGTCGAGGACGCCCTGCGCCTTTCGATGGCTACCGGCGCCAACGTGGTCGAGTGCCCCGGTCTGGGCGATTTTGCCAAGGTGGACGAATATAAGAAGCACATCGAGGTTCGCCAGGTCTGCTAGCCGCATCGATACATCGTTGCCGAACACCCGCTTTGGATTACCAAGGCGGGTGTTTTTTGTGCACTGAACTCATATGGCGTCTGCTTTCTCGTTTTATCGAATCGACGACGCGATTGCGTGTGCGCGCTTTCTCGTTTCTTGTTAGACTTCTTGAGAACCATCGATTAACGCTCGCAAGTGCAGGAGGCCACAGGCATGTGCAATGTTTCGCTCAACGGTACGCAACCGTCCGATGCCTCCTTGCGCGTCCTTCGTGCGCTCGAGGCAGCTGGTCTTGAAGCTTGGTATGTGGGCGGTTGGGTGCGCGACGCCCTGATGGGGTACCCCAGCCACGATGTTGATATGTGCTGTAGCGGCCTGTGGCAGGAGTCTAAATCGTCGCTCGAGGCCGCCGGCATCGCGGTTGTGGAGTCGGGCATTAAATTTGGTGGAATCACGGCTATTTCCGATGGCGAGCGTATCGAGGTCACCACGTACCGCCTGGATGGCTTTTACACCGATGGGCGCCATCCTCAGAGCGTCGAGCGCGCCGCCTCGCTCGAGGACGATCTGGCGCGCCGCGACTTTACCGTCAACGCCATGGCCTGGCATCCCGAGCGCGGGCTTGTCGACCGCTACGACGGCCAGGGTGACTTGGAGCGCAAGCTGATTCGCGCTGTCGGCGATCCCAAGCGTCGCTTTAACGAGGACGCCCTGCGCATGCTGCGCGCGGTGCGCTTTGCCTGCCGCCTGGACTTTATGATTGAGCCCGAGACCAAGCGTGCGCTTGCCGAGTGCGCGCCGCTGCTCGATGCCGTAGCGCGCGAGCGTGTGGGTATTGAGCTCGAGGGCATTCTTTCGACCGGTCACGGGGGAGACGCCATGTTGCGCTACCCTGAGCTCATCTGCGCCGCTGTGCCCGAGCTGGCAGCGGGTCGCGGGTTTGATCAGCGAAGTGTCTATCATGCGTTTAACGTCTACGAGCATATCGCCCGTGTGCTGACGGTGGCAGGGGAGCTGGCGCTGTGCGACGGCGTCGCGCCATCGTCGAGCCTTATGTGGGCGGCGTTTTTGCACGATGTCTCCAAGCCCGAGTGCTTTACGGTCGATCACGCCGGCAGCGGACACTTCTACGGTCATCCCGAGCTCGGCGCCAAGAAAGCGCGCGTCATTATGGATCGCCTGGCACTCTCGCACGACCTGGTGCGCGACGTTTGCCTGCTCATCAAATATCACGATAAGCCGCTGCGCCCCGAGCGCTCCTGCCTGCTCAATATGATGCGCGCGCTTTCGGGTGAGGGCGTCGACACGGCCCGCCTGATTGACGAGCTCATGGACCTCAAGCGTGCTGACACGCTTGGCAAGGCCCCATCGTGCTTCTATTACGTTGAGACGATTGAGGAGATGCGCGCGCTGGCGCACGAGCTGCTGAAGGCAGGGGAGCCCCATACGCTCAAGATGCTCGCCATCAACGGCGGCGACCTGATCCGTGCCGGAGTCAAGCCCGGGCCGGAACTTGGTCAGCTTCTCAACTCCGCCCTCGACGCCGTGATCGAAGACAATATTCCCAACGAGCGCGAAGCTCTTTTGGTCCATCTCAACTTGAATTAGCTACCCAGTTTACCTTCGTGTTCCATAACCTGCCGACAAAATTTGGGCAATTTGGAATTTCTTCTTGCGCTGACGTTTTTTGTCCCGTAATATATATCCTCGCAGCACGGCAGTGCAGATGTCATGTGGCCCGTTCGTCTAGCGGTTTAGGACGCCGCCCTCTCAAGGCGGAGATCACCAGTTCGAATCTGGTACGGGCTACCATACATCTGATACCCGGCCTTCCCATGGAAGGTCGGGTTTTTTATTTTCAAACAACCGTCTGCAATTCCCGTTTGAACCAGAGCTTTGCGTTCTGCCTATGGCCCTTACGGGTACAATATCCAAGATATTTTGACTGTTAGAAGGAGTCTCATGACGGAGTCCTCTCAGCATACGTCTAAGCCCCAGGTCGAGGTTGAGGCCTCGGGCGGAGATGACAATAAGAGCGCACGCCGCGGCGCCATCTTTATCGGCGTTGTGCTGGTGGGTTATATCGTCTATCTGGTGGTAACCGGGCAGATGGGGCAGTTCTGGGCCGCTATGTCGAGCGTCCAGGCGCCATGGCTCGTTGTCGCGTGTCTTTGCATGTTCATGTATCTGTTCTTTGGCATTGTGGCCTATGCGATCGCCGTCTGGCTCGACCCATATTCGCCCGTCGGCATCCGCGACCTGATCTCGGTCGAGGCGAGTGGCATCTTCTTTGGTAACCTGACGCCCATGATGATGGGCTCGACTCCCGCCCAGATCTACCGCCTGACCAAAGCGGGCCAAAATGTCGGCGAGGCCGGAGCAACGCAGTTCACGCGCTTTATCGTGTACCAGTTTGGCCTCGTTGCCTGGGGCGCTATCCTACTGCTTGCTCGCATGCCGTTTTTTGCCGAGCGCTATGGCGACATGACGTTGCTGTGCGTCTTTAGCTTTGGTGGACACTGCTGCATCTTGCTTGGTATCTTCGCCGTCGCGCTCATGCCTAAGACCGTCACGCGCGTCGCCCATTGCATCATCAATTGGCTCGAGCGCATTGGTGTCTCGGCCACTAAGATCGAGGGATGGCGCACGTTTGTCGATGGCGAGATCTACTCCTTCTCCGAGAAGTTCAAGCTTTCGGCCGGACATTTTTCTTCCATGCTGCTCACGGTGGTCATCACCATGCTGCAGCTCGCGTTTTTCTACCTCGTGCCGTATTTCCTGATGCTTGCCTTTGGCCATCACAAGGTCGACTTTTTCTCGGTCATGGCCGCGAGCGCCTTTGTCCAGCTGTTGAGCTCAGCGGTCCCCCTGCCCGGTGGAACTGGTGGCGCTGAGGGCGGCTTTGCATTGTTCTTGGGTCATTTCTTTGGGTCGGCTTCGACCGCTGGCTATCTGCTGTGGCGCCTCATTACGTTTATTGCGCCGACCATTTTGGCTGCGCCCCTGCTGGGCCTTAAGAGCGCCCACAACGAGAGCATCCATGCGCGCTGGGATCGCGTGATGCGCAAGCTCGGCCGCACGCCTCAGACGCCCTCTGCGCCCACTAAGCCGCACCCCGCGAATGCTGTTACTGTTGATCCCAAGAAGCAAGCTCAGAAGGCTTCTGGGACCGCTAAGCCGGCTCATAAAGCCTATGTGCGCCAGACAGGCGATGGTATTCGCGTATCTCCGTCGGTACTCAATAAGAAGAAGCACCCTAAGTCGCAGTAGGACAGTCGTGCGTTCTTCATGATGCGGGGCATATTTGTGCTGTATGGGGGATAATCCTCTTACGTAGATTATCTCTCATCTGTTGATGAATGCTCGCATATCGAAGGGACACGCCCATGGCAACCAGCAAACCGCGTCTTGATCGTCGTATCGTTCGCAGCCGTAATGCCATCCTTTCCGCTTTCGAGCGCCTGCTCATGGAAAAGCCGCTGGCAGACATTACGGTGAGTGCCATCGCGCGCGAGGCCAATGTCGACCGCAAAACCTTCTACGTGCACTTTGGCACGGTTGACGGCCTGCTCGATGCCATTGCCGTCGATGTGGTGGAGATGATTGTCGACTCGGTCGAGAAAACGCTTGCTTCAATGGACGGCGACACCAACGAGCGCGCTCTTGGCGCGGCGGCGACCTTCTTTAAAACCGTTAACGAGGCACTGTGCAACAACTTGGTGCTCAATCGTCAGCTGATCGAGAACATTCCGCTCGATGATTTTATGGCTCGTCTTCGTGCGCCGCTCGAGCACGAGATTGCCGAACGCGATCTGCTGCCCCAAGGTCTCAAGGACGAGATGTTCGACTACTATCTGGCGTTTTTGCTGTCGGGTATTATCGGTATCTATCGCACGTGGGCACTGTCTGACGGCTCGGTTCCTATCGAGCGCGTCTCGGAGGTTGCTAATAATCTGACGTTGAGCGGCCTTTCGAGTTTGGAATCTCGTTTCGAATAGCACATGCGCCTTACCTCCCCTGAGTTGCGGTGAAATAGGGACTGAATAGGTCTTTTAACAACCTAAAGGGGGTGCGGACGATTTCTTGGACCGCGCCTAGGCGTATCCATGGAGTGGGAAGGATAAACTGGACTTTCTTTTAAGGATCCTCAAGCGTATTGCCGCTCGTATTCCACTGGAGACATG
>UQIS01000055.1 GCA_900541245.1 uncultured Collinsella sp.
TCCCGCGGCCGAGTATGGTGTCGAGATGATCTTCGTCGGCCGCGATGGCGATGCCGAGATCACTATGGACGAGATGGCCCGACTGCGCGGAACGATTAACTACGAGGTCGCCTGCGGCTTTGGCATGCGTCTCGACAAGGTCTACGTGTAGGAGCCGCTATGGGCGTCATGCACATCCCCGGCCATACCCATCAGGCGCCACGTGAGGTCGCACTCGAGGAAATTGAGGCCGTTCTGGGCGATTGTCACCTCTGCCAGCTCTACCAGTCGCGTCACAATATCGTGTTTGGCGTGGGAAACCCCCGCGCTCGCGTCATGTTTATCGGTGAGGCGCCGGGTCGCAATGAGGATTTGCAGGGTGAGCCCTTTGTGGGGGCGGCAGGCGAGGACCTCAACGGCATTTTGTCGCTGGCGGGGCTCAAACGCGAAGACGTCTACATTGCCAACGTGCTTAAGTGCCGCCCGCCGGGAAACCGCAATCCGCGTCCCGAGGAAGTGCTGGCTTGCTCGCCGTTTTTGCGTGAGCAGATTCGAAGCATCTGGCCCGATATTATCGTGACGCTCGGCAACCCCGCGACGCACTTTGTGCTTAAGACCGAGATTGGCATTACTAAGCTGCGCGGCAGGTTCCACCAGATGGGGCATTTTGTAGTAATGCCCACGTTCCATCCGGCAGCAGCGCTGCGCAATCCGGCGTGGCAGGAGCTGCTGGAGGAAGACTTTAAGATGCTGGGCGATTATCTGGAGCGACATCCCGCACCAGAGGACGCCTCGGAATAATAAGGAGCATATATGTCCCTGGAGCGCCTGGGGGTAGGTACTTACAAAACGACTTGCGCTGCCGATACGGAGTACTTTGGCGAGCTAATTGCACCGTGCCTTGAGGACGGCGATGTGCTCATTCTGACCGGTGGCCTGGGAGTGGGCAAAACTCACTTTACCAAGGGCGTCTCGCGCGGGCTGGGCGATGGGCATATGGTTACGAGTCCTACGTTTGCGCTCATGGCCGTTCACGATCAAGGTCGTATTCCGCTGTTTCACTTTGATCTATACCGCCTGGAGCATGCTTACGAGCTCGAGGATACGGGCATTTTCGATGTGCTGGGCTATGAGGGTGCTTGCCTGCTGGAATGGGGCGAACAATTCCAGGACGAGCTGACGGATGAGTATCTTTCGGTGACGCTCAAGCGTGATGCGGGCGACAGCGATGTGCGAACGATAACGCTTGAGGCGCACGGTGACCGCGCAATGGAGCTTTCCCATTTGATTGATAAGGCTGTACAAGATGAGCTTGCATAACGACAACGCGCTGGTGGTGGCGCTCGATACCTCGACCGACATGCTTGCCTGCGCGGCAAGCTGGATTGATGGACAGACGGGCGAGACGAAGCTCGTGAGTGGCGACCACATGTGTCGCCGTCACGCCAACGTTGAGCTCGTGAATACCGTTGATGGCGTGCTGGCTCAAGCCGGTCTGGATTGCAGCGATGTTGGTTGCTATGTGGTCGGCCGCGGCCCGGGGTCCTTTACGGGTGTGCGCATCGGCATCTCCACTGCCAAGGGCCTCGCGCGTGGTGCCAATGTTCCGCTGCTGGGCGTGTCGACGCTCGACGCTTGCGCTTGGACGGCGTGGAAGGCAGGCGTGCGCGGCAAGCTTGGTATCTTGGCCGATGCTATGCGCGGTGAGGTATATCCGGCGCTGTATATGCTGGTCGATGAGGGTCCCGAGCGTCAATTTGAGCGCGAACACGTGGTCAAGGCCGCCGTGGCGCTCGATGAGTGGCGCCGAGCAGCGGACTGGGACCAGGTTCAGCTGACCGGTGACGGTCTCGTGCGCTATGGCAAGCTGCTGGGTGAGGACGAGACCGCCCGCTGCGTGGAGCGCGACCTGTGGTGGCCTTCGGGCGAGGGCTTGCTGCTCGCGCACGCTGCGGGTGACGGCGATCCGGCCCGCGTCCTGCCGATTTACACGCGCCTTTCGGATGCCGAGGAAAACGAGCGCAAGCGTCTTGGTCTTGCCGAGAGTGCGCAGAGCGAAATTACGGGCGTTGCCGATGAGCTCGCCGGTCGTCATCTGCAGTTCCGTCCCATGGGCGCGGCGGATGCCGAGGGCGCGAGCGCGCTGGAGGCTGCCTGCTTTGAAGGTGCCGGACACGAGGCGTGGACGCCGGGCATGTTCCTGTCCGAACTGGGCGAGGACGTCGCTGCGCCGCGTAGTTGGTGGGTAGCACACGACGATGGCAAGCTGCTGGGCCTTGCCGGCGGTATGGTCGTGGACGGTGATGTGCAGATTCTGGATGTCGCCGTCGACCCGGCACATCGCCGTGAGGGCATTGCCCGCAAGCTGCTGTCGCATGTGAGCTATGATGCCCAGATGCTCGGCTGCACCACGGCTTCGCTCGAGGTCGAGGACGGCAACGAGGGAGCGATCGCGCTTTATAGCGCTCTGGGCTTTACCGAGGCAGGACGGCGCCGCGGCTACTATGGTGCCGGCAAGGATGCCATCGTCATGACGGCTCCGCTGCCCCTCGTGCTTCCGGTCGACAATGCTTCGCCCGAGCCGACGGCGGCAGAGCAGCGCGTATGGCCGCTGCCTGCGCCCGGGCGCTCCGAGGGGGAGCGTGCCGAAATTGAACGCCGCCGCCTAGTGCTCGCTATCGAGAGTTCCTGCGACGAGACGGCCGTGGCGATTATCGATGCGGATGGCAATATGCTGGCCAACCAGGTGTCGACGCAGATTGATTTCCATGCCCGTTTTGGCGGCGTGGTGCCCGAAATCGCCTCGCGCAAGCACGTTGAGGTGATTGTGAGTGTCGTGGATGCGGCGCTCGAGGATGCCGCAGCATCGCTGGGCCTTACGGGCGGAGCCATTGCACCAAGTGAGCTTGCCGCCGTGGGCGTGACGCAGGGTCCGGGCCTGGTGGGCGCGCTCGTGGTTGGCGTCGCCTTCGCCAAGGGCTTTGCCTACGCTGCTGGCAAGCCGCTCGTGTGCGTCAACCATCTTGAGGGTCATCTGTTTGCCAACTTGCTGGCGCAGCCCGACCTCAAGCCGCCGTTCATCTTCACGCTTGTCTCGGGCGGGCACACCATGCTCGTGCACGTGAAGGCGTGGGGCGACTACGAGGTGCTCGGTGAGACGCTCGACGACGCTGTGGGCGAGGCCTTCGACAAGGTAGCCAAGGCGTTGGGTCTGGGCTATCCCGGTGGCCCCATCATCTCTAAGCTGGCCGAGACGGGCAACCCCAAGGCGATCGATTTCCCCCGTGCGCTTAACAGCAGAGGAGACTATCGCTTCTCGCTTTCGGGCCTTAAAACCGCTGTGACGCTCTACATTGAACAGGAGACCAAGGCCGGGCGCACGATTCACCTGCCCGATCTGGCAGCTTCGTTTGAGGCAGCTGTCTTTGACGTGCAGTACAAGAAGGCCAAAAACGCACTGCACGCTACCGGATGCAAGGAATACTGCATCGGTGGCGGCGTCTCGGCCAACCCGCATCTGCGCGAGATGATGATCAAGAAGCTTGGGCGTCAGGGGATTCGCGTAACGGTGCCGCCCTTGTCTGCCTGTACCGATAACGCAGCCATGATTGCGGAGGTCGCTCGCCGTAAATTCGACCGAGGTGAAATCTCGCCGTTCGACGTCGACGCCGATCCAAACATGACGCTGTAGCTGGTACGGCGCGGTCCCCGGACGGAGGGGCCGGATATAAGGTTTCCTGCTCTACAGTCCTGCGCAAGACGAAGGCCACATTAAGTGGCCTTCTTTGCGTGCGGAACTCGCGATAAAGTTCATATGCGCCGCCCGGCTCCCGCGGCTCTCAGGGGCAACTCTCATGCAAAAACTGTCGTGGGGTAAAGTCCGAGGTCAGTGGCGTTTTATACCGAGAATTTCAAAAAAGTTGAAAATTCATTACAAATTTGCGTTGACTTTAGGTAACTAAAGTTTCATACTCCTTTTCAACCACTGGGGGATGTGAACACGCACGGATCGTTCGCATCATGATTGAAGAGGATTTCTTAGACATGTTCACGCATCAGCTAAACATTATCAGCGTAGTAATTATCTGATGCGGGTTAGCACATACAGCTAGCCCGTACGATAACGGGCGGCTGATGAAGATGAGGGCCGTCGAGCGCAACCGACGGCCCTCATTTTTTATGTCTGGGAAGTTCTTTTTAGAGGAGGAAATGTAATGAACGGAGTTTTGCTCATGGTTGTGGCCGCGGCGGTGCTCGCCTGCGGCTATCTGGGCTATGGTCGCTGGCTGGCCAACAAGTGGGGCGTTGACAAGGATGCCCTCACGCCGGCCAAGCGCATGAAGGACGGCAACAGCTTCTCGCCCGTCTCCGCCTTCACCGCGTTCTCGCACCAGTTCAGCTCGATCTGCGGTGCCGGCCCTGTTACGGGTACGATCGTCGCCATGGCCTTTGGCTGGCTGCCCGTCGTGCTCTGGGTCCTCGTCGGCGGCATCTTCTTTGGCGCCGTCCACGACTTTGGCGCCCTGTACGCCTCGATGAAGAACAACGGCAAGTCCCTGGCTCAGCTCATCGAGAAGTACATCGGCAAGACCGGCCGTCGCCTGTTCCTGCTGTTCTGCTGGCTGTTCTGCATCATCGTCATCGCCGCCTTCACCGACATGGTCTGCAAGACGTTCATGTTCACCCCGGCCGTTGACGCTTCTGGTGCTGCTACCGGTGCCATCGACTTCACCAAGTCCTATGCCGCCGGCTGCGCTGGTACCATCTCCATCCTGTTCACCTTCGTCGCTATCGCCTTTGGTTGGGCCCAGAAGAAGTTCAACCTCACCGGCGCTGCCGAGTTCGTCACCGGCGTGGTCCTCATGGTTCTCATGTTCGCCGTCGGTATGCAGTTCCCGGTCTACCTGGATAAGTTCCAGTGGTTCGCCGTCGTCATGGTCTACCTGGTCTTCGCTGGCGCTATGCCCATCCAGATGCTCAAGACCCCGCGTGACTACCTCACTTCCATCATGATGATCGTCATGATCGTCTGCGCTGTCCTCGGCATCGTCGTCCTGGGCGTCAACGGTCAGGCCACTATCACCGCTCCGGTCTTCACCGGCTTCTCCACTGCCTCCGGCATGATGTTCCCGGTCCTGTTCGTCTCCGTCGCTTGCGGTGCTCTCTCCGGTTTCCACAGCCTCGTTTCTTCCGGCACCTCTTCTAAGCAGGTTGAGAAGGAGCAGGACGCCGTCAAGGTCGGTTACGGCGCCATGATCGTCGAGTCCTTCGTCGGCATCCTTGCCATCATCGTCGCCGGCATCATGTTCTCCGACATGAACACCGCCGGTACCGGCGCCCTCAACGCCGGTGTCGCTTCCACCCCGTTCCAGATCTTCGCCGCTGGCATCTCCCGCGGTATGCAGGCCTTCGGTGTTGACGGCACGCTCGCTACCGTCTTTATGACCATGAACGTCTCCGCTCTGGCCCTGACCTCGCTCGACGCCGTCGCCCGCATCGCCCGCACTTCGTTCTCCGAGTTCTTTGCCCAGACCAACGATGCCCTGGCCATCGAGTCCAAGGCCGGCTACATGAAGGTCCTCGGCAACCCCTGGTTCGCCACGGTCGTTACCCTGCTTCCCGGTCTCGCCCTCGCTTTTGGTGGCTATGCCAACATCTGGCCGCTCTTTGGTGCTTCCAACCAGCTGCTCGGCGGCATGACCATGATCACCCTCGCCGTGTTCTGCAAGTGCACCGGCCGCAAGGGCTGGATGCTCTACGTGCCCGTCGTCTTCCTGCTCTGCTGCACCTTCACCTCGCTGGTCCAGAGCGCCATGGGCTGCATGGCCGCTGTCCAGGCTTACGGCTTCTTCGGCACCATCCCGGCTACCGCCACCACGGCCGCCGTCTCCGTCGCCGCCACCAAGGGCCTGCAGCTTGTCTTCGCCGTCCTGCTGATGGTCCTGGGCCTCATCGTTGCCGTTAACTGCCTCAAGGAGTTCTTCGGCAAGGAGGCCGGTTCCATGCCCGACGAGGAGCCCGAGTGGTCCGAGATGGGCAAGGCCGAGTATGGCCGCGCTGCTGCTGCCGAGGCTCCTGTCGACGCCGAGGCCGCCAAGGCTTAGTCGACCTGACGAGTTGAACGTCACATCTATATGACTCGGAAAGACCGGATCCGCGACTTCGCGGGCTCGGTCTTTTTTCATGCAAAAGCGGGTGACGCTCGAGTGTTCTCGCAGATGTTTTGCGTGGATAAGGGCGCGCGTTGTACCATATAGACGTATATGTGTGCATATGAAAGGGGCCCCGTGGCCAAGACGGTATATTCCGATAACCAACAAAATGTCGATGCTCTGGCTGAGCGTCTGAGCGGACAAACGTCGCTTTCTGCCGAGCGGGCAAAGCTGGTTGCCTACGACCTGCTCTGCCGCAAGGCACTCAAGATTAAGTCGAGCGCGCTGGCGCAGATTTTCCGCTCCGTCGATAAGGAATGTGACACCAAGGCGATGCGCGATGAGCTCATCGCGGCAAAGATCGTGACCAAGATCGAGGGCAGCGGCATTAACGGGCGCCCGGCGTTCTATACCATCAATGCCGAGATCCGCGATGCCCAGGAGCAGCCTGCCGAGTCCGTCGAAGATTTTGTCGTCGACGATTTCGCTGACGTGCCTGCTGTGGAAGAAGTTGCTCCGCGTGGGCATGTCGATACCGATGAGTTGCTCGATGAGAACGTTGTGCGTGCCTTTACGGCCAAGGCAGGACGCGGCGGTTTTGGCGGGGGTGGCAAGCGCGATGCACAGCGCCGCGCCCAGCAGGAGCGCTTCCGTCGCGCCGTTGCTCGAAAGGGCGAGATGGATGCCGAGGCTGTTGAGACCGAGGTTGCTGCCGAGTCGCAGAAGCCCACGAAGGATCAAAAGCCCGTGGAGGTCCAAGAGCCCAAGCGCCATCGCGGTGCTCACTTTAAGGCTGCACAGCAGGATGCCGCGCGTGAGGTTGAAGAGTCTTCTGAGGTTGCAAACGATGTTGAGGAGTCTGCCAAGAAGGCTCCGGGTTCGTGTCGTCCCGGCCGCGGTTTTGCGGGACGCGCGTATCCCGTAAGGCGTCAGGAGAAGGGCGAGTCGGTTTCGACCACCCAGGACGAGAAGGCCGTTGAGCCGGTGGCTCGCGAGCAAAAGCCTGTTGAGCCGCAGCTTGAGGTTGATGCCGAGGCCAAGGGTCAGCAGCCTACTGATGAGCAGACGGAGCAGGGCGCGTCGAGCAAGCCTCGCCGCCGTCGCCATCGTGGGGGCCGCAGTTCCCATGCCGAGACTGCGGCCGAGAAGACCACGCCGCAGGACGAAGATGCGAAGACCGAGGTTTCTTCGGGGCAGCCTAAGCGCCAGCCGGCGAAGGAGAGCAAGTCCGATCGTCCGCAGAAGCATACGTCCATGCCGAAGCGCGAGCGCAATCCCCAAGGCGATTCTAAGCGCAAGTCTCAGAGGAAGCCGGAGTCTGCCGCAGCAGATACTGCTGCCCAGCAGCCCGAGTCGGCCGTTCACGGCGAGGTCTCGGCGTTTGCCCTTGCCCGCGTTTTAGGCAGGCAGCTGCTCAAAGTTGTCCCTACGCCCACGGCGCTCTCTAAGATCAAGGAGCAGCAGACACAGATCGTAAAGGTTGAGGGTAAGGACGGCAAAAAGGCTCCGCAGCGCACTCAGCACAACGAGATGTCCAACCGCAAGATTGCCGAGGAAATCGCAATCATCCAGGCTTGGATCGAGCAGAACCGAGGTGCCGATACGCCGGTTGCCTCGCGCCGCCAGCGTGCCTACCAGATCTTTAACGACGAGAAGGCTTTTGACGGCAAGCACGGTGAGCGCTTGATCAGGCGTATGACCGAAAAGGGCATCAGCATGCAGGCGATCAAGGTCGCCCCCAATCGCCCCGTGCACTTTACGGGCTTCTTTACGCTGGGAGCCGACAAGCCGTTCATTATGGTCGAGAACCTGGACACCTACGACGAGATCGTCAAGCTGCTGCGTGGCCGCAAGCACGCCAAGCTCTTTGGCATCAAGGTGGGCGGCGTGATTTTTGGCGGCGGATGCAAGGCGAGCGTCTCGCATGCCCTGGACGATTATCTGGCCGAGATTGGCTATCGCTTTAACTACGTTTACTACGTGGGTGATATCGATCGCGAGGGCGCGCGCATCGTCGAGCAGGCTCGCAATGCCAATGTGGTTGAGATTCGCCTGCATGCCGGCATGTACCGCGCCATGCTCGCCGAGCATAAGCGTCGCGTGAAGGCCGGCGGCGAGTGCGAGCCCGCGGCTGCCAACCAGGGCGTGCCGCAGAACCTGGCGGCGACGATCAAGGATCTGCCCATGGTCACGCGCGTGCAGTTCCGCAACGTGCTGCGCGAGGGCGGGCGCATTCCGCAGGAGATTCTGATGACCGCAGACTATCGGGATGGCGACTCGGGAAGCTTCGACCGCATGCTCAACAACTAGGGCGTTCGGCCCCGGGAGAGCGGGGACACCGGCTTAGGTTAGAAGGAAGACAGTACTAAGAACGACGGAGGGCACGATAAGTGGGCACCAGGTGGGGAGGGACAAGAGAT
>UQIS01000056.1 GCA_900541245.1 uncultured Collinsella sp.
GCTGCGACGCGGAAATCGCGCGCCGTTGCCGCGCCCCGCAGTGCCCGCTTCCCCCGAGAACAATTATCAGTGCAGGTAAACGCGTTGGCGCCACTTGTCGTGGTCGACCTGTCCTGATTTTGCCGCATACTTCTGGTTTTAGCCATCTTTGCGGTCGATCGACCGTCAAAACTATTCGTTTAGCAAGACTTTCGAGGATAATCATTTCTAGATTTCGGAATAATTTATAACTAATTCGCAAAAATATATCGATATCTAGTATGATTATCAGTAACTTCCACGCTAGGAGACTGCTGATGGTTCGTATTGTTCAGATCGCGTTGCATGATTTTAAGAATATTGCCTTTGGCGAGATTGCCTTTACGAAATCGAAGCCCGGCTCTGCCTTTGTGCCCGGGGCGGACGTTATTGGCATTTATGGCCAAAATGGCTCCGGCAAGACTTCTGTAATTGAGGCGATTGACCTGGTCAAAGCCTTGATGACGGGTGCCGCATATGACAGGCAGAAAGTTCTCGATTACTTTTATCCTGGCAAAGACTCTTTTTCAATTGACATTGAGTTTAACATTGATACCACGGATGAATTATTTCTTACGTTCTACACCGTCACTTTTTCGCGTAGAGCAGCCTCTGTCTGGATTTCGCACGAAAAAATGGCTGTAAAACAATTTAATGTCGATATAGACAAATGGGGGTCTAAGAGGACTCTCGTGGAGCTTGTTCAAGAGGCCCCCGAGTCTGCCGCGGCTGTTCTGCCCAAAAATCGCTGGTCCCATCTTTTGAACGCGGATCAACAGCTTAAGATGTCGATGTTGGTTTCGTTAGGTGTTCTTCAGCGGGGTAACATGTCCCCCATGCTTTCCATACAAACTGTTAAATATCTGATCTCGCTTTTTGCCTGCGATTTCAATCTTTATATGCAGGAGGAACCTCCGGAGCAATTGCAGATTAATGAGGCTGTGTACGAGCTGCAATCGGCTTCTTTCAAGAGTGCCCATCAAGAGATTCTCACTCCGCTGTATTGCCTGCTCGCCGAGCTTGGGCTTTATTTCCGTTACCGAGTCAATGTGTTTACGACACTGGCAAATGCAACTTGCAGCTTAAACGTACTTTCGATGGATATTATCGATGATCGCGTGTTTGGCCAGAAGGGTCACCTTTCTGTCAATCTTTTTAAGCCCGCTGTTATTAAGGACGATGATTTCCCAGCCGTTTCGTCTGCGATTAAGCGTGTGAGCGGATTAATTGGCACGCTTGTACAGGGCCTTTCCATCGAGGTTAAAGTCATTGGCTCTCAGCTTTTGGATAAGGGCGATTCACCCGCTAAGCAAGTCGAGTTTCTTTCTTGCCGCAATGGGGTCGAGATTCCACTGCGCTGTGAATCTGAGGGCGTAAGAAAACTCATCTCTTTCTCGCTCTGCCTTATGGAAGTCCATTCGTACTCCGACGCATTTCTTGCAATTGACGAGCTCGACTCGGGCGTATTCGAATTTCTCTTGGGGCAGCTTCTTTCCGTGCTTGAGTCGTTTGGCAAGGGGCAGCTCTTGTTTACTGCCCACAACCTACGTGTTCTTGAATTGCTGCCGGCATCAGAGATTCTTCTGACCACTGCAGATCCTGATAATAGGTTTGTTCGCTTTAAAGGCGTTAAGCCCACCAATAACATGCGTGACCAGTATTTGCGCGCGATTAGCCTTGGCGATAGCGGACAGCGTTTGTACGATTCTACGGACAGGTACTCGATCGATGCCGCGCTCTGCTTGGATGGTGACGAGTAGTGGGTGCCACCGAGTTCGTTCTTTTTATCGTCGAAGGCGAAACTGATGAGCTGGCATTGGGTCGTGCTCTTACAAGTTTGTTTGCAAGCGGGGAGCATCCTGGTCCTCGTTTTGGGATTGTGCGCGGCGACATCACATCGGTACATGCTCTCGGTGCAGGAAATCCCGCTTCGACTATTAAGAGGCGGTTGGTTGATACCGTGAAGGAATTTCTCGCTAAGGACAAGTTGCGTGCCACCGATTTAGACGCCATTGTACTGTTGTCCGATACCGATGGTGCATTTATCGATGATTCGCTGGTTGTCTATGATGAAGATGGGCCTCGTTGTTCCTATTTTGAAGATAGGATTGAAACGTCGAACGTCGCCTCGCTGCGTCAGAGAAATCAATGTAAATCTTCGTGTCTTAAGACGTTATCTAGGACGCATGAGCTGACCTGTAACAAAAGGAAGATTCCTTTTAAAGCTGCATATATGTCACGCAACCTTGAGCATGCTTTGTCCGATTATTCGGGTAGGGCAACGCAGCAGAAAAAGTATGATCTGGCGCGCAAGTTTTCTAAAAAATACGGTACGGACGTTATTGGTTTCTTGGAGCTCCTTACGTTCCTTGCTCCCGTTGGCTCATATCAGGATAGTTGGGTTTATATCGCCCAGGACAATAACTCTCTCTTGAGGGGCTCCAACATGAAACAGACGCTCGAGGCTTTGCCCTCTAGTCCAATCAAAGCTGCCTCCTCCCTCTAATGATGTTCTTAAAACAGCCTTAAAGATTTTGGACACGTGCGTGGGTAGCGTACAATACGCATGTTTGACTATGACAAAAGTGGTTTTTAGGGGAGGGGTGCGCTATGGAAGTGCTGGTTGTTGGCAACACCGCATATGTTGACGATGACTTTTGTGCCAAGGCGTTCCCCGGGGACCATGTCCAGGTCGTCGCTGCCGCGGAAGCGCGCCGCGATGAGTCGTCGCCCCATGCCTCGTGGAAAGAGCTCCTGCAACACCTGGATCAGGCCTATGAGTTCGACCGCGTGGTCTACCTTTCTAATTACCTTACCCCGCATACCGATAGCGTGGGCGATATCGACCTGCTGCGTTCGGTCTATCGCGCGTGCATGGGCCGCCGGGTCCAACTGCTGTATGTAGCGGGGCCCGCGGGTGCCGAGGGTGCCGCCGATGCTGCGGGGCGAACGGGCAAGGGAATTATCGCCCGCGTAGCCAACGACCTGTGCCGCTACTACGCTGCTCGCGATGGCGTTCAGACCAAGATCCTGCGCGTGCCTTTCCTCTACACTGCCTCCGCCGCGCTGGAAGATCCGTTTTTGGTGCCGTTGTTCGATGCGTGCTCAACTGGATCGGTTGCTCTGCAGGGCGCGGAGGATGCGGCGTTTCCCCTGCTGTGCGCCGAGGAACTCGCGGTGCTGATTCGCCGCATCTTTGATAGCTGGGATGCCTCTTTTGAGACGCTCGACGTTGCCGATGCCTTCCATCACACGGCGGGTGAGGTGGGGGACGCCCTCAAGGCGTTGTTCCCCGGCCTTGCCGTTGCCTATGGCGATTCCGCCGGCTACACCCTGCCCGCCAGCGACGTCGCTCGCGTGCGCTATGGCTGGTTTCAGCGCTACGACTTGCTGCGCGATCTTTCGACCATTCAAACGCGTTGGGATGCTGGTCGCGCAAAGAAGGTCAACCCCTTGCGCGCCGCCATCGACCGCATCCAAATGCGCACGCTGCCTATTAAATGCCTGGAGACGGCAGCCGCCTGGGTCCTGTTCGAGGTGCTTGAGCATCTGTTCTCCCTATCGGCCCAGCTCAACGTGCTCGATTATCGCCTACTCTACGTGGTGCTGATCGGCACGCTGTATGGCTTGGACTTTGGCCTGGTTGCGGCGCTGCTGGCGTCGGTGGGTTTGGCCGCGAGCTACTTTACTCAGTACGGCTATACCTTCCAGGGCCTGTTCTACGAGCCGTCCAACTGGCTGCCGTTTATTGCGTACTTTGTGGTGGGTGCCGTGTGCGGCTATGTGCAGCTGCGCAACAGCGAAGCCATTAGGGCGGAGCGCGATCAAAACGAGCTCGTGCGTAATCGCAATACGTTCCTCACACAGCTTTACCACGACGCGATCGAGGACAAGCGCGCGTACAGGCGCCAGATTGTGGGTCGCCACGACAGCTTTGGCAAGATCTTTGCCGTGACGCAGGAGCTCGACGTGCTTAACCCACGCGACATCTATCGCAAGTGCTGCGAGCTTTTGGGCGAGATCCTCGAGAACGATTCAGTGGCGATTTACCATGTTTCGGGAGGGGCATTTGCTCGCCTGGTGGCAGCAAGTCCCGCGATTGCCGAAGATGCCGCACGTTCGCTCACGCTTGAGCAGCTTGCCCCTCTTTTGGGCGACGGGGGTCGTTCGAACCTGTGGGTGAACCGCGAGCTGACGCCGGGGCTTCCCATGTTTGGATACGCGATCGAGCGCGACGGGGCACCCGCCGTGTTGATCTTTGTGCGTCGTGCGGCCGAAAACCAAATGACCCTCTATTATCAAAACCTGTTCCGCATCTTGTGCGGCCTGGTCGAAAGCGCGCTGGGCCGTGCCTTTGACTATGAGGCGGTGGCGCAGGATAAACGCTGCGTTGACGGCACGTGCTTGCTCAAGCAGGCTGCCTTTGGCCAAGAGCTTGCGGCGGCGCAGGCGCTGGCAGATAGCAAGATGGGAAGTTTTTTGCTCCTGCGCGTGGTACCGGGCATGGAGCCTGTCGGCGAGCTTGCGGGCGCAATTGGGTCGGCAATCCGCGAGAGCGACGCGGCGGGCTTGGTCGACGGCGACGTGCTCTACCTGCTTATGCGCCAGGCAAAGGCGTGCGATCTGCCCATTATCCGCGAGCGCCTGAGCGCAAAGCATATTGCGGTGGAGCCCGTCGACGGCGAGGACATCGTGGCGCTGTTGCAGCACATCTCTTACACCGGTGACGGTGAGGGGGGTGCCGCTTGATCTCGCTTGTCGTTGCTGCCGTCTTGCTGCTGATTCATGCGCTGGTTTGCCTGATGCTGTGGACGCTTATGAAGCTGGGCCTGCTGCCGGTGCGCGGGCACATGCTGGCTGTGATAGTGCTGGTGCCGCTGTGGGGCCCGTTGCTGGTGGTTCTGCTATCGGTCCGTAGCGCGGTGTTTGGCGAGGGGCTGAAAGAGTCTGCGCTGGAGTCGCTGCGCTTCAACGACGACCTGCATCGCAGTATATCGGTATCGAGCGGTGAGGACGATGCAGTCGTAGTGCCGCTCGAGGAGGCGCTCATCGTCAACGACCCGGCATACCGGCGCCGCCTAATGCTCTCCTTGCTCACCGAGGAGCCCGACGCGTACCTGGCGCAGCTGCAGGCGGCTAAGCTTAACGACGACGTTGAGGTGGCGCACTATGCCGCGACGGCGGTGGCGCAGATTTCCAAGGAGTCCGACCTTAAACTGCAGCAGCTGGAGCGTGCCTTTAAGACGGACCCGAGCGCGCAAAACCTCAAAGAATACTGCGATTTTCTTGGTGAATACTTGGACTCGGGCTTGGCCGAGGGACGCGTGGCTCAGATTCAGCGCCAACAGTACGCGCGCCTGCTTGCGCGCCGCTGCGAGCGCGAGAACTCCGTTGAGCTGCGTATTCGGTATGCCGCGGCGCTAGCTGATGTCGACCAGATCGATGAGGCGCAGGCCGTGACCGACCAGCTGGTGCTCGACGCGCCCGAGGAGCAGGAGGTTTGGATGCTTTGCCTGCGCCTGGCGGTGATGCGCCGCGATGGTGACGAGGTTCAGCGTGTGATCGATGCGATTGATAAACAGCATGTGTACTTGAGCGCCGCCAACCGCGAGGAGCTGGCTTTTTGGCGCAACGGAGAGGAGGCCCGATGAGCGTGGTGCAGCATATCCGCGACCGTGCGGGCCATTTTCGCTGGATGGGACTGCTCGTGGTGTGGGCGGTCTTTATTGCCATGGCCGCCGTGCTGCTGGTGGAGCGCGCCGGCGTGCAGTACAGTGCGGGCCAACATAAGCTGGGGATGCTTGCCGCCAACGATGCGGTGCCGGCCTCCCCGGCAATCTTTGGCCAAAAGCCCACGTGCCTGGTCGTTACCGATTCCGATCAAGCTGGCGTCGAGGACGTAAAGGAGCAGTTTGACCAGATCCTGCTCGACATGAAGATCGCGCACCGCGACGTGGACCTTGCGCTGGATGGCGCGGACGCCATTCCCTCGCTGACCTCCTTCGATCGCGTGATTTTGCTCATGCCGTCGCTCGATAGGCTCGGTACGTACCTGACTGATATTATGAGCTGGGTGAGTGCCGGCGGTTCGCTTATGCTCGCCATGCCGCCGGACAACTCGAGCTATCTGCAAGTGATTGCCCCCAAGCTTGGCATTGAATCGGCCGGATATGACTATGTAAAAGCCGAAAGCATTGTGCCGAGCGAGGACTTTATGCTCGGCGGGGGAGAGCGCTACGAGCTCTCGGACCCCTTTGATTCGTCGCTTTCGGTTTCGCTGCGCGAGACGGCGCGTGAGTGGGCAAAGACCGGCGATGCGGGCGCCCCGCTCATTTGGTCGAATGATTGCGGTAGCGGACGCACCGTGGTGTGCAATATCGGTGTCTACGACAAGGTCATGCGCGGGTTTTATGCCGCGGCGATCAGCCTACTCGGCGATGCCACGGCCTATCCGGTCATCAACAGCGCCGTGTTCTATTTGGACGACTTTCCCAGCCCCGTGCCCTCGGGCGACGGCACCTACATCAAGCGCGACTACGGGCTTTCCATCGCCGACTTTTATGCCAAGGTCTGGTGGCCCGATCTGCAAAAGCTCGCGCAAAAATACGACATTCGCTATACCGGCGTGATGATTGAAAACTACGAGGACGCGGTCAACCAGACCGAGCCCGCGCGCCAGGCCGATACTACGCAGTTCCGCTACTTTGGCGGCATGCTGCTGCAGATGGGCGGAGAGCTGGGCTTTCACGGCTACAACCATCAGCCGTTGGCGCTTTGGGACACCGACTATGGCACGCTGTACGACTACAAGACGTGGAAGAACAAGGAGACGCTTGTCGCATCGCTCAACGAGCTTATCGCCTTCCAGGACGAGGTGCTGCCCACCGCGCACGGCTCGGTCTACGTGCCGCCGTCGAATATTCTTTCGGCTCGCGCGCGCAAGCTTATCGGTACCGATGTTCCGCGCATTAAGACCGTTGCCAGTACGTATTTTGAGGATGGCACCGACCTGCCGTACGTGCAGGAGTGTGGCGTGGCGAGCGATGGCAGCGTGGAGCAGCCGCGTATTGTCTCGGGCGGCATGGTCGGCGATTCTTACATGCGCCTGGCCGCAGTGTCCGAGCTCAACATGCACTACGTGCGCACGCATATTATGCACCCGGACGCTCTGCTCGATCCCGCTCGCGGCGCTACAGAGGGCTGGGAGGTCTACAAGGGCGGCTTGACCGACTACCTGGACTGGCTTACCAAGTCTGCGCCCGACCTGCGGCGCCAGACTGGCTCGGAATGCTCGGGTGCCATCCAGCGCTTTTCGTCCGTAACGGTGAGCGTGGATACAGACGCGGATGCCTGGACGCTTAGTCTGGGCAATTTCCACGACGAAGCGTGGCTCATGTTCCGCGCCAACAACGGCGAGCCGGGTGCGGTCACGGGCGGCGAGATTACGCATCTGACGGGCGACCTGTACCTGGTCAAAGCCACGGACAAGACGGTGACCATTGCGCGCAAGGAGGGTGGCGACAAATGAGAATCTGCTTGGTGCTCGAGGGTTGCTACCCCTATGTGCACGGCGGCGTGTCCACCTGGATGCACGGCTATATCCAGGCCATGCCCGAGCACGAGTTTGTGCTGTGGGTGATTGGCGCGTATGCTGCCGACCGCGGCAAGTTTGTCTACGAGCTGCCCGGTAATGTGGTCGAGGTGCACGAGGTGTTCCTGGACGACGCCCTGCGCCTTTCTGGCGAGCAGGAAGAGGCAGACTATAACGACCGCGAGCGCGAGGCGTTGCGCCGCCTGGTGTCGCTCTCCAATCCGGATTGGGACGTGCTGTTCGATATCTTCCAGCGCCGTCGCGTGCATCCGCTCTCGTTTTTGCAGAGCCGCACCTTTATGGATATCTTTCGCGACGTGTGCCTGGCCGAGTATCCCTACACGCCCTTTGCCGACGCATTCCATACCATGCGCTCCATGCTGCTGCCTGTGCTCTACCTGCTGGGCAGCGAGGTGCCGGTGGCCGATGTGTACCACGCCATCTCGACTGGCTACGGCGGCCTGCTCGCCTGCCTGGGTTCGAGCGTTCACCATGCGCCGGTGCTGCTCACCGAGCATGGCATCTATACCCGCGAACGCGAGGAAGAGATCATTCGCGCCGACTGGGTTGTGCCGTCGTTTAAGGATCGCTGGATCCGCTTTTTCTACCTGCTTTCGGAGGAGATCTACCGTCGCGCCTTTCGCGTGACGAGCCTGTTTCATAACGCCCGCAAGACGCAGATTGATATGGGCTGCGATGCGGACAAATGCCTGGTCATTCCCAATGGCATCCAGTTCGATCGCTTTAAGGACATTTACTTAAAGCCTGATGACGATTTGGTGG
>UQIS01000057.1 GCA_900541245.1 uncultured Collinsella sp.
TTTTTTTTTTTTTTTTTTTTTTGTTTTTGTTTTTTTTTTCTGTCTTCTTTTTTTTGGCTTCTTTTCTTTTTTCTTCTCTTTTTTTTCTTTCTCTCCCCTCACTGCTTCCGTCAACAATCTGTCACTGAAGAGCCAGCACTACAACGCGAAGCTGCTCAAGGGCGTTCCCGACGGCCAGAACCCGCTGGGGCCCGTGAACCGGATGCGCTACTTCATGCAGTGCTTCCTGAGGGCTCATCCCGGCTCCAACCGGGACGACATGCGGGGCTGTGGCTATGAGTCCGCCCGAGGACAAGCTTGAGAAGGTCGCGATGGTGCTCGATCGGGCAATGCGATACCCGAAAACGCTCAGGTTCAGGCAGTTCTATGCAAGAAAGCCCAGTTCAGATGAGTTCGACGAGCAATATTTATCAACACAGTGCAAGGGGGGATTATATTTGTATTTCATCCGTGTTGAGCTTCACACGGTGCGCGACTCATCGCAAACTGGCGGGCGCAGCGGAAAGAAAACCGACTGCAGACGAACGATCGATATCGGGAGCAAATAGCCACCGGATGCTTTTCGGTCTCCTACGCGTCGACCTCCGCGATTTCTTCTGCGTCTCGCCAAGTTGAAAGGAGCGATGTCGAAAACTCCTTTTCGGTTAGCGTCAAGACATCCTTCACGCAAAAACCTTTCAATTTGTCAGGAAGCCCAAAACGCGCTTTTTTCCTAATCGAGCTGGCAACCCGCTTCAACGCGGTCTTGTTCTTGTCCTCGTTGTATACCAAAACAAAGACGCAGTGCTCGCGAAACCATCTCGTCCTCTTTCCCCACAGGTCCGAGCAGATCAAAACGCTGTCCTTGCACTTCTCGATGAGGGCGTCCCTTTGGCCAAGATTGATACCAAGCTCTTCGTCATCCTTGGGATTGAGCCTCTTCCCCAGCGTCTCCTTCAGACTGCCGTTTTTAAATTCGACTAGATATAACGTTTCCCGATCGCAATACAGCGCATCGGCGGAGCGCGGGAGTTGCATCCACCTATTGACCTTCTTGCAGTAGCATTCTTTAACAGAGTCAAAATTGACAACAGGCAAATCGTCATCCACAAGAGAGACGCTCCCGTCTCTGGATGTTTTGGAGATGGTCGACGTGCAGTCCCTTAGGATACAGGTCCTGCAACGGGAGCAACCATCGCTGCCATCTGGCACCACGGGAGAGTTCGGATGAGGGCAGGAGGCGCACAGGTCGCTACTCAAGGCCGTACTCCTCCCTCTCAAGCGTATCAAAAGGAGCCGCCAGCTTCTCGTAGGCGACCTCAGTCGAGCCGGTTATTTCGGCAAAGCGAGAGCGTCCATCAGCGCAGGTCTCCGCAAGATAATATGAGCACAATCCATCAACAGCGTGCTTCTTAGAATACACTTCGATCGCATTCAAGAAATATGGACTATGGGTGCTCATTAAGACGTGCATCCCGAGCTCTTTCTGGAGCAGCACGATTATCTCGGCGAAGGCCAGCTGCCATGCAGGATGAAGATGAATCTCGGGTTCATCGAGGATAATAGTCCCTCCGGCATCTAGCGCGCCGGACTTCAAGAGCACCTTCATGATGGCGAACGTCTTCAAGCCAGCAGAAAGGTTCCCAGGCTCCAACCCCCGAGCGAAGCCCTCTTCGAGATACGTAAGGTGACCGCGACTTTCGCTCCTCTCGAAATACCCCGGACATAAGGAGGAGACCTTGTCCATGAGAACCTTCAGGTGCCGCTCCTTCGCGATCTCGTCGAACAGCGAGGACTCGCTGTCATCGTTACGGATGGTCGCCTGAATCAAATCTTGCCGCAGCTCCTCCTGGTGTCCAAGGAGGGGCCTGAACCGAAAAGCGGGGCCGTAGGGCCCTCCGAGAGAATCGATCAGGAACGGGTCGTCCAGATAATGCGCCCTGAATCGCAAAACCCTCCTATCGTGCACCTCCGCCACCTCGTCACCTGCAACCGAGAAAACCGTAGATGCGTCCTTTATCTGGAGTTCGACCTTCCCGGGCTCTTCGCCGAAAACCGAATTGATCTGGCCGTTGAACTCGCTTTGGAACCTGTTTGTCGCAATCGCACGAAATACCTCATCATCGGAGATATCCATGATCTCGATAATCTGATCGGCAACTCCTGCTACGCCATTCGTGAAATCGGATTCGATCTCACGGGAGATCTCCTCCCCGTAATACTCCTTTATCTCATCAATAAGCTCGTCCCTCGTGCACTCGCCCGAAAAAACCCTGTCGATGAAACCATTCATTCTTCCAGCAGTTCGCCTGTGGCGAGACGTGGAGTCGAGAGGGCCTCCCACATATGCCTTCCTGATGGCGCGTTCAACACTATTGCGCCTCATGCGGTCGATTTTGTTCTCCGAATCGGACATGCTGTTGAAGGCCGCATAAAGCGCTTTTCCAACCGTGCTTTTCCCCGTCCCGTTCTCCCCGGCGATCACGGCAATGCCATTAATCTCGATATCGGCCTCAGCGACCCTGCCGATGTTTTTCACCTTGATTTTCAATGCATATCACCAGCTCTAAACTCGCGAGACTCAATAGCTCGATTATCGCACAGGGAGCTCGACTTCTCGAGGACTCCCTAAATGGAACGCGCGGGGAGGACATGGCTCGCCGCCGTCCGCTTTGCGTTCGCGCGGGGAAGGGTGACGACCAGGGGCCTCTCCGGGCTCATCAAGAGGAGCGCCGGATCCTCCTCGTCCATTTGAACTGTATTGTATCCCAGGACACTTGACTTAGAGGAATGGCGTTGAGCGGCGATAATCGTTTCAGCGCCAAAAAGAAAGGAGTGTTCAGTCATGGCAGATAGGCTCTCCTGCACAGCGGGGCACCGCATCGAGGCCGCAGACTTCGCCGTCGCGTCGGGGAAGCCCATCGCCCAAGTGGCTGCCGACCTCGGCATCAATGAGAAGATCCTGGGAAGATGGGTGACGGTCAGAAAGAAGGAACTGGCCAACCACCCGGTCGCGGCGGCCGCGGCCAAGACCGAGACCGCCGAGATGAGGGCCGCCCGCAAGTGCATGCGCGAGCTCGAGCTCGAGAACGAGTTCCTAAAAAGCCCCGACCTCACATTGGAGGCCGGGGCCAGTAGATTTTTGGGACATGTCTAGAAATCTACCCATGCGGGAAGCGGCATGTGCCGAGCATGTCGCGTGCTAGGTTTTGAGGCATGCCACAAAACCTAGCACGGGGGAGTGGCTACTCGGCGTCGGCGAAGCCGTTGGGGTTGTGGCTCTGCCAGTTCCAGCTGTCGCGGCACATATCCGCGATGTCGTATTGGGCCTTCCAACCCATCATGCGCTCGGCCTTGGAGGCGTCGCACCAGTTGGCAGCGATGTCGCCGGCGCGGCGCTCGCGGATCACGTAGGGCAGCTCCTTGCCACAAGCCTTGGAGAAGGCGGCGACGACCTCGAGTACCGAGGTGCCGGTGCCGGTGCCCAAGTTAAAGATCTCGACGCCGGTCTTGCCGTTCATCCAGTTAAGGGCGGCAACGTGACCAGAGGCCAGATCGCACACGTGGATGTAGTCGCGCACGCCGGTGCCGTCGGGGGTGGGGTAGTCGTTGCCAAAGACCTGAACGGCCTCGAGCTTGCCCACGGCAACCTGGGCGACATAGGGCACCAGGTTGTTGGGGATGCCCTTGGGGTCCTCGCCGATCAGGCCCGACGGATGAGCGCCAATGGGGTTGAAGTAACGGAGCAGCACGACGTCCCACTCGGGGTCGGCGGTGTGGACGTCCATAAGGATCTGCTCGATCATCCACTTGGTCCAACCATAGGGGTTGGTCGCGGGCTTCTTAGGATCCTCCTCGGTGACGGGCGGGTTGTCCGGGTCGCCGTAGACGGTCGAGGAGCTCGAGAAGATGATGGACTTGCAGCCATGGTTGCGCATGACGTCGATGAGCACCAGGGTGTTCTCGATGTTGTTGTGGTAGTACTCGACGGGCTTGCTCACCGACTCGCCGACGGCCTTAAAGCCGGCAAAGTGGATGACGCGGTCGATCTGATGGGTATCGAAGATCTTGTTCATCGCATCGCGGTCGAGCACGTTGGCCTCGTAGAAGGTGAGGTTCTTGGCGGCCTCGTCGCCCACGATGGTCTTGACGCGGTCGACGGCGACGGCGCTGGAGTTGGAGAGATCATCGACGATGACGACCTGGTAGCCACCCTCGAGCAGCTGAACGACGGTGTGCGAGCCGATAAAGCCGGCGCCACCGGTAACGAGGACACAGGTGTCTTTGGGGTCGAGTGCTTTGGACATGTAGTCTCCTATCGAATCAGGAACACTTCTTCAGGGGAGTATAGCGCAGGCAGGGACGCCCAAATCGTGCGCTGTAGGAAAAGCGGAGGATTGTGCCAACGTACTCATAGAAGAGCTTGCGTACGCATAACCTGATCTTTGACATTTGCTTACGAGCCGCTGACCTTGTAGTTTCCTGCCGTTCGTGGAAATCGTTGGGACGCGCCATATGTACGCTAATATGTATGAGTTGAGCGACATATAAATAAACATGTAACGGAGTACATATGTCACCAAACAGCGATTCCATCCTTTCCCAGGAGCTCTCGCGCCGCACTGCCCTCAAGGCCCTGTTCGGCGCCGCTTCTGCGGCAGTTCTTTTTGGCCTGCCCGCTCGCGCCCATGCGGCGGAGGCTTCCAAAGAAACCACCGATAAACTGAATGCCACCCAGGCCCAGCTCGACGAGGTTCAGGCCCAGCTCGACAGCATCGCAAATGAGTATGCGGCGCTGGCCAACAAGAATGCCCAGACCCTCAACGACATCGAGAATGTCCAGGGCAAGATTGACGACACGCAGGCCCAGATCGATGAAAAGAAGGCCGAGCTCAAGAAGAAGCGCAATGACCTTTCCGATCGCGTGGCCGCCAGCTACAAGTCCGGCGGCACGAACATCCTGTCGCTGCTGCTGGCCTCTGGCTCGTTTGAGGAACTCGTCGCTAATGCGCACTATGTTGAGAAGATCAACAAGAGCGACCGCGACGCCATCGAGGACATTCAGACCATCCAGGAAGAGCTCGATGCGCAAAAGACCGAGCTTGAGTCGCAGAAAGCCGACTTAGAGAAGCTCAAGGACCAGCAGACGGCTCAGATGCAGGATATGCAGGCCAAGCAGCAAGAAGTCCAGACCGTGCTGAACGGTCTTTCCGACGACGTCAAGGAGCTCATGGCTCAGCGCGATTCCGAGATCCTCGCTGCCGCCCAGGCTGAGGAGGCTGCCAGGAAGGCCGCCGCTGCCGCTGCCGCCGCGAACAAGAACAATTCCTACTCGGGTGGTTCAAGCTCGGGTGGCGGATCGTATGCGCCCGGAACCCCGCAACAGAATGCCGGCTCGGGCAAACAGCAGGCCGTCGTCAACGCGTGCTACTCCACGCCTTCGCCGGGTCAGAACTGGTGCGCGGCGTGGGTTACCAATGTCTTCCGTAACGCTGGCGTTGGCTACTTTGGCGGTAACGCGTGCGATATGTTTAACGCATGGTGCTATAGCTCCGACCGCTCGGCGCTGCAGGTGGGCATGATCGTGGCCGACTCATCGCATAGCGGCACCGGCATGCCGGGTCTGATCTATGGCCACGTGGGCATCTATGTTGGCGGCGGCATCGTCATGAGCAATGAGGGCGCCATTACGTCTAAGTCGCTTGATTCGTTTATTAGCTTCTATGGCACTGGCTCTGGCGTGCGTTGGGGCTGGCTCGGCGGTATTGCGCTGTCGTAAAGCCGACGGGGCCGCGTGCCCGCCCGCATTATATTTGATTGCCTGCTCGGGCAGTCCTGCGCAAGACGAAGGCCACATTAAGTGGCCTTCTTTGCGTGCGGAACTCGCGATCAATCAAATATAATGCGGGCGGGCACGCGGCCCTCTCGGGTTCGGGGCGCGACACACCGGACTGGGTTATCTGAATGAATATGGTGAAGGACCCTTTCGGGGCCTTCTTTTTATAAAAATTCGCCTACTCGGTGGACTTCGGGTTCTAGGTCTACGTCGAACTGCTCTTTGACTTTGGCTTGGATGTCGCGGATGAGTTCGTCGACGTCGGCGGCGGTGGCGTGGTCGGCGTTGACGATAAAGCCGCAGTGCTTTTCGCTTACCTGCGCGCCGCCAACGGCGTGTCCTCGCAGGCCGGCATCCATGATGAGCTTGCCGGCAAAGTAGCCCTCGGGGCGCTTGAAGGTGGAGCCGGCACTCGGCATGTCGAGCGGCTGCTTGTCCTCGCGGCGCTGGCGGTAGTCGTCCATGTCGGCCTTGATCATCGCGGCGTTGCCCGGGGCGAGATTGAAAGTGGCCGAAAGCACGATGAAACCGTCGTCGGCAATGCGGCTCTTGCGATAGCCCAGGTTGAGCTCGTCGACATCGAACTCGATGATGCTGCCGCTGCCGCGGGTGCCGTCGTCGAGCATGCGGGCGGGCTTGTAGACGCGCACAGACCCCAGCACATCGGCCATGCAGGCACCGTAGGCGCCGGCGTTCATGTAGCAGGCGCCGCCGACCGATCCGGGGATGCCCGAGATGGGCTCCATGCCGGTGAGACCGGCCTCGGCTGCCGCCGCGGCGACATCGGAAAGCAAGGCGCCGGCTGCCGCCGTGACGTGCGTGCCGTCGACGGTGATGTCGGAGAGGCCCTCGCCCAGCGCCACGACGACGCCGCGGATGCCCTTGTCGCCGACAAGCAGGTCGGAGCCGTTGCCCACGATGGTGAGTGGCAGATCGCAGCGATAGCAGGTATCGAGTGTGGCGACGAGTCCCTGCTCGGTATCGGGCGTGACAAAGACGTCGGCCGGGCCGCCGATCTTAAACGTGGTGTGTTCGCGCATGGGCTCGCTCATCAGCACGTTGTCCTCGCCGGCAACGCCAGCAAGCGCGCACAGCAGGTCCTCGTTAAAAAAGTCGTTCTCGTGCATACGAATATCCGCCTTTTGGTGGTCGTTGTCATCAATCGATTGCAATATACCCCACCCGGACGGATTTGGTGCGCTGGCGGCGATAAAACAGCCGTCCACCGGATTGGTAAAGTGTTTATCACCGAGGTAGAGGGGCAGTCGCTATACTTTCAAGAGATTGCGCGTAAACCTGGAAGGAGCGAGATGGCCAACAAAGTCACCCTCAAGCAGATCGCCCAGGAGGTGGGGCTTTCCCCCTCGTCGGTCTCGCTTGTTCTCAATAATCGGCCTTGTCGCATCTCGGAAGAAAACCGCAAGCTCATCAAAGAGGTCGCGGCGCGCAACCACTATGTTCCTAACCAGATTGCGCGTAGCTTGGTCATGCGCGAGTCGCGCACGCTGGGTCTTATCGTCCCTAACATCGAGAGCCGCTTTTTTGCCTCGCTCGCCGGCAGTTTGGAAAAGCGCTGCCGTGAGGACGGTTACGCACTCTTTATTACCAGCTCGGGCGGAAGCGCCGATGACGATCTTGAGCTGCTGCGCCAGTTGGTGACGCGCGGCGTTGACGGCGTCTTTTTGGTGGTGGGTGACGAGTTCTCCGACGACCGCGCCCTGCGCGAAGAAGTCAGCCATCTGCCTATCCCTGCCGTGATGGTCGACCGTGCCATTGAGGGGCTCGAGTGCGACAAGGTGATGTTCGACCACGAGATGGGCGGCTACATGGCCACCCGCTATCTGATTGAGCAAGGCCACCGCCGTATTGCCTGTCTGGTTAACGCACGCCGCTCCAATACGGGTCGCAAACGACTTGCCGGCTATGAGCGCGCACTGCGCGAGGTTGGCTTGCCTATCGACGCGCGTTTAGAGTTTGAGAGCGAGTACTACATTTCGAGTGCCTATGAGGCCTCGGAGGCGGTGCTCGCAACTGATGCCACCGCTGTGTTCGCAAGTTCGGATAACATCGCCCTCGGTCTGCTCAAGCGCTTGCACGAGATGGGGAAGAGCATCCCGGACGACATCTCGGTGGTGAGTTACGACAACTCGGCCGCCGACGTTCTCTTTGAGCCGGCGCTGACTGCGATTGAGCAGGATCCTGGCGTCCTTGCGGAGCATGCTTTTGGCTGCATGTCCAAGCGTCTTGCCGGCAGGGGCGGTAGGCGTGCCGAAGAGGTCGTCCTGGAGCCGGCGCTTATCGTGAAGGGCAGCGTGCTCGATCTTACCGAATGTAGCTAAGCGTACTTGTTTGTTTGCATAGATTGCATGCGGAGTGTCCGCTATTTACCGGCGGGGGGGGGGGGGGGGGGGGGCGGGGGAGAAGTAGTGGAAATGGAAAGAAAAAAAAAAAAACAAAAAAAAAGAAACACAACGAAACAAGAATTTTTTTTTTAAAAAGAAAAAAAGAAATTTTTTTTTTT
>UQIS01000058.1 GCA_900541245.1 uncultured Collinsella sp.
GCTCGACCTTCTCCCTGCTGTACATGCGAACCTCCAGTCCGGACCGCCCCGCGGTCCAACTTTCTGTCCGCACCCCCCTTTGGGTTACGTTTCACCCTCCCCGACCCATACGTCAGCGCCTTTAGGCGATACTGGTCGTAACGATCAAGGCTTACGCCGCACGGAAAGGAGACATTATGGGCATCTTTAAGAATGATGACCAAAAATCGAGCCAGTTTGGATTTGACGAGAAAAGCATGGCAGGCAAGGCCGTCAAGGCCGTGCGCTGGATTTACGCCATCACGGGCGTCTTGGCGCTCGTCGCCGGCATCGCACTGCTGTTTGCGCCCGCCAAGTCCCTCGTCTTCTTAACGACCGTCTTGGGCTTCTACTTTGTGATCACGGCCGCGATCAGGCTGTTTACCGCTGTTTTCGAGCCACTGCTGCCCACCGGCTGGCGCGTGACGAGCATCATCTCCAACCTACTCATTATCTTGGGCGGCGTCATAATCCTGCGCAACCAGGCCTTCTCGACCGCGACGCTCACCACGATGGTGGTTATCGTGGCCGGCTTTGGCTGGATCGTCGAAGGTGTCATGTCCATTCTGGAGTCCGAGCTTTCGTCCAAGCGTGCCCTCGCCATCCTGAGCGGCGCGCTCTCCATCATCGCCGGCATGTTCGTGTTTATCTATCCGCTGTGGTCGGCCAAGATGCTCGTCATCTTTAGCGGCGCCGCACTGCTGGTGTTTGGCGTAACGCTGATTGTTCGCGCTATTCAATTTGGCAAACTGGTGCACTAGATGCCGCGAACGCTCTTTATTGATGCAGACGCCTGCCCGGTCACGCGCGAGTCGATTGACTGCGCGCGGCGGGCGGGCGTCGCCGTCGTTATCGCCGGCAACAGCACACAGAACCTGGAACGCCACATTCGCCGCGACGATCCGCGCGACGTCGAGCATGCGCGACGCGGATTTTGGGTCACGACGCTCGATGTGAGCGTGGGCGCCGACAGCGCCGACTTTGCCATTGTCGAACGCCTGCAGGCGGGCGACGTAGTCGTGACGCAGGACATTGGCTTGGCGAGCATGGTGCTCGGGCGCGATGCCGCCGCCATCGGCGTGCGCGGGCGCGTCTACGATAAGGCGACCATCGACATGCAACTGTTTATTCGCCACGAGGAAAAGAAGGTGCGCCGCGCCGGCGGTCGCACTCGCGGTCCGGCGGCATTTACCAGCGAAGACCGGGCCCGCTTTAAGCGCAACCTCACCGAGCTGCTGCGCTAACCAAGGTAGATTTTCGGGACATGCCCGGAAATCTACCTTTTTGTTTTGAGCGGTGTGAGCGCTCGGAATCCATGGCTCAACAAAAAACGGGCTTCAAAATGCCATGCGTCGCCGCATTGCGCAGGCGCCGAGCATGGCTATTTGAAGCCCATTTTTTAGGCCTACTTAGAGGCCGAAGGCGGATAGGATAAGGCCCCAGCCGGCGCCGATGACGTACATCATGACCAGGAACACGGCGTTTTCACGAGCGCTGCGGTTGGTGCGGAACAGGACAAGATAGCCCACGCCGGCGGAAATGAGCGTGCCGGCGAGCATCGGCGCCAGCTGTAGCGCGCCCTCCAGGTACAGCTGCGTAATGACCACGCTGGCCGAGCAGTTGGGGATCAGGCCGACGAGTGCCGAGCCCAAGACGGCGAGCGTCTCGTTGCCACGCAGGAACTGCTCGATCGCGGACTCTCCGAAGGTCTCGAGCACGGCAACTAGAATCAGCGTCACCAGGAAAATAAAAACCAAAACCTGCACGGTGTGCGAGATCGCGCTGCGGATAATCGACAGGACGGGCGCACCTTCGTGGGAGTGACCGTGGTCGTGCCCATGGCCGTGGTGGTGCTCATGCTCGCCTGCGTGACCGTGGTCATGGCTGTGTCCGTGGTCGCGCTCGTGTTCATCTTCATCATCATCGCAACCGCAATGGTCGCGCTCGCACAACTCGTGGATGTGGTCGGCGCTCACGCCCGCCTCGGCCACTTCATCAATGATGTCGCCCCCGGTATGGTCGCCGTGCGCGCAGTTCACATGAGCCGGATTGGCAGCGGTCCCCAGCACGGTACGGCGAATCGCCGCATGCGCGCGGGCATTACGACGAAGGCCGCGGATAGCCGCGTCCACGATAAAGCCCGTGACCAGCGCGATCAGTGCCTTCGAAGCCAAAAGCATCGCCATGGTCTGCACGGGCACCTGCTCGGCGAGCAACAGCGGCAGCATCTCATCGGAGGTCGAGAGGAACACGGCGACCAGCGTGCCCAGCGTCACGACACGGCCGGCGTACAGCGTTGCTGCCATGGCCGAAAATCCGCACTGCGGCACAATGCCCAGCAGCGAGCCAGCCACAGGACCCGCAGCGCCGGCGCGCTTGATAGCGCCGTTGACGCGGTCGCCCGCAACGTGCTCAAGTGTCTCGAGAGCAAGATACGTCACCAACAAAAACGGCGCCAGCGAGAGCGTGTCCTTGCCGGCGTCGAGCAGAATATCAATCAGCAAATCCATGACGGATGGAACCTTTCATGTCTTTCGGCAGCATTGTAAAAGTCCTAGCGGTCAACTAGGGTATTGTAGTTGTCCTAGGCGCGATGCCAATAGTTGCCCATGGTAAACTATCATCTCGCCACATCTCAATGAACCCGAGCCGCGCGGTGCGGCCCGTCCAAGGAGCAGTTATATGAACGTTTCACAAGCACTCGAATACGAGCGCCAGCCGTTTATTCCCATGTTTATCTATGGCGATCACGGCGCCATGGAGTCCGAGCGCCAGAAGGGCGAAGAGGCCCTTAAGGTGCTCGAAACCGAGTACTTTACCGCCGAGGGCGACCCCAGCTTCGACTTTGCCACCGTGCGCGACCTGGCTGACCGCAACCGCGACCTGTGCGACCAGATTGGCGAGGCGCGCCTGCGCAACGTGACGCCCGCGACGCTTTCGCGCGGCCTGTCCGATGCCGACACCTGCGCCGCCATCGGTAAGATGCAAAAGCGCACCGCCGCGTCGGTCATGCGCGAGATCCGCGGCGACCGCGACGCGCTCGGCGTGGCCTACGCCCGCAAGCCCATCCAGGGCACCGTGCTCGGTATCGACATCGAGACCACCGGCCGTGCACCCGAGCGCGGTTATATCATCAATGTGGGTTGGGAAATCATGGAGCTCACCAGCGACGCCGTCCCGCACGACGCCGAGGCACACTACTGCGGCCTGCCCGATATCTACCGCGGCGAGGATGTGCCGTTGTCGAATATCCACCACATCACCTGGGACGACATCGACGGCAAAAAGCCGTTCCGCGAGAACAAGGAACTGCAGAAGCAGCTGCTCAAGCTTATGAAGAAGTACCCGTACATGGCGCACAACGCCGCCTTTGAGGACAGTTGGTTCAAGATCCACCTGGACGGTTACGCCGAGGCACGCCGCGCCGGCAAGATCATCGTCATCGACTCGCGCCAGATCTGCCGCAGCCTGGATGCCGACGTCCGCTCGCTCCCCCGCGAATCCGCGCCCGCCGCGCTCGAGAACTGGGCGCGCCGCCGTGGAACCCTCGCCGCCGACGCCAACGAGCAGCATCTGGGCCTCGACGACACCGACCTCATGCTCCGCACCGTCCAAGCCGAGTTCAACCTCAAGAACCTGTTTGCCAAGTAGAAACGTCTACGCCAAACTCCGGCGTAGATCACGAGCGGTCTCGCAGCGAGAAACCCCGCAGCGGGGCCGCCCTACGTTCCACAGATAGATCTGCCATCACAAATTCTGAACCCTCATTTTGAACGATTTCGACCAATTCCCGACACGTAATTCGTTGTCGGATGGTGATGCATCGATATCAAATGTGCAGCAATTGAGTATTTATATGCTATAGCTAAGCTGCGAAAACTTTTATTTAGGGCATACCAACCCATAATTGCGTCAAGCTTTTGGACAGCATTTGGCTAGACCTCTAAAACGACTTTTCCACTCAGCGCCATCAACACGGCATTAGCTGACACGATATATACCATGAGTATCGTATTGTCACATACCACTGCAAAAGCGGTCTACCAGGCCGCGCATTCGGTGTCTGCGAAAGGCATCGAGTCCTGTAACCCTGCCGCGATTTACGGATCATGTCCCACCGGAACGCTCCTTGACGCAGCCGCAGAATGGCTCACCAAACATGATGTTTCCCTCGACGCAAATGATTCCCTCGAGGTGATGGTGTTTGATCGCAGGAATGCGCGCTATGCAGTGAACTGTCAATGCCACGTTTCTTCAAAACGATTCTCGAACTCACGCTTTATAGAGCTCAAAGATGGCATCTTCGTTGTTGGCGTTGAGCTTTGCGCACTTCAGGCCGCCACCTATCTTTCTTTTCGCGAACTAGTGGAGTACTACTTTGAACTGTGCGGCGCTTATTCCCTTGGAACCGACTCTTCCACCTCCTATACCGAGCGTTTCGCGCTCACTTCGACCGAGAGGTTAAAGCAGTTCTTTAATTCCATTACCAGATGCGACGGTCTGGCCCTTGCCCGAAAGGCGATCCAATGTGTGCGCGACGGATGCCGGTCTCCTATGGAAACAGCCTTTGTCATGATGCTAACGCTGCCCAAAAGCGAAGGAGGGCTTGGTATTAAGGGAATTGAGACCGATTACGAGGTGCAGGTCACCACTGCCGCAAAGAATCTCACGAGACGCAAAAAGTTCTTTATGGATGCGTATCTAAAGAAATCTCGCACAGACATTGAATACAACGGTTTTTATCATGACGCGGAAGAAGACCGCGCCATCGATGAGGAGCGCAAGAATGCACTTGCGTCCATGGGGTACGGAATCATCACCGTCAGCCGTTATTCCTTTATGCATGCCAGCTCTTTTGTTAGGGTCATGGAAGCAATCCAGCGGAAAGAGGGCGTACGCCCCTCGCGTCTGCCAAAAGACTTTCAAATCATGCAAGAGGACCTGAGACAGTTTGTGCTCAGAAGGTTTATAGAAGAGAAAAAGCGAATTCAGAAGGAGCTTCGCCAGGATTCCGAAGAGCGCCAACGAATCGACCTCGAAAAAGCAATGCTCGAAGGCATCACATTGGACGATCCGACGATTAACGAGGCTCCGGCAATCGATGACATGCAGACTGTCGAACCCGACAGCCCATCACTCAACCAAACAAGCAGCTTCGCGCCCGAGGGCAGGATCTTCGGGGCCGGAAGCTAGACCGGCTAACAAGGTGGGTACCCTAGCGATGTGCAAAATTGCGAGTATTCAGCAGGGTCGGCCCTCCAGCACCCACAAGTTAATCCAAATGAGAAACAAAGACGCTATCGAACGGGAACGTTAGGCAACACTTGAGGAAGATCTTATCTGTTTACCGCCCTTGGATAACTCTTGAGCGGCTTTATTTGGCCCGAAATAGATAAACAGACCCCCTATAGTTGCAGAATACTCCAATTTTTGCACGGCGCGGGGGCACCCACCTCGGCATCGACTATCAAAACCGCTCAATCCGGAATCTCGTCCACTATTCCCCATCATTTTGTGCGATGAATTACTTAAACGTTATTGACATATGAACATACGCTCATATAATCGGAAGTAAGTCATTTGAGCGTATGTTCATATGAAAGGATATTGCAATGAGCATCCGCGTTGATGAAACGAAACCCGACACCGAGGCCACCGAGCCAGTGATCCCCACCACCTGCTCGCCCGAGGACCTTCCCGACGAGGAGCTTCTCTACGACCTCGCCGACCTGTTCAAGGTCTTCAGCGACACCACGCGCATCAAGATCCTTTACGCCCTCATGGGCCGCGAGCTCTGCGTGGCAGACATCGCCGAAGCGACCGAAACCTCGCAGTCCGCGGTGTCGCACCAGCTGCGCACACTCAAGCAGTCGCACCTGGTTAAATTCCGGCGCGACGGGCGCAATATCCTATACTCGCTCGCCGACGACCACGTCTACACCATGCTCAACCAGGGCATGAGCCACATCTGCGAATAGCAGCCAACCACGGTACCAGCGCGGCCTGCACCCAAGCCGCAAAAACGGGAAAGGAACCCACCATGAAAAAGCAGTACAAGCTCGATGAGATCGATTGCGCCAACTGTGCGCGCGAGCTTCAGGACGAGCTGGCCAAGCTCGAGGGCGTCAAATCCGTGTCCGTCAACTTTATGACCCAGAAGCTGACGCTCGAGGCCGATGATGCTGAGTTCGACGAGGTGCTCAACCGCGTTGTTGAGTTTACGGCCGACGCCGAGCCGGACTGCGAGATTATTCTCTAGCCCAGGTTTACGCCAACCTGCAAGGCCGCGCTTGCTGCGGCCTTTGCTCGCGAAATTATATGAGCGAATGTTCATACATTCAAATGGGAGGATACGAGTCATGGCCACCGCCGACCCCAAAAAGAAAAAGAAGAAGCGCAAGAAAAAAGAATCACTCGAGCATAAGCGCAACCGCATCCTGGTAGCGCTGGGCATTTTTGCCGTGGTGTACGCCCTCGATGAGTTCAGCACCCTTACCGCCGCATTCGGCACCCCGGGCGACATCTACGCCAGCTTTGTGCTGTTCCTCGTGCCGTTTTTGATTGCCGGCTACGACGTACTGCAAAAGGCATTCAATAACATCCGCCGCGGCAAGGCCTTCGACGAAAGCTTCCTCATGGCCGTCGCAACCATCGGCGCATTTGCCATGGTGCTCTTCCCCGACACAGACCCGCACATGGCCGAAGGCGCCGCCGTCATGCTGTTCTACCAGGTCGGCGAGCTGTTCCAGGCATACGCCGTGGGCAAGAGCCGCAAGTCGATCAGCGCCATGATGGACATCGCGCCCGACTACGCTAACGTCGAGCAACCCGACGGCTCACTCGAACAGGTCTTCCCCGATGACATCGCGGTCGGCACCGTGATCGTGGTCAAGCCCGGCGAGCGCGTGCCTATCGACGGCGTCATCGTCGAGGGCGAAACCCAGCTCGACACCGCCGCCCTTACCGGTGAGTCGGTCCCCCGCCCGGCCAAAACCGGAGACGATATCATCAGCGGCTGCATCAACATGACGGGGCTCATCCACGTGCGCACCACCAAGCCCTTTGGCGAGTCCACCGTCGCACGCGTCCTGGAGCTCGTGGAGAATGCCAGCGAAAAGAAGGCACGCACCGAGAACTTCATCACGCGCTTTGCCCGCATCTACACGCCCGCCGTCACCGGCGCTGCCGCGGTGCTCGCGCTCGGCGGTGGCCTGGTCACCGGTGCCTGGTCCGACTGGATTCTGCGCGGCCTGACCTTCTTGGTCGTCAGCTGCCCGTGCGCGTTGGTGATCAGCGTGCCGCTTAGTTTCTTTGGCGGCATCGGCGGCGCATCCAAGCTGGGCGTTCTCATCAAGGGTTCTAACTACCTCGAGACGCTCGCCGACGTGGACACCGTCGTCTTTGACAAGACGGGCACCCTCACCCTCCCTGCAGCCGATGCCGCCGACAGCGACGACGTAAGCCGACGCGAGAGTCTGAAGCCCCACGCCCGCGAGGCCATCGCGCAACTCA
>UQIS01000059.1 GCA_900541245.1 uncultured Collinsella sp.
CCGGCTAGGCCGACGAGCTGCAAGTTCTTGGTCGCGGGGGCAGGATTTGAACCTACGACCTCCGGGTTATGAGCCCGTAGTTTCTAAACTTGTTGACACTCTTTAAGACTGTTTGACACCGCTATATAGACAGGTAGATATACATTTCTTTCAAAAACACCAAATAGCGGTTCTGTTCGATTTCGACCAAAATTCGACCACTGAAATCTTGACTTTCGCCACTGCGTGGCATACGCTCGGAGCAGCGCACCCGAAGCGCCCGCTTCACGGGCCGCACGGGCGTGCTGCTCCGAGCGTATGCCACGCAGCCATGGAGTCACATTCGTATTCATTTGACCAAAGGATCGGCGCATGAGCAGGCCTCTTGTCGTTGGTAAGGGAAGCGCCCTTAAAAGCAAGACGCAGAAAAACGTGTACTATATCAGGCACAACATGGGCAAAGACCCCATTACCGGCAAATATAGGTACTCACCTCGCCGAAAGGTCTACGCAAAGAACAAGTCGGAATTGAGAGCCGAGCTCGAAGCATATAAGGCTGAGCTCAATAGCGGACTCACCATCAAAGACCCCGATAAGACCGTTTATCAGTACACCAAAGAGTTCCACAAAGATCGCGTGGACGCCGAGACCATCAGCCCGCTTGCCCTTGACCGCGAAGAGCTTGAAGTTAAGGAAATACAGGAGCTTTTCGGCAATTATCCCGTAAAAGACCTGAGGCCCCACATAATAAACGCCGGCTATGCTGAAGCCCGCAAAAGTGGAAGATTCTCCGAATCTGAGCTGCATAAAATCAGTGTAAAACTGAATCAGATTATGAAGGCCGCCATGCTTGACGACCTGATTGTCAAGAACCCCTGCGCCGGCACCGTCATCCCGCGGCCCAAAGGAAAAGAGAGGCAGGCTCTTTCCCTCGATGAAGCCCGGAGGCTTCTCTCCCTCCTCCTTTCACAGGAGATGGACTCTCACAGAATAGGCACCCTCTTGTTGCTCGATACCGGCATGCGCCGCGGAGAGATGCTCGGACTCAGATGGGGCGACTTCCATTTTGGCGACGGCTATGTCCGCATCGACGGACAGTATGCCGCCGACAAGCTGGTCAGAGACCCAAAGAGCTCAACGGGGAAAAGGTCCGTCTCTTTGAGCCCGCTTGCACTCGAGAGGCTCGCCGCCTGGCGCGAGCTTCAGCGCACGCTTCTCGCCGAAGTCGACCTCGAACAGGCTTCCAGCACCCCGATTGTGCACACATTAGTCGATCCCCAAAGAAACACGAGGGCAAAAACTAAAGATGACGAAAAAGGAAAGAGGGGGCCAATCGCCATCGCGCACATGGACCCAAACTGCTTTTCGCGATGGTTCCGCGAATGGTGCTCGGACTATGGCTTTGGGCAGTTCAGAGAAATCACGCACTACATCGAGCGAGACGGAAAGATGTACGCTCGAGGTACAAAGTACTCCGGCCTGACCCCGCATATGCTCAGGCACACGCAGGCGACGTTGCTGATCGGAGAGAACGTCGACATCAAAACCGTCAGCAGCCGCCTCGGGCACAGCACCGTCAAGCTCACGCTAGACACCTATGCACACGCAATTGCCGCCAAGGACCAGGCAGCCGCCAACACGATCGGCAACTTGCTTTCAAATTAAATCAGCTCTTCGCTTTCGATGCGCTTCGCCTCGCGTTCGCCCTCTTCCTACTGTTCCTGGCGTTCTTCGCTCTCGTGCATTCCTCTGAACAGCATCGCGATTTGCCGTTTGCGGTGTCGGCGAACGGCCGGCCGCAGTGCTCGCATATTTTGACGACATCAACCGAATAACTCTTTGCAAGCGCGACCCAAAGGCGCGTAGCAGCATCGGGAACGCAAAGGTCGAAAGAAGAGCCGCGGCCATAATCGATGACGCCATTAGCCATCTGCGTCGGAGTCTGCCGCTTGGGCTCGAGGATTCTCCTCCACCCATAACCCGCGCAGCGCGAGAACCACTCCGTCATGTCCTGCACCAGATGCGAGGCAAGGGATTCCTCGGTCTTGAGAACGCGCTCGGAAGACTCGTCGAGCCCCCTGAGAGTATCACCAGGCACCCTTGCAACAAAAGACGGACCTGGAAAGTCAGCTTCTCCAACTGTCTCCATAAAGGACAATGTATCGTTCTTGCACCACCTGACAAACGAACGCTCGACCATGGCAGTCCCGGGCTCAATCCTTTCATTGATCACCGCCCACTTGCCACCGCGCTCAAGCCCGCCCACGAAGCTATCCCTAAACTCATGATCGCTAGGGATTTGCAGGTTGGTGAGAACCACGTACGCGGTTTTATTTGCCTCAACGTTGCCGAAGCAATACACGCGCCAATAGGGATCCAAAACCCCCAGCGAAGACGGCGAACCCATCTCGACCGATGAAGCCAGGGAAGAGATCTTCATTGCCCCGGCGACCGAAAGCCAGGCGTCAAGCGGTTCGTCGATTTCATAGGGGCCGACTCTCCCCACAAAGCCAAACAAAGGACCGGTTACGCGCGCCGCGGCAGCGAACCTCTCCCGAGGGTCGACGCCGGAGGCCTTGTCACCGGGATGCGGCGCGTCGTCGACGCGACAAGCCGGTGCCGGCACTTCTGACAGGGCGAGCAGCATCGCATCAACGCTTCCGTAATCTTCCAATTTACAAGACGGCAGAACGCCTTCCAGAAGACCGTCAAGGGCCACGGAGCGAATCAGGCCGAAAGCAAGGTCCTTGTCCGCCCCCGGTGCGTCTGTTTCAACGCTTGACGGCCTGTTCGGCATACCGATTGATTCTTCGCGATAAGTGAAGTTCATGTGGTCGCCTGCACTCTCGCCCGCTACGTCCGGAACGAGACGACCGTTCTCGTGAAATTCAAGCCCGTCCTTCGTCTTATAGCCGACCTGAACCTGACCGGTCGCGGGATCAAGCGGCATGATCGGCCAATATCGACGTTCATCTTCAGGCGGCAAAGACGGCTCCCCCTCCTCCACAACATCGATAACCTTTGAGTCCGATTCACCGCCCTTGGCATCGGTCAACAGCAATTCAATCTTATTTATCAATTTATCGATAAGCATCATCGCAGGTAAACCCCCGTAATAGGTGATGTAATACCTCGATTTATGCCCGCCGACGGCATTGTGTAGTCACGGAGCAGCTCCCGCCCCGTAACACATACACCGAAGGAGGCATACACATGGACGACAACGACACGCCTGGCATCCAGACGGGCCCGCTTCTCACTCGCGACGAGGTCGCTGACAAGCTTCACCTCACCGCCGACACCGCCGGCCAGCTGATTGCCCGCACCGGCAAGGGCATCTACCTCTGTCGCCGCACGTACATCTATGAGCGCGATCTCGACGTCTACCTCAGCGCTCTGCGCGGCAAAGGCGGCGAATAGGATGATTGACTACGACGGCCTGCCCGCCTCGAAGGAGTACTACGGCGCCATCGGCACCGTCATCACGCCCGAGGCGTGGCGGGCGTTGCGCGGGCCCGGCAACCGCGCTCATCGCGTTCCCGAGCACACTCCCAGGCTCATCGCCGAGCGCGCCTCGGCCATCTTCGCGGCAAAGACCGGAAACGCTAAAGAGAAGGAGGCTGCTCGCCTCTCTATCGGCGCATGGATCTGGTACGCGCACGACGATGCCGACGAAGCGGCAGCGGTGGCTACGGCGGCCGCCATGGCCTCCCACGAGCGCGCTGTATTCATCTCGGCATGTGAGCTTGCAACGGCATGGAACGGCGGCGAACTTTACGGCCCCAACTCGAAGGCCCACACCGTCGATCGCTATCGCGATCTGCCCGTGCTCGTCATCGCGGATCTTGGCGCGAGCGGTATGCGCGAGGAGGCACTCGCGCTGATCGAGTTGCTCGGAGATCGTCGGCGCCACAAGCGCTCGACATTGTTCGCGTCGACCTTTACCGGCAAGAGCATCGCCAGGGCGCTGGAGGCGGCCGGAGCGAACTCCGATCAGGTGCGCAAGCTCATCGAACTGATTAGCGCCGGAGTGCGCGAGGGGAGGAGGTCGTGACCGGCGCGAGGGCGAGGGCTCCGCCTTTCAGCGGCATTCGCCATTGGCAACTTTTCTATACATCCCAACATCTAGGAGGTACTTATGCGGCATCAGACTGTCGTAGTCCAGACGGACAGCGGTCCGGCCCTCGTCTTCGACATCGCTAAGAAGCGCTATGTCTACCATGGCGGCCAGGACACCCCCGTCCTCAACCTCGAGCACACCGAAAACGCCCAGAGCGCCTGGATCCTGCAGTTCAAGCACGCGATTGCGAACGTTCCCCGCACCCTCATGGCGTTTAGCCCCACCGACGAGGCCCCCGACGCGGTGGATTGTCTCGCTGCCATCGACGAGTGCTATGGCATCCCCGACCACGAGCTCGTCAAGATCGCAGCTCGCGCCTATGTCGTCAACGGCACTGGCGCGACGCACGACGCGTTCGTCAAACGCTTCGCAGCTCGACTCGAGAATATTACTCAGGAACTCGGTGTCTTCGGCGCAGTCCCCATTGAACTCGCCGATCGCGCCCCTTGGCCTATCTTCACCGTCGAAGACATCGACGACTAGCCCATCGTACGCCGCCGCCCGAGCGGGCGGCGGCCATCTCACATCGAAAGGAAAACCATGCCCAAGAAAAGTGTCGATAAGAACCACAAGCCCCTCACCCTCAACGGCCACTCCTTCCGCATCCCCTCGGACGCCGAATGCCTGCTCGACGGCTGGAGCACCTTCGGCGTCCAGCCCATCGTTATCGAGCCCGCAGAGAAGATCGAGGGCATCCCCGGCGCCTTCGTCATCGCGTCCCACTCCTCCGTCCCCAATATCCCTTACGTCGCGCCCGCCATCGTCGCGGAAATCGCCAGGCGCTGGCCCGGCATCGACCCCCGCGAGCTCGCCAGGGTCATCGTCGGGGTCGCCCGCAGCGGCGATCGCTCTTACACCCCGGACAGCGTCCTCCGCGGTATCGACTGCATCCTGGACCTCGATACGTTGGGAGTCGTGAACAAGCTTGTCGCCTATCCTCCCCTCCCGGCAGACCAGGCGCCCGAGGGCTATCCCAACGTCCTTCTCGAAGACGAGTAGGCCTCAAGCGGGGCGGATCGACAACGGTCGGTCCGCCCCTGCTTTCGGGCCGACGATCACCGCGCATCGAAGAGAGGATCGAATGACAGCAGCAACAAAGAACGTCAGCGTGAAGCTCGACTCAAAGCTCTACACCGCCCTCAAGACGCGGGCAGAGCTCAACGGTTCCAACGTCAGCGACGAGATCCGCTCGCTCCTGCGCTCGGCGCTCGCCACGGAGGGGCTCGACCTCTACGGCAACGAGGTCGCAGATTTCATCCGCGGCGTCGGTGGCGCGCGGATGGCCGTCGCCGCACTCGACATCGGGCGCAGGGTCGGCGCCGCCGAGGGGCGCCTCGCCGCG
>UQIS01000060.1 GCA_900541245.1 uncultured Collinsella sp.
CCGATCAGCGCTTTACCGATACCGCCACCCTTGCCAACTGGTACTACGGCCACAAGGTGACGGTCGCAATCGCCAACACGCAGGAAAAGACCGCCAACGGCAACCCGCTTATGGCGCGCATTGGCCAAACCGACTGGACGGATAAGACAATCGACGCCACACTCGCCGATCCTACGGCGCAAGCGACCGTGTTTTCCCTTGCCGGCGAGGTGACCGAAAAGGTTAGCTACGACGATCTTTCGGGCACGGTGCATGTGGGCGACAAGGTGGGCAGTGTTACTCTCAAGCAGGACGGCACCAAAATCGCCGTTATGGACCTGGTTGCCGACGAGGAAGGCGCAGGGCCGAATCCCATTGAGTGGCTCCTTGTGAAGCTCGACCGCCTGGGCCGCCGCATCGACAACCGCCCACTCACGGCAGAAAGCGAGACCGTAGCCAAGGCCCCTGAGATGTAGGGCGCAAGAATAATAAGTCCACTGAAAGGAGGCGTCCGAAAGGATGCCTCTTTTTTTTGAGGGTTCGAATCCCCAGCTAACGTGGTTCAACTAAAAAAGGGCCCCTTTCGGAACCCTTCTTTAAAGTCTTACTGGCGGAGAGCTGGGGATTCGAACCCCAGATGCCCTTTTGGGGCATACTCGCTTAGCAGGCGAGCACCTTCGGCCTCTCGGTCAGCTCTCCGTAACAGCCGTTCTATAGTAACCAAACAGCCGAAGTTGGGCAAGGGGAATTTTGAGGCGTTTCCTCTTTTACCTCTCTTTTACCAGTAAACGTCTCAGTCAATCATCTCAACCTGTAACATCTGCAGGCCGTAATCCCCTCCAGATGTTACAGATTGAGACAAAGATACAAGGACGGCCCCAGCGACAGCGCGGACAGCCCATTCTTTATTAGTCCTCTCGAACGGTCTCCAACAGATAATCGCGCATGTACGGAATTGCAAACGAAACGCAGCCATAGCCCGCGGGCTCAATCAACCCCGCATCGATCAGACGCTTGCGATATGACCCAACTTTGTTCGCCGACAAACCCATCTTCTTGGCGATATCGCCGTTGGCGATATCGACGCCCTCGCATTGAGCCATCGCCGCGAGATACTGAAACTGCCGTTCCGACACCCTGCGCAGCGCTGGGGCAATCACCATAGCATTAAAGCTATCAAGAGCCGCCTGGATACCCTTACGAGCCGCCTCTTCGCTCACGCTCTCCGCCCCACTGCGCGCAGCAACCTGCCAAGCGTAATATCCGACCAGCTGGACCATAAAGGGATAGCCTGCCGAAGCTTTTGTTAATAGCACAGCGGCACCTTTGTCGAGCTCCTTGCCCGCTCGTCTCATCGTATCCTCAAACGATCCGCCAACTTCAAAATCGGAAAGCCGAGTAAGTTCAACATGTTTGGCTCGCTGAAGGAACGTCAACGTATCATCCACCACCACGCCATCTACCGATGTCGGCAGCCCGGCGAAAGCGAAAGCGACATTCGCTCCTTGGCGGATCAAGAGCTGCATCTCATTGCCTAGCTCGCGCATTTCCTCAGTTGAGGCATCCTGGATCTCGTCGAGCGTAATGAGCAGACCACCGCGCTTCGCAGCATCGTACATCGCCTCGCCCAGATGAGAGGCCGACTTCGACATCTCCATGGAGCCAAGGCTGACCCCTAAAATCGATGGGGAAATCGAGATTGATTCAAGACGAACGTTTCGCTGCAGAGCCTCGAGGATTCTATTGCAAAAACCAGCATTGGAGGCAACGTCAACGACCTCGAATCCTTTTTTGCGTGCAAGGTCACCCAATGCATTAAGGAGCACCGTTTTACCTGTGCCTCGGACGCCCGAGATGCGCATGAGTCGATCGGGGGCACCAGGACCATTCTCAAGAGCCTCGGCAAAGTCATCCAAAACAGTGTCCCGTCCGATAAGCTCAGGCGGATTCATGCCCGCCGTTGGCTTAAAGGGGTTAACAGCTTTCGTCATTCTGCCCTCCTCTGCTAGTTTTAACAACTTTAACAAAGTTTAGCAACTTTAGCAGAGTTTAACAGTTTTAGCAGGCTCGGCGGCTTTATGCCTTACCGATCCTGCCGGGTCCTCCCGCCCGCGCCGATACAAATAGCGCGGTGCGGCCCCTCTATATCGCCCCTACCCCAGCGAGCGGTTGAGGGAGCCGAGCTCGTCGTTGCCCATGGTGCGCCACATTTGGAAGATGCAACCGCGTGCCAGGAAAAAGAAGCCGTTGTCGACCAGTTGAACAGCGGCATCTGCCAGCTGATTCGTCACGACGGACACTGGCGGCAGCTCGAGTCCAGCCTTGCGGATGGTCTCGACCGCTTCCTCGAACGTCGGAGGCTCGCTGACGCCCATCTCGTTCATAAGGCCCTGCATTTCTTCCAGCGCGCTACTGCCCGACTCCTCGCCGCGCGGCACCAGACGGTAACAAGCCAGTGCTAGGTCGAGCTGATCGCAATTCCAATAGGCAAACGCCAAGCGATAGAACAGGTAGCCGATTGCAGAACGATCGCTGGCAATACGTAGGCCGTGGCGCGCCACCTCGATAATCTCGTCAAAGCGCTCCAGACGCGCAAGCACGTTGATGAGCGCAAAGTGCGATTGCATGGACGAACGCGCCAGATCGTAAAGATGGCGCACCTCGGGCAGCGCTCGTTCAAAGTCCTCTTGCTCGGCGTAAAAACTGCAGATCTCGTGCTGGGCAAAGTACAGTGCATCGGGCGCACGAAGGATCCGCACAGAGCGGTCTTCTTCCAACACCGGTAGCACCATGCGCACCAGCTGGTTATCGCAAAACTGCGTTTGAACCGGACCTGTCGCCAAAAGCTCGGCGACCGCGCACTTAGCCTCCAACTCCTCGACAAGACGGGAAAAGCCTTCAAAAGCACCTGTACGGTCGACTTTTGCCTGCTCGCGCAATTCAACAACACGGGCCACGTATGGGTCGTCGTCCTCTTCCATGACCTCCAGCTCGTCAGCCGTATCGGCAAGCAGCAGATCGCGCAGCGCCGGCGGCAGCGTGCGATGGTCATCGCGCGGACGAGCATGAACCTCCGCAGGCTCAATCGTCTCCGGAGCGGTTGACTCATACGCCTCAAGCACACGCTTGCACGGCATATCGTCCATGTCCATGCTCTCAAGATCCTTGGCGACAGACATGCAATCGGCCAGATAGGCCGCGCGCCCAAAGAAATACGTTGCGACAACGCGCTCGCCCTGCTCACTGTCGGGAGTAGCAATCTGCACATAGCAGCGCGTGATGCAGGTGCCTGCGGCAAAACACGCTGCCGCAAGCGTGAGTGCCACGCGCGCATCGTGCTCCGCGGCCCAGATCGCACGCGTATCCTCGTCCAGCTCGCGCCAGGCGTCATCTTGAGCGTCGTATTCACGTTGCGGCATGGCATCAACGACAGACTGCCCAAACCGAACGAGCATAATCCCCTCGGCAACGTTTGCCCGATAGGTATAGTCGAGCCGCGTGACCACGTTGAGCGCCTCAACGATTCGCGCAAAACGCGTGCGCACGTCCCACTCGCCGCCCGGCTGGCACGAAACCGTTCCCGGCTTGGCCCACGGGTTATCGCTCGAAGCCGTATCGAGCAGTCGGGGAACATCGTTGGTCGTCTTGGCGATATGCCACGCATCAAAGAGCGCGCAGCCCTCAAGGCTCGGCGAGGATGCCGCAGGGACCAATCCGGCCCCGATGCGCTCAAGGATGCCGGAGAGGCGGTTGAGACGGCACTCGATGGCAAGCAGCATGTCAATCTCGTCCTGGTCCAACAGGCTACGATCAAAATTGAGATAGAAAATCTTTGAGCGATCAATGCGAGCCAGGCTCATCTCGGACTTGGCAGCGATGGTGCGCAGGCGGGGCAAGTCAATTTCGCTCATAAGGGCGGCGGCATAGCGCTCGATACCGCTCGGATTCTCGGCATGGTCAACGCGGTAAAGCAGCGTCTCGATAGCATCGGGGAGCGGTGCCGTGTTAAAGCCCAAAAACACCTCGACCGGCTCGGACAACTTTACGAGCTTGATCTTGTCGACAACGTTTTGCATACCCTCGTCGAGTCCGCCGGCGTCCGCCGTGTTCACAATAGCGCTTTCGGAGTTGGCAAATATCACGTAACGCAAGAACATCGAGGCCATGAACTCGCCGTAAGGAAGGGCGCGGGTCGAATTCCATGTCTCGTGGTCGGACTGCTCGCGCATGGGGCCTTCGGGAGAGCCGGCAGTTTGCGCACACGCGCGCATTGCACCGTTGGCTTCCCTTACCATGATCTCACCAATACCGGAATCCGACTCGTCAAGGACCAGTTCCATGTCGGGATCGTTGGGCAGCGGAGCCTCGCTGACGGGGCGGTCCACCTTGTACACCTCACCCGAAACGCTTACGTAGCCCAAAAGCGACACATGACTTTTGCCAACGAATTCGACGACATAACAAGATTCATGCTGATCCTCGCCAAAGAGTTTCCAGACCACGCCATATGAGCGTCCCGCAGGCTGCTCGGGCATCGCCGGAAAGCGCTTCTTAGGATCGAGAAACCTGAGCTTGTATGTCGGACGCTCTGCCACGAAATATCACCCTGATCGGTCGTTTGAAGAAGGAGTGGTCGCGAATAAGTCGCGACATCTACTCGGAATCTTACACGAGTCGACAGGAAATCGTCCCTTTGGACGAAAGCACTCAAGCTGGCGTAAAAGAAAAGCCCCCGTTGCCGGGAGCTTTAATCTCAAATGGTGCGGCGTATAGGATTCGAACCTATGACGTTCTGATTCGTAGTCAGACCCTCTATCCAGCTGAGGTAACGCCGCGACTTGTTGATTATTATGCACATGGACTGAATATAGGTCAAGCATTTTTTCAAAAAAGTTTATTGAATTGGATTTTTACTCATTTGAAGGAATCGATCGAGTCCGTATCCCCTGGTATGCGACAGGGCGGTTAGTTCAGATGTATCGATATATAAGAAAAGCCCCCGTTGCCGGGAGCTTTAAACTCAATTGGTGCGGCGTATAGGATTCGAACCTATGACGTTCTGATTCGTAGTCAGACCCTCTATCCAGCTGAGGTAACGCCGCAACGCACGGATTATTATGCACGTGACCCCTCAATGGGTCAAGCAACAATTTGGAAAAATTTTATGAAGCACCGATTAAGTTCCTTCGCGGATCCGCACCGGCTTCGGCCGCCTGCCGGCGCCCTCGCCCGCTCGCTAAAAACGCTCCGCGTTTTCTTCACGCTCGCGCCTCGACCGAGGTTCGAATCCATGCGGTGCTTCCATAAGAGAAAAGCCCCCGTTGCCGGAGGCTTTCAATTTCAATTGGTGCGGCGTATAGGATTCGAACCTATGACGTTCTGATTCGTAGTCAGACCCTCTATCCAGCTGAGGTAACGCCGC
>UQIS01000061.1 GCA_900541245.1 uncultured Collinsella sp.
AGCTCCTGTGCGAATTGAAGAGAACGCTCCCGCAAACTGCCTCTTGACAACTTATAGGAGCGTCGGTTTTGTTTTTGCAAATTCCGGGATGGTCGAGGGTGGCCGGTTTAACGTAGTAGATGGCCGCATTTCGTGGCAAACGGTCCGACCCAAGACCCAAGGCAGCCAACCTCGAATGGCCATTCTCGAAGTTGCGGTGGAATACGGGCTGAATTAGCCCCTTAAAGGCAAAAACGCTCCGTATTTCACCGCAACTTATCGAGGGGATGGGTTTTAGATACGGCCAAGGTCGTAGGATTGGGCGGCTGCCTCGCTGGCACAGATGAGGTTGGCCGTAGCCTCCTGCGGATCGAGTGCTTGTTCCAGGTCCATGGGCTTGCGGCAAATCGGCAAAACCAAGTCAATACCCTGCTCACACACCGCATCCAGGTTGACGGCGCGACCGCCCACGACGGCGACCACCGGCTTGCCATATCGCTTCGCGCGACGGGCCACGCCCACCGGCGCCTTACCGGCGGCGGATTGCTCATCCATATTGCCCTCGCCTGTAATGACCAGGTCGACATCGCGCACGCGCTCGTCAAACCCCACGAGATCGAGCACCGTCTCCACACCCGAGCGTAGCTCCGCGCCGAGCGCCAGCAACGCCGCGCCCAAGCCACCGGCAGCGCCCGCGCCGGGCACGCCAAGCACCGAGCCAAATGTCCGTGCGTTCTCGGGTGTGCGCAACAACCCCTGGGCTCGCGCCTCGAAAATTGCCGCATCGAGCAGGCGACCGTAGCCGACCATCCAGCCGTCGTATCTGCGCAGCACCTCGACATCATCCGCCGGCAGGCCCTTCTGCCCGCCAAACACCGCCAGTGCGCCTCGACGCCCCACGAGCGGATTCTCGACATCGGAAAGCACAACGATACGAGCATCATCCAAAGCCTGCAGCGCTGACGCCAAATCAACGCTCGCCACCTGCTCAAGGCCGACAAGACCGGGGGCGACATCGCATCCCTGATCATCGACCACACGCGCGCCCAGCGCCTGCAGCATGCCGGCGCCACCGTCGTTGGTGGCACTGCCGCCCAGACCAATATAGATAGTCTTTGCCCCGGCGCGAACCGCACGGAGTATCAGCTCGCCCACGCCATAGGTCGAAGCCGCAAGCGCCGCCGATTCCGTGCAGGGTGAATACCCAATACCCGCCGCCTCGGCCATCTCAATTACAGCCGAGTCGCGCTCGTCGTCCACCAGCATCCGGGCAGACACGCGGTCGCCCAAGGGACCTGCCACCTCGCAGGTCACAATCTCACCGCCGCACGCGGCAACGGCATCGAGCGTCCCCTCGCCGCCATCCGCCAGCGGCAACGCGCGCACCTCGGCATCAGGCCACACACGGCGCATGCCCTCGACAACCGCCGCCTCCGCCTGCGCACTCGACACGCTGCCCTTAAAGGAGTCGATCGCCAACAGCACACGGCGGGGTCGGCGGCACGCAGGACCAAAGTCAACCGCCACGCCAGCATCCTCTTCGGCACCCGCGAGCGCTGCGGCGTGAGCGGCGTGTGCTTCAAGATCGGCCCCACAGCCGCAATCAGCGCCGCCCGCCCCGCGCAGACCGCCAAAATAGCTACTCAGCAGCTCACGGCATTCATCTGCCAGGACCCCAGCCGTCACGTTAAACCGATGGTTCAGACGCGAATCGGCATTCAGGTCATACAGCGAACCCAGCGCGCCCGCCTTGGCATCAGCCGCGCCATACACGCAGCGCCCCACGCGCGCGTTAACCATAAGGCCCGCGCACATGCAGCAGGGTTCCAACGTCACGTAGACCGTACAGTCGGAAAGGCGCCAGCGGCCAAGCGACCGAGCGGCAGCGCACAGGGCCGCAAACTCGGCATGGGCCGAAGGATCCTGATCGAGCTCGCGACGATTATGCGCCCGCGCGACAATCTCGCCGTCGCGCACCACTACGGCTCCGATGGGCACCTCGCCCACCGCCGCGGCGGCTCGCGCCTCCGCCAACGCCTCGCGCATGAACTTCTCGTCGATTTCGGTGATCGTCATCGTTCGCCTTCCCTGTTGCAAATTCAAAACGATGCTATCATTACGACTCACGGAGAGATGGCAGAGCGGTTGAATGCGGCGGTCTTGAAAACCGTTGAGCGCGAGAGCGTTCCGGGGGTTCGAATCCCCCTCTCTCCGCCACTTCTAGTGATGCACCGGCGTCATGGTTCGCTCAAACAGTGCATCGACCACGTCGGCTATCTCAGGTCGACGCTCAAGATCGTGGCCCGATTCCCACCATATCGTGAAAAGTCGAATAATACCGCCGGCGACAAACTCAGACGTCGTCTCGAGTGACACGGGGGCCAGGGCATCCTCGGCAAGCACGTTCATCACACGCTCGCGGATGGAGCGGGCAATGCGGTCGCAAATAACGTTGGTCAACATGCCCGACATGCTGCTTGCCAAAATGTTATCCATGAGCCGCTCGTGCGTCAGAATCAAATCCATGGCATCGTCCAAAATCGCGTGTCGAAGCGCGCGCACGTCCTCGGCAGACACCGCGCCGGCCTCATCGGGCTGTTTTTGCGGCAAGCCCGACATAAGCTCATCGATATAAAAGGCAAAGTAATCGTTCTTGTCGCGAAAGTGCTTGTAGAACGTCGTGCGGCGAATCATGGCGCGGTCGCACAGCATGGCAACCGTCAGGTCCTCAAAACGATGCTCCTCGAGAAGCTCGGTGAAGGCATCGAACAGGGCGCGGTAGGTTTTCTTAATGCGAAGGTCCACTGGTATCGCCATCCTCAGGGCAAAGACAACACTCGTCAATCTGTCGCATATCTTACACCTGTACCTCGCGCGCTTTGCCCCGGTGCCAACCCCGCCGAAAACACAACGCTTACCGGAAAGTTCGGCACGACAAAACGTTGCGGGTATACTAGTAGCGTTATACCAACGGCAGCTGGCGCATGCCGCCGCGGCCATTCGAAACGGAGACATCATGATTACCGTCATCATCGGCATCGTTGTTGTCATTGTGATTGTCTGCGCCATCGCCGGCATCTACAACAACATGGTCACCAAGCGTAACCGCATCGATAACGCCTGGCAGAACATCGATACGCAGCTGCAGCGCCGCAACGACCTGATCCCCAACCTGGTCGAGACCGTCAAGGGCTACGCCAAGCACGAGCAGGAGACGCTCTCCGCCGTGATCAGCGCGCGTAACACCGCCGTCAAGGCCACCACGCCCGAGGCCAAGATGGAAGCCGACAACGTGCTGACCGGTGCGCTGCGCCAGCTCTTCGCCGTAGCCGAGGCCTATCCCGATCTTAAGGCAAACACCAACTTTACGCAGCTGCAGGCATCGCTCGAGGATACCGAGAACAAGATTAGCTATGCACGCCAGAGCTACAACGATTGCGTGCTCAGCTACAACAATGCTATCCAGACGTTCCCGGCTGTCATCTTTGCCGGCATCTTCCAGTTTAAGGAGCGCCAGGGCTTCGAGGCCGCCGAGGCAGCCCGCCAGGCCCCGACCGTCAAGTTCTAGTAGTTTGACGGCGCATCCTTAATCGGCCAAATGCATAAACCGCCCCGTCGAATGCATACTTCGACGGGGCGGTTTCCTTTTTCGCGAAGGTCCCCCTCTAAGCGCCGTGCATTTTTAGGAGTATTCAACATAACCAAGAGCTTCGGGCGCCACGATAAATGCCAAAGACCGTGAATATCCCTGCAAATCAAACGCTGTCAGCCCATAACCCCGCCCATCATTCGTAGAAAACATCGAGAAATCCCGATTTTTTGCCCGAGGTCGGTATGCAGGGGCCTTCGACTGCAGAATACTCGCAAAAATGCACGTCGCCACCACCCCCACATGGCGCGAACCAAAACAAAAGCGCGGCCTTCCTTTCCGGCGCACTCCGCAGGACGAAAGAACCTCCGCCGCACGAAGTGCGCAGCGGAGGTTCTTTCATGTCCGAGGACGCGCCGGAAAGGAAGGCCGCTCTCGGGCCGGACAGCTAAGACAGCTTACGCGACGGTGTAAACCCAGTTGTGCTTGTCCTCGACAGCACCAGACTGGATACTAGTCAGGGTCTCGCGGAGCTTCTTCATCACAGGACCGATCTCGGTGTAGCCAGCCGGGAAGGTCACGGTCTCGTCGGCACCGTAAACCTTGTTGTCAATCTCGCCAACCGGGGAGATGACGGCAGCGGTGCCGCACAGGCCGCACTCCACAAAGGTGCCGGCCTTGACCTCGGCCCACTCGACGGGACGCTGGTCAACGGTCATGCCCAGGTCCTGAGCAACCTGAACGAGCGAACGACGGGTGATAGAGGGCAGGATGGAGTCGGTGTGCGACTGAGGAACGACGAGCGTGCCGTCCTCCTTCACGAACAGGACGTTGGCGCCGCCGGTCTCCTCGACATAGGTGCGGGACTCGGAGTCGAGATACAGGTTCTCGGCATAGCCCTCGCGATGGGCCTCCATCGTGGGCTTAAGGGACATGGCGTAGTTCAGGCCGGCCTTGATGTTGCCGGTGCCGTGCGGTGCGGCACGGTCATACTCGGAAACGCGCAGCTTGACGGGCTTGAGGCCACCCTTAAAGTACGGACCGACCGGGGTCACGAGGATGCGGAACGTGTACTCAGGAGCGGGAGCCACGCCGATCACGTCACCGGAACCGATCATAAACGGACGCACGTACAGGGTCGCGCCGGAGCCGAAGGGCGGAACCCAGGCGGCGTTGGCAGAAACGACCTGCTTGACGGCCTCAACGAACTTGTCCTTGGGGAACGGGGGCATCTCGAGGCGCTGGGCAGAGTTATACATGCGCTCGGCGTTCATGTCGGGACGGAAGCAGACGATGCTGCCGTCCTCGGCGGTGTAGGCCTTCAGGCCCTCAAAGACCTCCTGGCAGTAATGGAAGATGCCGCCGCACTCGGAGACATGCAGGGTGTGGTCGGTGGTCAGGCCGCCCTCGTCCCACTCGCCATCCTTCCAATGGGCCTCGTAGCTGTAATCGGTCTTCATGTAGCCAAAGCCGAGGCTACCCCAATCGATATCCTTCTTCTCGACAGTCATATGCCGCTCCTTACATACACAGTTGCAAACTCGCGAACCCGTACGCAAGGATTGAGGTCGACCGCGTCGCAACGTCGCACGCCCGGAGCGTAGAGCCGGACGGGACACGAGGACAACACCAAAGCCCATGGCACGTCGATTCGCATGCACGAGATTGTACTCCGCACGCACGTCGGATAAAACGCTTTTCTTTAACTAACTAAAGTATTTTCATTTGACCGAAATCAGAACCACCCTTAAAAAGGGTGGTTTGCTCTTAGGGTATAACCCACGGGCCCCGGGCTCGCGTCTAAAGGCGC
>UQIS01000062.1 GCA_900541245.1 uncultured Collinsella sp.
GCGTGCGCGCTTCCGATGCTCAGGCTGCTCAATTTCCGATGCTCTTTTTGCTCAAATCCTCTTGACGAAACACAGGGTCCGGAGCGGGCGTGCGCGCTTATGGCGTGTATCTGCAGGACTTAGGCCTTGGCGATGGGGCGGCCGGCTGTCGGCTTTCCGTCGATGCCTCGTGGCTCGATGCGGCAGGTACCGATGGCGGCGTCGCGTGCTTGGGCGGCTCGCTTGTGTCCGCACGGTTTGTGACGCCTGCCGGCGGGGCCTTTGGTGCTGACGGCGTGGTGAATGCTGCCGGTGCGATGGCACCGCATGTGGTGGTTGAGCCCGATGCCGCCACGCCACCGGCAGGGGAGACCGATGGAGACGACGTGCCTGGATGCGGGGAGGGTAAACCAGATGGTAGTGCCGGCCCTGCTGCAGGGCAGCCCGGTGCGGGGCCGACGACGGATCCAACGGTGAAACCTGCGGCCACGTCGCCCAAAACAAACATAACGATCAAGACGACGGTGACCAAGACCACAGTGCCTGCTTCCTCTAAGCTTAAAGCCACCAGCACGACCGCAACGACACTCCCCAAGACCGCCGACAGCGACTGGATTGCCGCTTCCGTAACGCTTTTCCTTCTGGGAACAACGCTCCTGGCTGCCGCATTTCGCTGCTAAGGCCCCGTTTAAGTGAGACCAGAGAGGGATGAATGCAGCTATTGCAGAAGTCTTTAGCCTACTACTAAATCAATTTCTTAGAGATTGGTGCCGTATCAGCCATCGCTGCGACGGCACTATTTTGTTCAGCTCGACTGCCTCTCGATCCATTACCGATGTTGAGCCTTACACCCCATCTGCCAGAGCGATAAGATAATTGCAATCCAAATGCTACCGTTTATAAAGCTTCATTTGGACCCAATTGCCTATATCACTGGAGTCATAACATGAGGAACTACTATCAAATCAAAACCGTCGCATCGGCCCCTCCAAGGAGGCTCATCCCGATCGGAAAAGTCATCAGCGTTACTGGGCTTGTATTGGCAATTGTCAGTTTCTTTTCCGCTCTGCCATCGAGTGCCAGCATATATGGCTCGCTTTCTTTTACTTTCTTACTCCTTGGCTTATTCTTTTTTGTGGACGGGCTCTTTCTTGTTATTACTGCATCAAGGCAACAAGAGAAACTACTAGGGCTACGCCAATCGCTCCTAGAAGATGATCCTCAAATCGCCGCGAGCGCCGAAGAGTTTATGTCTCAGCGAAAGGCCCTGACACAGCAAGGCGAAATTACTGGCATCTTCATTGTCCATAATGCAACCAAAGATCTGTACTACGTAGGCCAAAGCGCAAAGGCAATTGATCGAGCGGCCATACAGTTTCTCGGTAGGGGCAATTGCGATGTGTATGCCGATTACAAGTACGGTGACTCATTCAACGTGCGAATAATCCAGCTGTCGGAAAGCGGCTACGAAAGTCTCAATGAGCTAAAACGCGCAGCGATACAAGCGCTCGAGGCTGCTGGCGAGGAGCTTTATTAAGGGCGACTGTTAGGATTAATGCAATGGCAAGCTCAAATAACACAGGCAACAACGAGGAATTAACGCCGTCCGTCGAAGAAACGCTTCTTAACGAATCCGGCTCGATTGCCAGGGTCAAATCGTTCTCATGGATTTGGTTTATCAATAAGGAGCGAATCCACGACATAAATCCTGTCCAATGCGGCAAATGGATGTTCTTCTTCTCTCCATTCAAAACCGCCCTCATGGACGACATTGTCGGAACCGCAGTTCTTGATGGCGTCGTCGTAGAGGCCAAATACTCGAATCCCGAAACGCTCATCGCGGCGGGCTCGAAACAAGGTGTCTGCTGCTTTTACCTAAACGGAAACGATAGAGAAAGCCATAAGAGGGTACTGAGCTACATGCTGGAAAACGGGCTAATCAGGAAGACAAAGACTGGAAAGCTGTATAACATTTCGTTCAAGTTCGACACTGAGACCTACGCAGGAAAGTACAAGGGGAGCGGCTTCTCCGGAAAGATAAAGCTCGCGGACTTCGTTGACCTGGAGACGGGAGAGTTTATTTAAGGGTGCGTGCCGAGTAGAGAAGTTGAACTTACTTCACCTGTGTCCCCTTTGGGGACAGCCGCCAGTGCAATACCTCAGTGCTATACTCGTTGTCCTAAGGAAGTGGTTCATATGTACTTGAGCGATACTAAGATTCAAGAGCTTATCGACAACAAGGTGCTGCTCAATGCCGATGCTTCGAACATCGGCCAGGTTACGTATGACTTGCGCACCGACGGATTCTACATTAATGAAAGCAAGCAGTTCGAGGTCGAGCTTGGCCCCGGAGACTCGACTTTTGTCTCTTGCGTTGAATGTGTCGCGCTACCCAACAATCTGACCGCTAGCGTACTTCTGCGCAATTCGCGCATTCGCCAAGGGCTTTCTTTGGATGCACCGCTCTATTTCCCTGGCCATGGAACTAGGCTGTTCTATCGTGTTACAAACGTAAGCGGCAGCACCATTACCCTCGATAAGTCTAAGGGCATCGCGCAGGTCGCATTCCAGCACGTCGAAGGCACGGTTGCCCATCCTTACCATGGAGCCTTTTCCGATGAGCTTAACTTTAATGGGCTCGCCGACTATTCCGACGTCTATGCCGGAGAGCTCAAAAAGGTTGAAGACAAAAAGGAAGAAGTTGCCAATATCGAATCTCGTATTTACGGTAATGTGCTGGCACTCTTTGCCGTCTTCGCCGCGATCTTTACGCTCGTGAACGTTAATGCCGGAGGGATCTCTTCCGATATTTCGACCGTCCGTTTCGTTGCGCTTGACCTGCTAATTATCGGCGGATTTCTGGTCCTTGCGTCTGCAATCGAGGCTTTTCTTATTAAGGACAAAAAGAAGAAGGCACGACTTCCGCTCGGGATAGGTGTCACGTGCATTGTCTTTGCTGTTGTCCTTGCATTCCTCTAAGTACTTAGAGGATTAGGGGAAAGCAATATAGGTTCTGAGACGGGGTGCCCCGGCGTTTGCCGTGGCACCCCTATTTGTTGATCGGACTTCCATTTTTCAAATTACATGGCCGCCATAGCAGCCCCAAGACATCTGCTATTTAAAAAAGCATGTCTCGAAAGCGTAAAATCGGGGGTCTGGTCGACAGATCTCGGTTTTTCCCGCACTACGCCTGGATCCAGGACCTCGTATCCGAAAGCCGCTCCCGCGACGAGCTCGTCAAAGAACTAAGGCGCAATTGCGTTGTGCGTCTCGACGGTGCGTCGCACGTATAGAATCTAAGCATCCGCATGCCGGTTATTGAATGGAATGGACGCCACATGGAACTCCCTAGCACCCTGTGCAGCAATGTGTACGAGTTTGCGTTTTGCCCCGAGCCCTGTTACGACCGCCTGGTCGACCTCGCCGATCCCGAGGATTGGGGTCCCAGCAACCGCATCCTAAAAAACTACTTGCCGTTTTCGTTTAGCCGCGCGGTGTTCCTGACCGAGCGTGACTTGGACCAGACCGGGCCGTCCAACCTGCCGCTGGTGTTCGACGATGACCGCTGCCTATTCAATACCGGCCTGTACACGCGTCGCTACGAGACCATCTACGGCCTGTTTGAGCCCAATACCAAGCCCGACGCGCGCCAGCGCTGGTTTTTGAAGGGCTTCTTTAAGGAAAGCGACCCCATGCTGGTCTCGTTTGAGTACCTGCCGTGCCGCGTGCGCTTTGCCGAGGACCCCTCCGAGCTGGTCTTTGACTACCGCCTGCCCATCCGCTCCAACATCGACCACATTCTGGGCGACGAGGAGAACCTTACGCGCATCCCCGCCAGCCTGATGGGGGAGGACAACTCGCTGCTGCTGCGCCGCGCTTTTGAGGGCGCCGTCGTCGAAGCCGCCCGCCGCGCCGCAGCCAACTACACGCTCGCGGTACCGCAGTTCTACGGCGGCCGGATCCAGCTGCTCTTGCCGCTGTGCCTGACCGGCGACAAGCCCGAGCTGGCGCTGACCATCCAACGCGAGGACGGTTTCTACGCCGCGCGCACCTGCCTCACGCTCGACATGGCCTACAACAACGCGCGACTTATCTGCCGGCCCGAAACCTCGTGGATCAAGCGATAAAGGGTGGTTTAGCTAGGGGTTTGTCGGCTGCCCTGATTGCTGTGGCGCGGTTTGCGCCCGCGAATTTAAAATCGGAAGCAAAAAGTTCTTGGTAAACCACGCACGGCTATGTTAGTATCTCTTTTGCCGAAAGGCGACGGGCGATTGGCTCAGGGGTAGAGCATATCCTTCACACGGAGGGGGTCACAAGTTCGAATCTTGTATCGCCCACCATCAAAAGAGCAGGTCAGAGGTGTTAAGCCTCTGGCCTTTTTCTTTTTGACGCCAAAATCGAAGTGAAGTTACCTAAGGCGTTTTATGTTACGCAGTTCACCTTAGGTGTCGTCATTGCTCATTTTGCACAATGCGTCTGCGTTCATTCATTGAATTCCCTGCGTAATCTATGTTCAATTGTGGAGACAGAGATCACTGGCTCACAGCTCGTACCAGCACGTTCGGCTTATAGGACAAAATGTGTGTCTACTTTAGGGGTATCGGCGCAGGTCGATGCCCCTTTTTCAGCCGTTTAAATTC
>UQIS01000063.1 GCA_900541245.1 uncultured Collinsella sp.
GACAAATAGCTCAGTTGGGTAGAACGTCAAGCTGATAACCGTGAGAACACAAGTTCGAATCTTGTCAGGTCCACCACTTTCTTTCGCAATAAACACCCCAGCGAGAGCCGAGTCGCCGCTGGGGTGTTTATTACTGTCTCCGTGGGGGTTTAGCTCAGCTGGGAGAGCGCGGGCTTTGCAAGCCTGAGGTCAGGGGTTCGATCCCCCTAACCTCCACCATGATGGACCTGTAGCTCAGTTGGTTAGAGCGTCCGGCTGATAACCGGGAGGTCACAAGTTCGAATCTTGTCAGGTCCACCATCAAAACTGTGAAGAGCCCTGAGGCGTTGCCTCGGGGCTTTTTTCTTGTCTGCGATAAATCTCATTTTGGTTTTGTGTGCTGTGCGAAAGATTGGGTAGTATAGCTATTCAATGCGGCGACCCTGCCGCGTGTTATCCGCTACGTACCGGAGGTGTTCCATGGTTCGTGTCGACATAGAGACCATCGTCATGGCCGCCGGTCCCGTGCCATCGCTTATCGTGCTTCGCGAGCGCTGCAGCAAATCGGACTCGCCCGCGCCGTTGCGTTCCCTTTCCATTCAGACTGGTTCGTTTGAAGCTGCTGCCATTAGCCGCGGCATCGATAGCGGCCGCGCCGAGCGCCCGATTACCCATGACCTGTTGCTCGATACTGTTGGCGCCCTGGGCGCCAAGCTCGAGCGCATCGAGATCGTTCGCGCCGAGCCGCCGGTGTTCTACGCGACGATCGTCGTACTGGCCGATGGTGACGAGCGCAAGATCGACGCCCGCCCCAGTGATGCCATTGCCCTTGCCGTGCGCAGCAATGCCCCCATGTTTGTGGAGGACGACATCATGAATCGCTTGGGTACCGTTTCTGCCCATGCCGAGGAAGTTGACGACGAGCAGGAGTTCGAGAAGTTCGACGAGTTCGTCCATACGCTCTCCCCCGATGACTTCTAAATGCGGGGCGGCCAGGTTGTGGAGCGTTCGCTGATGGCCGGCGGCATGTCGGCCGAGGCGGCGGCTATCGCGCGCGAGGCCCAGATGCGCTCTGAGGCTTCTGAGGCGGCTCGCATTGCCTATGTGACGCAGGCCCGCACGCTTCGTGAACGCCGCGGCTCGTTTATCAAGATGGTTGTCGTCTCCGCCCTTGTCGCGGCAATCTGCTCGCGCCTTCGTGGTACAGTTGGTGCGCTTGGGTTTTCGATCTCTACGGGCCTTGTGATTTGGGGTGTGGTCGATACGGTCATGCTGACCAGTCAGATCAAGGTGCTCGACAAGCGCGCGATGGATATGATGCGCGCCCGCGACGCTGCCGCCAAGATCGCCGCCGAGGCGCAAGAACTGTAACGACGCCAGACTCGATGGGAAGGTCTAAAGATGGCACAGGATATGCAGGACGCCGGTAACGTCTCCGCCGAGCTCGACGCCATGGTGTGCGATCTGATCGGCGCGTTCTTGGACGACCTTGCCGCCGGTGAAAACCCTGGCGTGGTCGTGGCAATTGAGGACGCCGCTTCCAACCGTTATCTGGCGGCGCTCGATGAGGATGGCGAAGAGGCGTGCCTCGAGGCGGCCACCAACTTTATCTCCGAGCACAAGATGGGTCTTAAGGACGAGGGCCTGGGCCGTATCGCTCGCTATGCCATCGGCTACACCGGCTGCGTCGAGATTGACGGCGGCTATCACGATGCTCTGCTCGTGAGCTTCTTTGAGACTACGCTCGAGAGCGGTTTTTCGGCATATGTGCTGTATGAGGGCATGGGCGCCGGCGATGGTTTTATGTGGAGCGACCCTGAACCTGCAGGTGAGGAAACCCCTCTCATCTAAAATCGCTAAAATAAACGAGTTTTCGGTAAAAGGCTCAATATTCCCGCCGAGCGTTGCATTGCTGGGTGGGTCGCATACGCGTGCCGGTTGTATATAGATAGAAGATAGGGGAACTACATGCGCGTAGACAATCTGAGAAACATCGCCATCATCGCCCACGTCGACCACGGCAAGACGACGATGGTCGACAAGCTCCTGCGTGCCACGGACGCCTTCCGTGCCAACCAGCAGGTCGAGGACCGCGTTCTGGATTCCAACGACCAGGAGCGCGAGCGCGGCATCACGATTCTCGCCAAGAACATCTCTATCGAGTACAAGGACGTTAAGATCAACGTCATCGACACCCCGGGCCACGCCGACTTCGGCGGCGAGGTCGAGCGCGTGCTGCGTATGGCCGACGGCGCCCTGCTGCTGGTCGACGCCTTTGAGGGCCCCATGCCCCAGACCCGCTTCGTGCTGCGTCACGCTATCGACACCGGCCTTAAGATCATGATCGTCATCAACAAGATCGATCGTCCGGGCGCCAACCCCGAGAAGGCCTACAACGACTGCCTGGACCTCATGGCCGACCTGGGCGCCACCGACGACCAGCTTGAGTTCGCCATGGAGCACGTGGTCTACGCCAGCGCCATGAATGGCTTTGCCCGCCTTGACCCTAACGACGGCAATATGGACATGTACCCGCTGCTCGACATGATCATCGACGATATGCCCGCGCCCGAGGTTGACGAGAACGCCCCGCTGGCCATGCAATGCGTGACCATCGACCACTCCAACTTCGTTGGTCGTATCGGCATCGGTCGCGTGTACTCCGGCACCATCCACCAGGGCGACCAGATCCTGGTTGTCAAGAACGATGGCTCCAGTGCCACCGCTACCGTCAAGCAGCTCTTTACCTTCGACTACCTGGGCCGTACCGAGTGCCAGGAAGTCGGCGCTGGCGATATCGCTGCTGTCGTGGGTATTGACCGCACCGATATCGGCGATGTCTACACCGACCCCGAGAACCCCGTCGAGCTCGAGCCCATCGAGATCGACCCGCCGACCCTGTCCATCGTCTTTGAGGCCTCGACCTCCCCGCTCGTCGGCCGCGATGGCGACATCGTGGGCGCCCGTCAGCTTAAGGAGCGCCTGTTCAACGAGGCCGAGAACAACGTGACCATGAAGATCGAGGAGCTCGAGGACAAGAGCGGCGTCGAGGTCTCGGGCCGCGGCATCCTGCACCTGTCCGTCCTGATGGAGTCCATGCGCCGCGAGGGCTTTGAGTTCCAGGTCGGCCGTCCCCGCGTTCTGTTTAAGAAGGACGAGAACGGCAACAAGATGGAGCCTGTTGAGCAGGCCGTCGTCGAGTGCCCGGACGAGTACTCGGGCAAGGTCGTTGAGGTCTTTGGCACCTCCGGCGGCATCATGACGAGCATGGACACCTCGGGCATCGTGACGCACCTCGAGTTCAAAATCCCGACGCGCGGCATCATGGGTCTTAAGAACCGCATCATGAACGTCACCCACGGCGAGGGCGTGTTCTACCACACCTTCCTGGAGTATGGTCCTTACGCCGGCGAGATCGGCAACCGTCAGAACGGCGCCATGATCTCCATGACCACCGAGAAGGCCGTTGCCTACGCTCTGGGTACGCTGCAGGAGCGCGGTCAGCTGTTTGTTGAGCCGGGCACCGAGTGCTATGAGGGCATGATCGTGGGCGAGCGCAGCAAGGCTGGCGACATGGTCGTCAACATCGCCCGTACCAAGAACCTGGGCAACCAGCGTTCCTCGACCTCCGATATCTCCGTGCAGCTGGTGCCGCCCCGCACCTTCTCGCTGGAGGAGGCGCTGGAGTACATCGCCGACGACGAGCTGGTCGAGATTACTCCCAAGAACATCCGCCTGCGCAAGCGCCTGCTCAACGCCACCGACCGCAAGAAGGCCGCCGTCCGCGCCGGCCAGGTCAACAAATAAGTGCTGGGGCTTATAACCGCCAATAAGAAAGGGCGTCGACCGCAATGGTCGGCGCCCTTTTTGGTGCAGGGGGCAGGTTTGGTTGCATCACAACGGGGGCGGCTATCCCCTCCGATCGGCTTTCTGGCCAAAGTTAAGTTGTTTAAACATATACATAATTCCACTGAATATAGCCGGTATGATACAAGACTGTTAACAGGTAAATATCAACTGGTATTAAATTAAAAGACCTCTTGACCTGCGGCTTACATGATTGGCATCTATATTATATTTTATGCATTGTGGCATAGGCGAACCGTCTTAGACGGTACCCCCCAATGGGTTCTTGCAATGCACTAGGTAGGTTCTCGTTGATGTTGGGGCTTGTGTTCGATCCGACAATTCGCCGTATTCCACACTGTGTTGTAGGAATTAAGGGACAACTATGGACGCACACCGCTCACGGTCGCTGGGTATGGCGGCCCTGATCTTCATT
>UQIS01000064.1 GCA_900541245.1 uncultured Collinsella sp.
TTAAAAAAAAATTTTAACCTATGACGTTCTGATTCGTAGTCAGACCCTCTATCCAGCTGAGGTAACGCCGCAGCGCGTTATTCATAATGCCACCGCCCCTAGGTCGCGTCAAGAAAAAATTCTCTTAAAGTCAAAAAAAATTTTTAGCCGCACGCATCCAAGCAACGGAAAAGCAGGTAGATGGCTCGCGCCTGCCCAAATATTTTTCCCCTCCCCCATGTTGTTGCCCCACATTCAAAAATGGGACGCTTGTAGCGCTTTGCACGACGCTTTTGGGACCCAAGGCACTTCCTAAAATGCCCCCGACCGATAGCCTCGTAAGTAGGAAGGGCCCATGGCGGCATCCGTTGATCCACGCAGCGACTCATGGGTCGAAATGAAAAGAACGCACACGAAAGGACGAGGACCTATGAAGATCACCAAGAAACTACTGGCGGTATGCGTTGCGGCTCTTGCCCTGAGCATGGCCCTCATGGGCTGCAACGGCGGCACAAGCTCTTCCAGTGGCGGGAGCGCTTCCAAGGGCACTACCGAGCAAAAGGAGTCCAAGAAGCCCGCGGACAACCGTATCGACTTCACCTGGTTCAAGGCCTCTGTGCCCGAGGGCTATGACGTCTGGTCCGACAGCGGCGACGGCGGCTTCGTCGGCAGCATTTGCTTCAAGAATGTCGACGAGAGCGATAAGTCCATCTCCTTTGATGTTGAGTCCGACGACGCCGAGACGCTCGTTGCCGATGAAACCGAGAGCGACGGCTACGAAGCAGGTGAAGATATCACCATCGGCAAGTACACCTGGAAGACCGTCAACTTCACCTGGAACAAGACACCGAGCGTCGAACTGATCTCCGAGATTCCCGATACCGGCCAAAGCGTCGTTATCTACCTGTTCATGACGACTCCCGACGACCCCGCCGTCAAGGCATTCCTCGAGTCCCTCGAGTTCCCCGAGAACCTCGAAGAGGCGCATAACGAGGCCAAGAACATCAGCATTGCCGACCTCTGCAAGGAAAACGGCCTCACTGAGTACAAGCCGGGAAAGTAGCCCCGCAGTTCATTTGTGTACGACAGACGTTGCTCCACACAACGGTCTGTAAGGAAAACGGAGAGGGTCGAGCAAGAAAGGACGAGAACCCATGAAGATCACTAAGAAGCTATTGGCGGTATGCGTTGCGGCTCTTGCCCTGAGCATGGCCCTCATGGGCTGCAACGGCGGTAGCTCTGCAAAGCCTGCTGGCAGCGACGCCGGCAGCGCCCCCAAGCAGGCGACCGAAAAGAAGGAGTCCAAAAAGCCCGCCGACGACCGTATCGACTTTACGTGGTTCAAGGCTTACGCACCCGAGGGCTACGACGTATGGGCGCGCAGCGGAAGCGATGGCAATGTGTCTGAAATCCTCTTCAACGGCATCGAGGATAGCAACAAAGTCATCTCCTTTGGCGTAAGCTCCACGAAGGACGCCGAGACGGTTGTCACCAACGACTCGGCCCGCGATGGCTATGAGCGTGGAGAAGACGTGACCATCGGCCGGTATACCTGGAAGACCGTCAACTTTACGTGGCACAAGACACCGAGCATGCACCTCGCGACCGATATTCCCAACTCCGGAAGAAGCGTCGAGATCACTCTCTTTATGGCGACCACCGACGACCCCGCCTGCAAGGCATTCCTCGAGTCCATTGAGTTCTGCGAAGAAGATCTTGAGGAAAAGAAGCTTGAGGCCAAGGACATTAGCATCAAGGATCTCTGCGAGGAGAACGGACTTGTCATCTCCGGAACGAGAAAGTAGCGCCAAACCCGGCATGACGCCACGCGCAGAATAGCCCGCAGGGCAGCGCGAGCGCGCGAGCAGGGCCCGATTCCCGCTTCCCCCGGAATCGGGCCTCTTTTTGTTTTGGCCGTCTTCCGCGTCAAAACGTCGCAAGCCGCGCGCAAACAAAGGCGGCGGAGCCCCATGGCCCCGCCGCTCATCATGCGATATGTTTGCAAGAGACCTTACGCCTCGGGCTCGATCTTCTCGAGACCACCCATGTAGGGACGCAGAACCTCGGGGATCGTGATGGTGCCGTCGGCGTTCTGGTAGTTCTCCAGAATGGCAGCCATGGTACGACCAGCCGGCAGGCCGGAACCGTTAAGGGTGTGCAGGTAACGCGAGCCCTTGAAGTTCTCGGGGTCGCGGTACTTGATGTTGGCGCGGCGGGCCTGGAAGTCGCCGCAGTTGGAGCAGGAACTGATCTCCTTGTAGGCGTTGTAGCTCGGCAGCCAGACCTCGACGTCGTAGGTCTGACGGGCAGAGAAGCCCAAGTCGCCGGTGCACAGGCTAATCACGCGATACGGAAGGCCCAGCTGCTGCAGCAGGTACTCGGCCTCGGCGGTCATGCTCTCGAGCTCCTCGTCGGACTCCTCCGGCTTAGCGAACTTGACCATCTCGACCTTGTCGAACTCGTGCTGACGAATGATGCCGCGGGTGTCGCGACCGGCGGAACCGGCCTCCTCGCGGAAGCAGGGGGTGAAGGCGGTGTAGCGGCGCGGCAGGGTGTCGGCGTCGAGGACCTCGCCGGCGTGCAGGTTGGTGAGCACGACCTCGGCGGTGGGGATCAGGAAGTTGTCGCCCGAGACGAGGTAGGCGTCGTCCTCGAACTTGGGCAGCTGACCCGTGCCAAACATGGTCTGACGCTTGACGACGATGGGCGGCCACCACTCCTTAAAACCACGGCTGGTGTGCGTATCGAGGAAGAAGTTGATGAGGGCGCGCTCCAGGCGGGCGCCAGCGCCACCGAGAACGGTAAAACGGCTGCCGGAGAGCTTGTTGCCGCGCTCGAAGTCGAGGATGTCCAGATCGGTGCCCAGATCCCAGTGCGGCTTAAAGTCGAAGTCGAACTCGCGCGGGGTGCCCCAACGACGGCGCTCAATGTTCTCGTCCTCGTCCTTGCCGTACGGCGTGGCCTCGCAAGGAATGTTGGGCAGGTGAGCCATGAAGTCGTACTGCTCCTGCTCGAGAGCAGTACGGCGCTCGGCCAGACCGTCAATCTTCTCGTTGACGGCGCGCACGGCCTCCTTGGCGGCCTCGGCCTCGTCCTTCTTGCCCTCCTTCATCAGGGCGCCGATCTTCTTGGACTCGGCATTGCGCGTAGCCTGGAGCTCCTCGACCTCGGTGATGACGGCACGACGCTCGTCGTCGAGCTCAAAGAACTTCTCGCGATCCCAAGACGTCTGGCGGTTAGCCATGGCGACATCGATGGCATCGGGGTTCTCGCGAACAAACTTGATATCAAGCATTAGATCCTCCGGCGATATACATTCCATTTAGGTTGCAACCTTGTACATGTATGGGCAAGTATATACTTATGAGCGTTTACGACCCAACTCAACTACGCAAGAAGGCACCCAATGGACGCAGTTTTTTCCTTTTTGTTTGGCACCCGCACCGGTTTTGCCATCCTTTTCGCCGGCGGCATCCTGTTATTTGCGATTCTTGCCTTTGTAATGGAGAAGCGTACCCATAAGATGTACGTCGACCGCGGACCCAAGTCCGAGGATGGGGAAGACAGCTTCTGGGACTAACCTGCCAAAAAGGGACAGGTTTATTTTGGTCGGTTTTATCTAGGCAAACGTAAGCGCCCCGCAACTGGAATTGAGCCAGTTGCGGGGCGCTTTTCGCACATACGACAAAACCGACGCTCCTATAAGTTGTCAAGAGGCAGTTTGCGGGAGCGTTCTCTTCAATTCGCACAGGAGCTCGTAA
>UQIS01000065.1 GCA_900541245.1 uncultured Collinsella sp.
CGGGGTCGGGCTCTTTTTTTCCGGGCGGGCGGGGGCGGCGCCCTTGTCTGTGTGTTGTCGTGCTCCCCCCCCCCCCACCCCCCCCCCCCCCCCCCGGCCCTCGTCCGTAAGCTCTTCCGCTGGGCGAGCCATAGAGGCCGCGTACCGATAGGGTAAGGCGGCGACTTGAAATTGGTGCTATATTTGGCTTGAGTTGTTTAATGCTAGTACGGGAGGCTGATATGGGGCTGTTCAAGAAGAAAAACCCGCAGGATGCCTTTGATCCCGATGTGTTTACCATCACGGATACGATTTTGGACCCGCCGCGGTTTACGTTTTTGCCGGCTATCTACCAGGATGCCACGCGTCGCAAGTGGGCCGTACATCAGCGCGGCGGCGAGCCGAAGATTTTTGACTATGCGGACGTGTTGCAGTGCGAAGTGGCCGAGGCAGGCGATCCGGAGGCCGAGGAAGTGGCCTCAAAACGGGAATTTGCCCAGCGTATCCTGGCGAATCCTGCCAAGGCAGCAAAAATAAATGCCGCCAAGCGTAATATGTGTCTTGGTATGGGCGTTGTTGTGGCGGTTCAGACGGGAAAAGACGAGGTTTCCAAATTGGAGATTCCCGTTATGACCGACGAAGTCAAACGCGATTCAAGTCTATATAAGTCGTATCGGAATGTCGCCGAGAAGATCAAGGCCGAATTTGATGCCATGGGAGGGCTGGCCTAATTTTGGCGGCATACGTTTCTGAATGAGGAGTCTGTGCAATGGCAGGCGAATCTTATGCAATTCCCCCCAAAGATCGTGCTGTTGAGGGAATTCTTTGGTATATCCAGCACCATCAGCTTGCCGGCGGCGATCGCCTGCCGGCCGAGCGCGTGCTGTGCGAAGAGATCGGCGTTTCGCGTACGGCGTTGCGCGCTGGTATCACGCGGCTCATCTCGTGTGGAACGCTCGAGAGCCGTCGCGGATCGGGTACGTATGTGTGTCCTCCCAAGCCGCTGAACATCTTTCAGGAAACGTATAACTTTTCCGATGCTGTGCGGACTGCCGGCCTGCACCCCTCTTCTCGTCTGGTTTCCACCGGGACCATCGAGGCGGATGAGGCGCTTGCCGACAAGCTTGGGGTGTCTGTAGGCGCTCCTTTACTCCGTATGCAGCGCGTTCGACTTATTGAGGGCGAGCCGGCGTCAATCGAGACCGCTCACGTTAACCTGTCCCTGTGTCCCGCGCTTCCCGATCACGATTTTGAGTGTGAGAGCCTTTACGATGTCCTGCTCAAAGAAGGCGGCGTGCGTGTTGAGCATGGACGTGAGCATATCTCCATCTCGCGTTTGAACGTCGAAGAGGCCGAGCTGCTCCAGCAAGAAGAGGGAACGCCGGTGTTCTATGAGAGCACGATCGAATTTGATAAGGACATGCGTTTTGTGGAGCATTGCAAATCGGTGATTTTGCCCACAAAGTTCCGCTTTGCCGATAACGGTGAAAAGAACGGCATGAGGAGCGTGGCAGGTGAACAATGGCTGAAACAGTAGATGCCACCCCGGTTTATATGCGCATACGACGTCGCATTGAAGAGCGTATCGAACGCGGAATATATCCCACGGGTTCCATGATTCCGTCCGAAAAAGACCTCGCCGAGGAATTTGGTACGACACGCTTGACCATCCGAAGTGCTGTCGATGAGCTGGTTCGGCGCGGGCAGATTCGACGCGTCCGCGGAAAGGGCGCGTTTGTGGCGCAGAAAGTGCCCGTTGCCTACGAGCGAACAGGAGGCTTTCGCGAGTCGGTTCGTGCTTCGGGCGGCGAGCCGTCCGTCCGCATCCTCGCGCGTTCCAAGCGTTATGCGGGCCCATATTATGCCAACCTGTTCGGCATTGCCGAGGACGATTTGCTGTATTCGATTCGGCGTTTGAACTGCGTCAACGGCGATCCCGTATCGATTGAGATGGCGTTCATCCCGTGCCTGCTGTTTCCCACAATCGAAGATATTGACGTGTCGGTCTTCAGTTTGTACGAGACCTATGAGATGCTGGGCCGAAAGCCGGTCATGGCGCAGGAGAAGCTTGATATCGAGGCGGTGGGTGCACGCGACGCGGGCTTGCTTGGCTTGGAACAAGGGGATCTTGTTTTGCTTTTGGAATGCGTGAGCTATGACGCGAGCGGTCAGGCTATCGAGTATGTAAAGTCCTTCAATCGTGGCGATGCGGGCGGCTACACCTATACGTACTAGCTGGGGCTTTGCATTACGCGCGGTAACAGCCGGTCTGTTTGGGCAATTTCACCGACTGTATATACAACCTTACATGGCTCAAAATCGACCGTTCGCCGATGGGGATAAATTAATCGACAAAGAGGTATCAAAAAGCCGTAACCTGTAATCGTGATTGGTATCAAATACTAATGATTTGTTACGAGGTGAGACGATGAAGATGCTCGATTACGTTCAGTTTGCCCATGTGCGTATGGGAGAGAACCTCGAGCGTTCGTCTGAGCTGGTAGCGCAGCTCGTTGATATTTTCCAGTCCGGTTCTTTTGACGCACTTCGTATCGTTGCTTCGGGTTCGTCGCGCCATGCCGCCGATTGCGCCCGCGATTACCTGCAAGATGCCCTGCAAATGCAGGTGTCCGTTGTGACGCCCGAGGCCTTCGTCGATTTTGAACACACCTATCCACAGCATGCGCTCAACATTGCCGTTTCGCAGAGTGGCTATTCGACCAATACGATTGCGGCGCTCGATTACATGCGCGCACACGATATGGCTGCAGTTGCGCTCACGGCAAACGTCGAGGCACCCATCAAGGAACACGCTGACATCGTTCTTGACTACGGTGTGGGCGTCGAGTCGGTGGACTTTGTGACTCTGGGCGTCGAGGTTCTCGTTGAGTACCTGGTGCTCTTTGGTATTTACGGCGGTCAGGCGCGCGGAACGATTGACGCCAAGGGCGTTGCCCAGCGTCTTGACGACCTGCGCGAGGCTATCCAGGCCAATGCCGTGATGTGCAAGACCGCCGAGGCATATGTCCAAGACCACATGCTCGAGCTTTCTGAGCACACGCCCGCTATGGTCGTCGGCAACGGCCCCAACTATGGTGTTGCCGAGGAAGCAGCGCTCAAGCTGAGCGAGACCATCAAGATTCCTGCCATGCATCACGAGGGCGAGGAGTTCGTCCACGGTCCCGAGATGCAGATAACCCCAGGCTACCTGGTGTTTATTGTCGACGATCCGCAGGGGTCGGAGCGTCTTGCGAATATCGCCGATGCGCTATCGAACGTTACGGCAAAAACGGTGCTGCTCACGGCCCATCCCAAGGGTAGGGCTCACGAGGTTGTGGTGCCTCAGGTGGCTCCGCTGCTCAGTGCAATTCCCAATCTCGTGTTCTTCCAGACGATTGCGGCAATAATCGCCGAGCGTCTGAAGTCATGGGACGTTCACCCGTATCTCGATGCTGTCTCCAAGCAAATGGAGGTCAAGGCGGAGGGCTACGAAGAGTCAGTCAATGCGCTTAAGGCCAAAGCGGCTGAGTGTTACGGAATGTAAGCGGGTTTTGATGCCCGTTGGCATGGGGGATGTGGAAACAACCCCAGAAAGGAGAGACAAATGAAGGAAACCGAGAAGATCGAGATCATGCATTTCGACCAGGAGGGCTATCTCGAGGACGGCAAGGCGCTCTACGA
>UQIS01000066.1 GCA_900541245.1 uncultured Collinsella sp.
GCGCCGCTGACCGGTGGACGGCACCGAGCCGTACGCTTGAACTGAGAAGGGGGAGGCCTCGCGGCCTCCCCCTTTTTGCGTTTATGGGCTTTTGTCTCACATAGTAGCTGTGTTTTATAACCCTCGTTTGTCGCATCTTCTGTGAACGGGCTACAATAACTTAGTCTGTGCGATGTGGAGGTGAACATGGCTGAAGCTGGTATCGGCGTTGATATCGTCGAGATTTCCCGTATGAAATCAATTCTTGAAAAGACGCCGTCGTTTGCTCGGCGTGTGTTTACCGAAGAAGAGCGTGCGTATTGCGATGCATCATCGCGTCCCGCTGCTCACTATGCGAGCCGCTTTGCTTCGCGCGAGGCGGTGCTTAAAGCTCTCGGCACGGGTTTTAGTCAAGGCGTGGGTCGCAAGGATGTTTCGGTAACGCGTGATAAACTCGGCAAACCGAAGGCGCTGCTTTCGGGCCGTGCACTCGAGATCGCTCATGAGCTGGGTGTTGTTGAGGTCGCTCTTTCCATTACGCTTACAGGAGACTTAGCCGTTGCGAATGCCATCGCGATTACCGAAGATGCTCGGCCTAAGCCAAAAGATGAAAAGGTGAGCACTAAGAAACGCGTTGCGCAGACATTTAAAGAGGCTCGCTCTGTTTTAGATGAGCTTGAGCAGCTGCAGAATTCAGCATTGACGGAGCACCTGGGCGATGCTTCGCAAGATACGCTAGGAGCATAGATGAAACCGGTTTTGAGTACCGAAGAAGTCGTTCGTCTCGAGGATATCATCGAACGCGAAGGGACTTCGAAGGCCGAGCTTATGGAGCTAGCGGGTGAGTTTGCCGCCAACGAGGTCTTGAAGCTCAATCCCGATCGGGTTCTCGTTCTGGTCGGTTTTGGTAATAATGGCGGCGACGGTTGGGTTGCCGCCGATATCCTGAGCCATAAGGGTGTGGACGTCGATATCGTTTCTCCGGTTGAGCCGGATGAGATTCCTGCTGCTCTGGCACGTCATGTTGCTCGTCGTACTGCCGGCCGCGATGTGCACGTTTGCGTCGGCCCCTCGCGTGACGAACTCGAGGTTTTGATCGATAAGGCCGATGTTGTTGTCGATGCCATATTTGGTACCGGTTTCCACGGGAATCTGCGTGCGCCGTTCTCCATCTGGATTCCTACGGTCAATGAATGCGCCGATTGTGTCGTATCCATTGATGTCCCCTCGGGCCTGAATGCCGAGACGGGCGTTGTTGATGATGACTGCATTCGTGCCGAGCGTACGGTGACGATGATTGCGCCCAAGATTGGTCTGTATAGCGCTGATGGCCCTGAGTATGCTGGCGATTTGATCTGCGGCAATCTTTACGACCGTCTTGACGAGGTCATCGATGATGTCGACCACGCCGCCGAGATTGTCGAGCCCGGTGACTTGGTTGATTACTTTGCCCCACTACCTACGAATATCGATAAGTATTCCCGTGGCTCTGTGCTTATTGTCGCCGGATCTGCGCAATATCCTGGTGCTGCCATTATGGCGGCCAAGTCTGCAGCTCGCGCGGGTGCTGGTTACGTGGCAGTCGCGGCTCCTGACGCCTGCGCCAATCTCATTCGCATGGCACTTCCTTCGATTCCCGTCTTTGCTATTCCGTCTGATTCCCGCGGCTCCTTTGGCGCCGCTGCGCGCATGACGGTGTGCGAGATCGCAAAGAAGTACAGCTGCGTGCTGTGCGGTCCCGGTATGACGACGTCTGCCGGCGCTATGCAGGTGGTTTCGGGCTTGCTCGAGCTTGATGTACCGCTTATTTTGGACGCCGATGCGCTCAACTGCCTTGCTAAAATTGCCATTGACGGTATTGATAGTAACCCCGAGATGTATCGTCGCGAGCAGCCGTTGGTTATGACGCCGCACTATCGTGAGCTTTCGCGTCTGGTTGCCGGTGACGAGGTGAACGACCTTGGTACCGCGATTGCGGCCGCGCAGAAGGTTGTCTGGGCTGCAGGCTCCGACAATCTGGTGGTCATTGCCAAGGGGCCGACGACGGCTATCTGTGGCGTTGAGCGTGTGCTGCTGCCGCTCTCGGGTCCGGCTTCTCTGGCAACTGCCGGTTCGGGTGATGTTCTCGCGGGTATTTTGGCCGGCACGCTTGCCACCATGCGCGACGAGATGGATCGTTGGGAGTTGCTGTATTCGTACGCCGTCGCACTTCACAGCTACGCCGGTTTTGCCGCGGCGACGGAGTATGGTGAGAAGAGCGTCATTGCGACCGATCTTATCGACTTGATCGGTCCTGCCATGGAACTGGCGGCAAAGGATGCGCTCGAAGATCTGGGAATCATGGACGAAGGGTCGGATGACTAATCATGAATAAAGCCGATTTGACGCGCTGGTCCTGGGTCGAGATCGACCGCGGGGCGCTCCGTCGCAACACGAGGGCCTATAAGAACTTGCTGAATCCACGTCAGCGCCTGTGCTGCGTGGTCAAGGCCGATGCTTATGGTCATGGAGCTGTTGAGTGCGCCAAGATCATGTATTCGGCCGGTGCCGACATGTTTGCCGTGGCGACGGTTAACGAGGGCGTTGAGCTCCGACAGGGCGGGATTACGAAACCCATCCTCATCCTAAGCGAGCCGCCTATCGAGGCCATTCCGACGTTGCTCGAGTTTGATATCATGCCCTCGGTCTATACGTCTGACTTTGCTCTTGCGTATGGCGAATGCGCCGTCGCGGCGGGCAAAGTGGGCAAGTACCATCTCGCCATCGAGACGGGCATGAACCGCATAGGCGTACATTACACACAGGTGCTCGACTTTGTCCGCGGTATTAATTTCCATCGCGGTATTCAGTGCGACGGCGTATTTACGCACTTTGCCACGGCCGATGAACCTTCGGGCTGGGACTACAAGCTGCAGTGTCAGCGCTTTACCGAGGCCGTTCAGGCCATTAAGGATGCGGGCTTTGAGTGCGGTATCGTGCACTGCGCCAACACGCCGTCCTCGATGCTCGACCCCTCGATGCATTTTGATATGATCCGCGCCGGCGTTGGCTTGTATGGCATGCAGCCGTGCGAGCTGAGTGGCCGCGTGATGCAGCTTGATCCCGTTATGAGCGTCCATGCGCGTGTGACGCGCGTGGCACACCCTGCGATGGGTGAGGGCGTGGGCTACGGTTTTACCTACCGCGTACCGCGTACGCGCGTTCAGATCTGCACGCTGCCGATCGGTTATGCCGACGGCCTATCGCGTACGCTTTCCAATCGTATGGATGTGCTGTATCGCGGTGAGCGCGTGCATCAGGTTGGCAATATCTGCATGGACCAGTTTATGGTCGCCATTCAGTCAAACCCGGCACACGAGATTCCAACGGCCAAGAAAGGAGACGAGATGATCAAAAAAGACAGAAAAGAAGAAGCAGAAGAAAAAAGCCGATCGTCACGCGCGTACCAAAGTTGCCTTCCTTCGCTATTCCTACTACGACATC
>UQIS01000067.1 GCA_900541245.1 uncultured Collinsella sp.
CCAACGACGCCACCGAGACCGCTGAGATGATCGCGCTGGGCAAGCTGTGCAAGCGCGCTTGGGCCGCCGGCGTCCAGGTCATGGTCGAGGGCCCGGGTCACATGGCGCTCGACGAGATCGCCGCCAACATGAAACTGCAGAAGCGCCTGTGCCACAATGCTCCGTTCTATGTGCTCGGGCCGCTGGTGACCGATATCGGCGTTGGTTACGACCACATCACCGCTGCCATCGGCGGCGCCATCTCCGCCAGCTCCGGTGCCGACTTCCTGTGCTACGTGACACCGGCAGAGCACCTATGCCTGCCCAACGCCCAGGATGTGCTCGACGGCCTCATGGCCACCAAGATCGCCGCACACGCCGCCGACATCGCCAAAAAGGTGCCCCACGCCCGCGACATGGACGACAAGATGGGCCAGGCACGCCGCAAGCTCGACTGGGACGCCATGTGGAAGTGCGCGCTCGACCCGGTTACGGGCAAGAAGCGCTACGAGGAGTCCCCCGCCGCCACCGAGGGCACTTGCACCATGTGTGGCAAGATGTGCGCCGTCCGCACCGTCAACAAGATCTTCGAGGGCACCACGATCGACCTCGGCATGGAGGACTAGCCCTGTCGCCGCGGCCGCTTCTGGCGGCGAGCTGGTGCCTGTCAATTGTTGACGTGTGAACATTTGCTTGCATTTGCGTAAAGATTGCATCGCCCGCCCGGGTTCGGCATAGAGTCGGCCCGGGCATCTTTATAATGCTGGCTTATAGACCCATTTGATTCCGACCGAACAAGGGAGCGAACATGGATCGCAGCAAGGTACCTGCCGTTCTATCCATCGCAGGATCCGATTCCAGCGGTGGCGCCGGCATTCAGGCCGACATCAAGACCATCACGGCGCACCGCCTGTATGCCGAGACGGCCATCACCGCCATCACCGCACAGAACACCCTGGGCGTCACCGCCGTGCAGAACATCTCCCCGGATATTGTCGCGGCGCAGATCGATGCCGTTTTTGACGATATCCGCCCCAACGCCGTCAAGATTGGCATGGTTTCCTCTGCCGAGATTATCGATGTTATCGCCGACCGCCTGAGCGCCTGGAACGCGACAAACGTGGTAGTCGACCCCGTCATGGTAGCCACCTCGGGCGCACGGCTGATTGCCGAAGATGCCGCCGAGGCGCTCACCCGCCGTCTGTTCCCGCTAGCGACGGTTATCACGCCCAATATTCCCGAGGCCATGGCCCTGCTCGACTACGAGGTCGACTCCGAGCGCACGCAGCAAAATGCTGCCATGCTCCTCACCCGCCGCTTTGGTTGCGCATCCCTCGTTAAGGGCGGGCATCTTGTCAACGAGGCCAACGATGTACTGGCCGAACCCGCGCCACTCGATGACGAGGGCAACCATCTGGGAGATCCACTCACCACGTGGTTCCGCCACAAGCGCATCGAGACCGACAACACGCACGGCACCGGATGCACGCTCTCGTCCGCCATCGCCTGCGCGCTGGCCCAGGGCATGGATCTTGCCGACGCCGTCAACGCCGGCAAGGCCTACCTAACAGGCGCTCTCGCCGCCGGCTTTGACATGGGCAAAGGCTCCGGCCCCGTCAACCACATGTGGCAGTATTAAGATTCGCGGCCCAAACCACCGCAAAGGGGACAGACACCTTTGCGGTGGTTTGGGGTCGTGCTACTCACCGAGCATCTCTTGGAGTTTGACTGCCACGGCGTGACCCAGGCTCTCATGGCTTTCGGGCATCATATGCAGATAGTCGATATCGCCCGGCTCGGCAAACTCCGCTGCATTCAAAAAGTCGCAGCCAAACTGCTCGGCTACGTGCGCATAGTATTCAGCAAAATACTCCGAGGCCTCGACGGAACGCTCATCAAAATCGGTCATATATACATCGGCGATTTGCGGCTTGATCTTGATAGGTGCCATCAGCAGAATACGCGGGCAGGGTGCGGCATTGGTCCAGGGAAATGCACGCACCGCACGAATCAGCGCCATGGCGCCACGAGCAATATCGGAGGCCGTCAACACAAAGACAGTCTTGCAAGCGATAGTGCCCAGCGGAGT